>NZ_JAUBTG010000016.1:0-99657 GCF_036702395.1 Microcoleus sp. D3_18_C2 | reverse complement strand
TCAACTGGTTGGATGACCTTGTTCGGCGTGGCGATCGTAACTTAGACTTGAGTCCTAGCCGGAATCAATCTCCTCAACTGGTTGGATGACTTTGTTCGGCATGGCGATCGTAACTTAGACTTTTTGGGCTGCGAAATAGGCTTCGCCCCGAGTAAATGACTTTGTTCGGCGGGGCGATCGTAACTTAGACTTGAGTCCTAGCCGAAATCAATCTCCTCAACTGGTTGCATGACTTTGTTCGGCATGGCGATCGTAACTTAGACTTGAGTCCTAGCCTCCATCCATCTCCTCAACTGGTTGGATGACCTTGTTCGGCGTGGCGATCGTAACTTAGACTTGAGTCCTAGCCGGAATCAATCTCCTCAAACTATTCCGCCAACCAGAAAGCAAAGCGATTAAAAAACAACTCCGATCTATCAAAAAAAATTAGCTCATATTCAACAGCTAACGGCTTAGACACTTATCTCTAAAATCTCACGAAAAAGCCATATAAAAACTGCCAAGTCGTAGACTTATCAAAATCTAGGCTTTAGAAAATCACAGACCAAAACTTATATTTTACCGAAATTGAATCTCCAATTAATTCCTATGAGTGATTTGCCCCAACTTGTTCAGCCAAACCTAAACCTTCAACAATAAGCGAATTTTTACCTGCCATATTTGCGGTTTTACGCTTCGCGGTTCCGAAAAATATTATTGGTAAATTGCATACAAAATCCCCAAATTAACTTAAAATCAGTAGAGTGGCATTTACCTTAAAACAACCTATGACAAAAGCCGAAATTAGCACCAAAAATATCACAGTTCCTAACGGGGATTTGCAAATAGCTGCATACCTAGCCCAGCCAACCTCCCCAGGGCAATTTCCCGCAGTTATCGTGATTCAAGAAATCTTTGGCGTCAACTCACACATCCGCGAAGTTACTGAAAGAATAGCAAAAGAAGGATATGTGGCGATCGCCCCAGCCATCTACCAGCGTCAAGCCCCCGGCTTTGAAACCGGCTACACACCCGAAGCCATCCAAATCGGCAGAGAATACAAAGAAAAAACCACCGCTTCCGAACTTCTCGGCGATATCCAAGCCACGATCGATTATCTCAAAACTCTACCCTCAGTCAAACCAGAAGGTTTTGGCTGCATCGGTTTCTGCTTTGGAGGGCACGTCGCCTACCTTGCCGCTACTTTGCCCGAAATCAAGGCTACAGCGTCGTTCTACGGCGCCGGTATCGCCACCCAAACCCCCGGCGGCGGCACCCCCACGATCGCCCGCACAGCAGACATTAAAGGCACTCTCTACGCCTTTTTTGGCACTCAAGACCCCAGCATTCCCTTAGAACAAGTTGACCAAATCGCCGCCGAATTGCAAAAACACAGTATTTCTCACCAAATTTTCCGCTACAATGCCGATCACGGCTTCTTCTGCGACCACCGCGGCAGTTACGACGCTACGGCAGCAGCCGATTCGTGGAGGCAGGTGAAGCAGCTATTTCATCAGAAAATATGGGTGGAAACCCCGTCCTTCTAGGACGGCTTTGCCTTTTTACCGCAATTTAACCAGAAAGTTGAGAGGTTTCGCTGTAGAATAGAATATGCAGCGAGACCAATAGGATGTACCTGACTCAAAAGAACCAAATCCGCAATCTAAACAAGTCTGAGTTTTTGGCACTGCGAGAGTTGTGTCGTCTTAGCAAAAATCTCTACAATGTAGGGCTTTACACTGTTCGACAATACTACTTTCAGGAGCGCAAACACTTGCGTTACGAATCTGCCTACCATCTGTGCAAAGAAAACGAGAACTATCGTTTGCTAAACACGGATATTGCTCAACAGACTTTGAAAGTAGTAGACAGAACGTTTCACAGTTTCTATGCCTTGATTAGCGCTGTTAAATCTGGCCGCTATCAACCGAAGGTGAGATTGCCTCACTACTTACCCAAAGATGGCTACTTTGTATTGATAATTCCTCGGATCGTGGTTAAGGACGGACGGTTTAATGTACCGATGTCAAATGCTTTCAAGAAGCTGTTTGGAGCGGTATCTATTCCATTCCCTGAGAGACTTAATCCTGAAGCTATCAAAGAAGTTCGGATACATTCTAAGTACAATGCTCGATTCTTTGAAGTCGAGTTTGTTTCCCAGGTTGAACCAGAACCTGTTGAAACAGTCGTTGATAGCGCTATTTCCATTGATTTGGGATTGGACAATTTGGCTACTTGCGTTGACACCAATGGGGCATCCTTTATTGTGGATGGTCGTAAACTTAAATCTATTAACCAGTGGTTCAACAAAGAAAATGCCAGATTGCAATCTATCAAAGATAGACAAAAGATTGAGCGGATAACTGAGCGTCAAGCTAGATTGCTTGTCAATCGAAACAATCAAGTTAGGGACTATCTCAGCAAAACGGCAAGGCTGATTATTGACCATTGCATTGCCCAGAAAATTGAGCGCGTGATTGTCGGGTTCAATTTGGGCCAGAAGCAGGAAATCAATATTAGCAGTCGCAACAATCAGAACTTTGTCCAAATTCCTTTTCATACTTTGAGAGGTAAGCTGAAATCGCTTTGTGAGCGTTACGGCTTGCTCTACCTTGAACAGGAAGAATCGTATACAAGCAAAGCTAGCGCTTTGGATGGTGACGATTTGCCTGTCTACAATGCCGGCAAACCAGCAACTTACCAATTTTCTGGCAAGCGTGTTAAGCGCGGATTGTATCGGACTTGGGAAGGACATTTGATTAACGCTGATTGTAATGGTGCTGCAAATATTGGCAGAAAAAGTAAGCAGAATGGTTTTACCGGACTGTCTAGAGGCTGTTTGGCACAGCCATTACGAATCAAGATCCACGCTTGATTGCGGTTCTTAAGAATCCCCTCGCCTTCAGGCAGGGGAGTGTCAACAGCAACTTCAACCAGCTTAGAGAGTGGGAGATGGGGAGATGGGGAGATGGTCCGATAGTCCGATGGTCCGGGTGGGAAAATTTTTCTACTGACAACAGACAACTAAATTACTGACAACTGACAACTAAACTGACATGAATTCCAAATCTACAGGTTCTCAAAGCGCAAAACCATCCTTTTCAATGGATGATTTTGCTAAAGCCCTCGAACAGCACAATTACGAATTCCAGAAGGGACAAGTAGTGCGCGGCAAAGTGTTCGAGTACGACTCAAACGGCGCGTATGTTGATATCGGCGGCAAGTCTTCGGCTTTTTTGCCGATCGAAGAGGCTGCTTTGAGAACAGTAACGGATTTGTCGGAAGTGGTTCCGCTGGACGAGGAACGGGACTTTTTGATTATCCGCGAACAAGATGCCGATGGCCAAGTTACCTTGTCTCTGCGGCAGTTACAAATTCAGCAAGCTTGGGAAGATTTAGTGGAATTGCAGGAAACCGGTAAAGTTCTTCAGGTGCGGGTTTCTGGCGCAAATAAGGGCGGCGTGACTGTAGATGTTCAGGGAATGCGCGGCTTTATTCCCCGATCGCACTTAGTCGATCGCGATAACCTAGAATCGCTGATCGGTCAATCTTTGAGCGTTAATTTCTTGGAGGTCGATCGCGAACGGGAAAAACTCGTACTTTCCCAGCGGATGGCCACTCAATCGAATGCTTTCAAGGACTTGCAAATTGGTCAGTTGGTGGAAGGAAAAGTCAGCAGCATCAAGCCTTTTGGCGTGTTTGTGGACTTGGAAGGAGTTAGCGGTTTGCTGCACATCAAGCAAGTCAGCCAAAAATATATTGATAACCTTGGCAAGGTGTTTGCTCCCGGTCAACCCCTGAAAGCGATCGTGCTTGACCTCGATGAAAGTCGTGGCCGAATTTCACTTTCTACTCGCGTACTAGAAAATTACCCAGGGGAAATGGTGGATAAGATGGCGGATGTTATGGAGACTGCAGAAGAGCGATCGGAACGTGCTAGAAAGACTCTTTCTTAAGTCTTGATCTAATTACCACCCCGACTTTTAAGAAGTCGGGGTGGTAAGAGTGCGATCGTTTTACGTTTAATTAAGTTGATTTACTTATTTTGCATTTTACATCGACTTCTTATACCAGTTTCCCAAAAGAATCCCACTATAGCAATCGTCGCATCATTTAGGAATTTCTTACTCCCTCCCCTTACCAAGGGGAGGGTTGGGGTGGGGTAAAAAATTTACGACTCCTGCAAGGATTGCTATATAGGCTAACTCCAAACCCCTATCCAGTAAGTTAATACCTCTCGCCCATCAAAAATCCCAAATAGTCTTACGTCTTCCTTTCCCTATCTAACTCCATTTTTAGCGTTCGTTATTTAACTCCATTAGCTACTACTCCCAAGACTTTAAAATCTGCTACATTTAGTTGATCTAAAGCTTTATTTACCATCCCGCGATCGGTTTTTTCTATTTTTACTATCAGCACTGTACCATCAGTTTGAGAAGCTAGTAAATGACCGTCTGCTAAACCAATTAAAGGTGGTGTATCGTAAATGACTAAATCAAATAAGGCTAGGAATTGTTCCATTAAATAGTGCATCTTTCTCGAAGAAAGTAATTTAATTGGATCAGAGGGAATAGTACCTGCTGTGAGGACAAAAAGATTGTCATCGTCGGGTAATCGCTGAATAGCCTCATTTAAGCTTAAATCAGAACTTAAAACATTACTTAAACCTTTCATATTTGATAAGCCAAGATATGTGTGCAGTTGAGGCACACGCATATTAGCATCCACTAATAATACTCGTTTACCAACAGCAGAAGCAGTTTTAGCTAAATAAAGTGCTACAGTTGACTTACCCTCACCTTTAATGGTCGAAGTGATGGTTAAAGAACTTATTGGGTGTTCAGCATTTAATAATTGAATATTTGTGTATAAGTAGTGAAATGCCTCGACTACAGGAAAATCTTTGTAATTTGAAACTATTATTCGTTTTAAGCTTGCACTGTTAGTATTTGAACTTACGCTAGTGAATTTAGCTGGAACACGTTCACCTCGACCAGATTTAATTTTCATCGCTTTGGCGATCGGAATGACTCCCAAAATAGGGCGTTTAGTTGCTGATTTAATTTCTTCGGGAGTATGGAAAACAGTATTTAAAACTTCTACTAGGAAACCTATAGCAATGCCTAGTAAAGTGCTAATAACGATCGCAATGGCTAGGTGGCGACGGGTTGGTTTTTCTGTTACTGGGTAAAAATCACCATTTTCGTTTGTGATTAACTGTGGTTTAGATATAATTTGCCAAGAGCCATCAATTTGACCAGCATCTAGTTGTAAAGTTTTTTGTTTTTCGAGGAAGAGTTTGAGATTATCTTTAGCTAGTTCTAGTTTTAATTGTATGTCATCATAGCGAAGTTGAGCTTGAGGCATTTGAGTGATTTTTGCTTGCAGTGAATTTTGGCTATTAGTTATCAATCGCTCGCGAGCTTCCAACTGTTTTAGTTGTGATTGCATCTGCAAGAGGACAATATCAGCTTCTTTTTTGATTAAATCACGCAAACTTTGCTGCTTTTCCCGCAAAGATTGAATGGGAAGGCTATTTTCATAAAATTGAGTAGAGCTTAAAGCTAATTGCGACTCTATTTCATTTACTTTGCTAATTAAATTTTCATAGGATTTGGGGCTAATATCAACAATCCAACGATTATCGCCCGTTAACGCTCTTTTTTTGTAGCTTTCATATTGAAGCCTACTTTCTGCCAGTTGTGCTTGCACTTCTAGGCGACGATTAGTTAAATTATCGAGCTGATCTGATAGGCTGCGGCTGCGTACTTCGGGTTGATTAAAGTTATACTGAAGCCTTAACATTTGTAATTCTTGTTGCAATTTATCGACTCTCTGCTGGAGTGGGGGCAGTTGTCGATCTATAAAATCAATACTTTGTTTGCTAACTTTCAAACGCTCTTTATCCATATATTCTAGGTAATATTTTGCAGTTTCATCCAGCACATATTGGATGCGCTTTGGATCTCGATCGCGATAGCTAATATCTATGAGTTTAGTACCACCCTGCTTCCCATCTCGCAAGAAAGTAATACGTTGGATAGTCAAGCGGCTACTGAGACTTTTATAGTCAAATTTTGGATATTTTGTTTGCAATTTATTGACTAATGGTAGTAACACTTCTGGGCTTTTTAAAACCCGCGCTAAACTTTGATAATCCACCGAGGAACCGTCTTCCGCTGATGATTTAATTTTGTTCAAGTCTGTGATGCCTAAACTGTTATTTTGAGCTTGAACCAATAGTTTTGATAGCCGATCGTCAGCCGTAATCGGTTCTGCTAAAACTGTGAATTTTCCTTCATACTCAGTAATAGAGTTTTTGGCAGCCCTGAGCACGAAACTACCGCTTAAAGTAGCTATGCTGGCAGCTACTATGCCCATCACCAGAAGGCGACGTTTGATGACAGCTAGTACCCAATTCATATCAAGAACTTGGTCATCCTCTGCTGGGGTACTAGCTAGGTAATTAGCGGAGGGAGCAGACAAATATTGACCATTAAGGTCATTTTTGATGGAAGACAACAGTTTTTTATCCATAGCAAGAATCTTATTTAATTCCTAATTTCCGAATAGTCTGAGTAGCTCTATCAGTCGGGTGGGAACGAGAATTCCACCAATAATATTACTAGCTGGTGAGAAAACAGTATTAATGTTGTCTACGAATATAGCAGTCCTCGATCGTGCCACTATAATTATGTCATTATCTTGAATCAGTGGGTTGCTTTGAGCGTCGATTCCTTGATTAAAGTTAATTGATACTTGCGATCGAGATATCGTGCCATTAGGATTTAGCCTGATCAGTTCCACATATCTAGAGTTAGCGCGATTTGGTCGAAAACCTCCCGCACTCATAATTGCTTGATTTAAGGTAGTATTAGGAGGTAATTTGAGTCCACCCGGAGCATTGACTTCTCCGATAACACTTACTTGCAAAGTCGCCGGAGCAAAGCTAGCAGTAGCTAGAACAGAAACTTCTCCGGGGTCGATCGCCGTCGCTGTCGGGACAAAGATGATATCCCCTTCTTGTAGTATAGTATCTTGAGAGGTATCTTGTTCTTGCAAATATTGCCAGAGGTTAATAGTTCTAATTTGTTGTTGGCCACTTCTAGTATAACGTTGGAGTTGGATTTGCCGAATATCAGCGATTGATGTTATGCCACCAGCTAGTTGTAGAGATCGAATGATGGTCGGTTGTCCGCTGGTTCTTTCACCATTTCGGGTATCACCACCAATGGCTACATATCTACCCGGACGCTTCACCTCTCCGAATACTGAGACAGTACGGGGTTGATCTGCTGGTATAGAAAAATTAGATTCACTAAGTTGATTTGTTTCTGCTAAATTAATGGTTTCTTGAGGGGGAACCAAGATTTGATCTCCATCTCGCAACGTGATATCTTGGCTGCTCTGACCAGTTTGTAAATAATCCCACAGATTATAAGTGATAGTTATTTCTTTGTTAGCCGTAAGCCGACGCCGCACAATTACTCGTCGAATATCAGCGCTAGCTCGAATACCCCCAGCTTTTTCTAAAGCTTGAGGAAGCGTGGGAAACTGAATCGATGGTCTAGTTCCACCTCCATTAGCTAGGGGTAATAAGTAAGAGCCCGGACGACTTATTTCACCCGATAACCAAATATTAAGCGGGCGGGCAGCTTGTAAGCTGATTGTAACTAAAGGTCTTTTTACGACCTTACCATAAGCTCTAGTGATAACTTGGGCTGCCTGTTCTAAAGTTAATCCTTGAAGGGAAACACTACCAATAATGGGGATTTGAATAGCTCCCCCAGCGGGAATTTGATACTCCCCACTAAGCTGAGGCAGATCGTAGATATCAATTTTAATATTGTCTCCACCACCTAGATAGTAATCAGTATTAATACTTGTTGCGGGGGCTGGCGACTGAGCGAGGTTGGTTTGAGGGTAGGAGAGAGTGAGTACCAGCGCCAGCAGTGGCAGTTGTAAAGCACGGAGAGTAAGCCATTTCATAGGTAGTAACAAATTTATGATAGAGGTAAAGCCATGAAAGATATTTTAAGAATGCCGATGTTTGCGTTGATGCTATTGTGTTTAACGCTTATCGTGTTTGTGACTATTTATATTTTAGCTGCACGCCATCCGAAATTGAGTGGCACATTAGAAAAGATTTTTGTGGGCATACTTTTTTTTACCATCACTGGTGGTTCGGGGATCACGGCAATGCCCTTTACCAAACTCCATCCTAACGTTTTCTACAACTTAGAAACTACACCCCCAACGATGATTGCTCAAATTGCCATTTATGGGGGCATGATATTAATGCTATTTCCCCGCTTAACTAAAACTACCCAAAAAACAGTTTCTATGTGCATTAAATGGATAGCAGGAGACATTTTTTTAGGTTTGTTTTTGTTGATTATGACTTTATCGGGCTTGTGGTCACAAACTCCTGAAATTACTTTTAGGGCTATTTTTGCTATTTGGGTAGTAACACTGGCTTCTATTTATGTAGGGAAAGTGTATAGTTGGTTAGAAATTTATGGATTATTGAGATGGCTAACTGGTTTATTAGCTTTATGGTCACTTGTGAAAACAAATGCAGCGCCAGACGGTTGTTGGACAGGAGTTTTAGGTCATAAAAACCCTTTTTCTTTTCAAATGGCTAATACAGCTTCTTTATGGCTTTTATATGCTTTTAAGGATCGTAAGTATCGATATTTATCATTATTTATAACTTTAATAGCTTTAGTAGGATTGCAAAAAGGTTGTAGTGGTGCTAGTCGGATTTTGACAGTGGTATTAATCAGTTTGTGGAGTTATTTAGCCCTCTTAAAAAAATTACCTGTAAAATGGGCTTTTCTCTGCTTTATCTTATTTTTGGTCGGTAGTATAGGTATAAGTATTTTGGTATTAAATAATTTAGAGGCTATTATTGTGGATGGTTTGAAAAAAGATATGACTTTAACAGGTAGAACCGATTTTTGGCCTTTAATTATTGATCGAATTAATCAAAACAATCCCATATTTGGTTATGGAATACAAGGATTTTGGCAGTGGTGGCGTCGCTCGGAAAATCCCGCTTACGGAATTGTAGTAGCTAAAACTGGTTTTGTGCCACCCCACTCTCACAATGGTTTTATTGATATACTTTGCGAACTGGGTTGGGCCGGACTCTTGTTGTTTATTGGGTCATTTTTGAATAATATATTTAGAGGTATAAAGTACCTAGTTAAAGGAACTTTTCCAGAGTCAGGTTTGCCTTTGTATTTATTAACATTTATGCTAATGACCAATTTGACAGAGGGGGGACTATTGGGGGTTGGTACTTATTGGTGTTGGTATGTAGTTTTATCGGTAAAATTGAGCTTAGATAGGACAGCTAAGGATAATCCACCCTGATGATGTCAGCGTTTGGTCAGGCCTATTAGGAGAATCTTTACAAAGAATAGGCATATCCCCCACTTCTTAAAGAAGTCGGGGCTTTAACACCGATCGCGTTTTACGTTTAATTAAGTGGGCTTACTTAATATGACTCGCAATTGTTTCACTCTCCACCGTGGCTTCCACTGGCCAAGAATTTTCCATCTCTAGTGTTTGTTTCGGCTGATAAACTGCCAAGTCGAACCAGAAAGTCGTACCCACATTAACTTCGCTAACTAAATTAATTTTAGTGTGGTGCTTGTCAATAATGTTTCTGACAATAGAAAGACCTAATCCCGTTCCTTCTAAAGTGTGTACTCGGTTTTCTACCCGGAAAAAGCGATCGAATATTGCTTGTTGGTCTTCAGGATCTATGCCAATCCCAGTATCAGAAATTTCGATCCGCACTACCGGAAAATGTTTAGCATCCGGTGACAAGTTTTGGTTGACGGATTGACCGTCTTTGTAGGTGGGCGTCTCCGACTCTAGCAAATACGCTCGAATTGCCACCTTGCCGCCGGACTCAGTAAATTTTAAGGCATTTCCTACTAAATTTGCAAATACTTGCAGCAGCAAATCGTAATGACCTAAAGCAGGCGGCAAATACGGGTCAACTTCTTGCTCTAATTCAATGCCTTTATCCTTAGCATTTAACTGATAAGTCCGCAGGGTTTGTTCCACAGCTTGCGGTAGGTCAACAGCTTCCAAGTGATAAACTCGACAGGATTCCAGTCGCGACAAGTCTAACACGTCGTTTACTAAACGAGTTAGTCGATCGGTTTCTCGATTGGCAATTTCTAGGAATTCCCGGCGCTCGCTTTCTAGAAGGTCTTCTCCGTACTCGTGCAGAGTCTCGATAAAAGATTTGATATTAAATAAAGGCGTTCTCAATTCGTGAGAAACATTGCTGATAAAATTGCTTTTAGCCTCATTTAGTTCTACTTCCCGAGTAATGTCCTGCACTGTCATTGCAATGCCTTTGAGACTTTCTCGGTAATTTCCGGAACCTTGATGCTTGGAGGTTTGCTCGTAGAAAGTACACTCTACAGCTACCGGGCGTTGTGGTTCGGTACAGGTATTTTGCTCGTGGCGGATGCAGCTTCTGCACAGCGGTTCGGCACCGGGCGCTTTGTGCAGAATGACTGTAGTTAAAACAATGCGAATTGTACGGTTAACTGGTTCGCTCATGGAGATGCGAAATTCGCCGCCGTCGCGATCGCCCGCAGCTATTTCCTGCAAAGGTCTAGCCAACTCCTGCTGCACTTCCGAAGGCAAAATGTTGAGAACATTTACTCCAAGCGCATTTTTGCCTTCCCATCCAAAAATCCGCATCCCTGTCGGATTAACTAAAATCACCTGCAAATTTGCGTCTAATAAAAGCGCGCCATCAGCAATCGTTGATACCAAAGTTTCTAACTTAGCTTTTTCCGCTGTCAGTTCTTCAATATTTTGTTCTTCATAACTTTCGAGTTTCTGGGCCATTTCATTAAAACTGCCAATTAACTCGCCCAATTCTCCGCCTAAAGGCAGGTCAACTCGCTGCTTAAAATTCCCGCTGGCAATGTTTTTGACCCCGAAGACTAATTGTTTTATCGGCTGAGTAATTGTCAGGGCATTAAATACAGCCCCCAAAATGACCATCACCCAAATAGTCACAAATACTGCTAAAGTGACATCCCTAGTCAGATTTGAAGATATAACTGCTGCGGGATTTGGGTTAATGCCGATCGCCAAAACTCCCAAATATTTGTCTTCATGAATTAACGGCACAAATACATCGGTAACTTCTCCATCGGGGGTCAAATGCTGCCGCACCAAAGGCAAAGAAGTTAAATTTCTCGCCTCAATATCGGCGAGAAAATTATCGGGAAGTTTGATCTGGCGGCGCAGTGTCAGGGAAGTCTCCACCTCGGATTCCGAAAAGGGTATCCCCAGAAAAATATCTCCCGCTTCGTCTGCGTAAAGCATATAGCGGACGCTGGAGGTGCTGCTGTAAAATTGGCGGGAAAAGCGGGCGACTTCGGAGCGATCGTTGTTGGCAATCAGCGGCGCCACATTTGCTGCCAACAGCAAGCCGAGGTCGCGGCCGTAACGAGTATCGTTAAGTCGGGCGTCTTGCTGGATAGTATTCACGGCCCAGAATGTCAGGCCACTCATAATTAACGACACTACGAGGGTAGCAGCGGCCATCAGGCGGGTCTGGAGGGTAAAATCCGACCACCAGCGGGCAATAATTTCTCCGATTTTGTTTAGTATGGCCAGCATTTCACCAGTTCACCCGTTCAATATTAAAAGCAAGATAAATTCAGTTGGCTTCAGATAAAATTTTCTGATGCGACTTGTCCGCTACCGCCACCGCAGAGATACCAAACTTCATTGTTACATTTCTACATTGAGATTGCTTGGCTTTCGGATGGCGGTCGATGTCGCAATTCCTAATTTTTATCGCCCAGAGCTCGGCGACCGATGTCCCGACGGCAGTAGACGCCTTCAAATTGGATGCAATCAACTGCTGCATAAGCTGTGGAGATAGCTTGTTCCAAAGTTTCTCCCGCTGCGGTGACGCCCAAAACCCGGCCGCCGTCGCTCACCAACTGCTGGTGCTTCAACTGGGTGCCGGCGTGAAAGACTTCTGCTCCTTTGGCTTCAGCTTCCTCGATACCTGTAATAACTTTGCCTTTTTGATAACTTCCAGGATAGCCCCCAGAAGCCAAAACTACGCAAACAGAGGCCCCCGACTTCCAGCGAATAGAAGATTCACCGAGACGCTGCTGACAGCAGGCGAGCACCAAATCTTCTAAAGGCGTTTCCAGCAGTGACAAAACCGCTTGAGTTTCGGGATCTCCGAAACGGCAGTTGAATTCTAAGACTTTGGGTTCTCCGTCGGGGGTAATCATTAAACCTGCGTAGAGTACACCCCGGTAGTCGATTTTGCGTTTTTGCAGTGCGGAGAGGGTGGGTTCGAGAATTTCTTCTTGAATCCTTTCCATGAGTTCCGGGGTGACAATGGGCGCTGGGGCGTAGGCTCCCATACCGCCGGTGTTGGCTCCCTGGTCGCCTTCGCCGATAGCTTTGTGGTCTTGGGCCGGCAGCAACGGTTCCACTGTGATGCCGTCGGTGAGGGCGAGAATCGAGACTTCTTGACCGGTTAAGAATTCTTCGACGACGACTCGGATGTTGTCGGTGCCGAATTCGCCTCGGAAAATGGTGTTGATGGCGCTGTGAGCCATTTTGACGGTGGTGGCAACGGTGACTCCTTTGCCTGATGCGAGTCCGTCTGCTTTAATGACTATTGGGGTTCCTTGTTCCAGAACGTATGCTTTGGCTGCTTCTGCGTCTGTAAATACGGCAGCTTTGGGTGTGGGGATGCCTGCTTCGAGCATCAGTTCTTTGGCCCAGGATTTGCTGGATTCAATTTGGGCGCCGGCTTTGGTGGGGCCGAAAATCATCATTTTTCGCTGTTGGAAATAGTCGGCGATGCCTAGCGATAGGGGCAATTCGGGGCCGACGATGACTAATCCGATGTTGTTGACCATCGCAAAGCGTTCGATGCCTTGGAAGTCGTCGATGTTGAGCGACAGATTTTGACAGCCTGGGGTGGTAGCTGTGCCGCCGTTCCCAGGCACGCAGAATACTTGTTTAATCCGCGTAGATTCTAGCAGTTTTTTTGCGATCGCGTGTTCGCGACCTCCGTTTCCCACAACTAAAACTTTCACAGTATCCTCACCTATAAATTGTGTTCCCTGAATGTCTGATTTTCAGTGTTGGCATCTGTCTATCTGCTTTTTGCAGTGCTGTCAATTATGCCATGCTTGGCGCTAGGGAATTGCTAGATGTGGCACTTTTCTGGAGGGGTGGGCTTCGACCGCTGTTTCTCAATGGCTGGGAGCGTGCAATAATTAAAGACTTTAGCCGCCCAATTTTTCTGGGTTCTGCCTCGATTTAATCCTGCAATTCAAACTATTTTTTGGCTTTTAACTCTGCAATTACTGTAATTGAGCCAGGGCCAAATAGCGATAAGATAGGCAGGTTAACTTTGCGGAATTTTACTCACATGAAATCAAATCAAACCGCTGCGAGTTCGTCTGCAAAATTTAAGCGGGTGGGCGTTGTCGGCGGCGGCCAGCTAGCTTGGATGATGGGGGATGCTGCTAGGGGGATCGGTATTGAATTGGTAGTACAAACTCCTAATGCTACTGACCCGGCAGTTTCTGTTGCTGCTGGTGCTGTTTTGGCTGCTGTTGATGATGTTTTGGCTACGGCTCAATTGGCGGATGACTGCGATGTTATTACTTTTGAAAATGAGTTTGTGGATTTGGATGGTTTGCGGCCGCTAGAAGAGCAAGGTGTGTTATTTCAGCCGAGTTTGTCGTCGCTTTCTCCTTTGTTGGATAAGTACGTTCAGCGCTGTTATTTACAAGGTTTGGGTTTGCCAACTCCGAGGTTTTGGGAATGGGATTGCAGCGCGGATTTGCCCCCAGAATTGTTTAAGGCGGTGGCGATCGACTTTCCGGCAATTTCTGTTTCCGACAGCGTGCAGATTGCAGGAGACTCAGATGCTGGATCGATCGACTTTCCCTTTGTTGTCAAAGTTCGCCGCCACGGTTATGACGGCCAAGGTACTTTTATTGTTAAGGATCGGGGGAGTTTTGAGTCAATTCGTGCTAAACTCCAAGGTCAGTCTTTGCTAGTGGAAGAGTTTGTGCCGTTCGATCGCGAGTTGGCTGTGATTGCAGCTCGATCGGCAAATGGGGAAATTGCTATTTATCCGATCGTGGAAACTCAGCAACAAAATCAGGTTTGTCATCTGGTGATTGCGCCCGCTGATATTAGTTTAGAGGTGAAAAATGAAGCTTGTGCGATCGCCCGCACTCTCCTCAACAGTTTGCAAGCTGTCGGCGTATTCGGCATTGAATTATTTTTAACCGCCGACAATAAGCTGTTAGTCAATGAAATTGCACCCCGCACTCACAACTCGGGACATTTTACGATCGATGCTTGCGAAACTTCCCAATTTGAACAGCATTTGCGCGCAGTTTGTCAACTGCCTTTAGGTAATTCGGCTCTGAAATGTGCAGGCGCTGTGATGGTAAATTTGCTAGGCTACGAGTCTGCCCAGTCCGATTATTTAGCAAAAAGACAACAACTGGCACAAATTAGTGGTGCTTTTGTCCATTGGTATGGTAAGAAAGAATCGCGTCCCGGCCGCAAACTCGGTCACGTTACAGTTGTGATCGACGCGGATTTGGTGGCTCAGGGGCGATCGCAAGCACTGGCGATCGCTCAAACCGTAGAATCCATCTGGTATGCAAGTTAAATTGCTCAAAGCTTGCCAAAATCGGGTTAGTTGGTATATATTTAATAAAGGTTCTACTGCGACGTTGGTGACTGCCAATAATGTTTTTTTGATCTATAACTCTTAACTCTCGGGAATCAAGATGTTTGGACAGCAGTAAACTGGGCTTGTACCCAGAAACTTTAAGTCCGAGCCAACGGTACCCACCTGGTAAAATACCAGGTCAAAAGCTGAGGTAAGACGGCGTTGCGGGGAACCATTAAAATTTGGATAGAGATAGGCGCTGTGAAATATGGCTAGCCTATTTTTTTTTGAGATAAGCTGTTGCATATTTAAACTATACAAGCATTACCCTTGTTTTTGATTTGGCGACCCCATTTAATTATTAATTGTCCTTCATTTAAGAGGATCTGCAATAAATACTCCAGCTCTTCAATAGATGTAAAAAGTCGATTTGCAATATATTTTATCGAAAAATAACGGATATGGAATGAGAATTAAATAACTTAGAATGCGTGATGGTTCTTGTGGGTTAGGCGTCCCGCCCGCCCTGAATATACAATTTAAATGCGCGACAGCTTAGCAGTCTATTTGCAAATTTGAGATGTTCCCAATCATCTTGCGATCGCCCTGGTAATAATTTCCACAAACTGATGCAGTAAAGCAGTCATTCTATTTTAGATTTTAGATTTTGGATTTTGGATTGAACCCACGGATAAATTCGGGGGCTTGAGGATTTTAGATTTGAGATTTTGGATTGATTCCACGGATAAATTACGTGGCGGGTACCACCTTTGAAATTCTTGGTCAACTCTCAGCAAAATCTCCGGCGTGGAATCGATCGCCCTTCCAATAAAAATATTTAACCAAGGTGGGCAAAAGCCCACCCTAATTCCTACTTCCCTACAGTGAAATACTCATTCTTAGCATACACGCTAATAATGCAGTCTCCCACTTCAAAAAACATCCCCTCTTGCTCATCTTTAGAAAATTGCAAGTTGCCGTATTTAGAATTAATTTCCTCAGCAGTCGCCGCTTTTGCCTCCATTTCATCCGGGATAAGTCCAGTAGAACCGATATAGAAAACCAGCGGTGAAACTTTTTCCCTGTACACTTTTTCAGCATAAGCTTCCAGTCGCTCATTCGCATTAGCTAAAGCAGCGACAAATTCGTCTCGCTTGACATCTTCTCCCTGCCATTTCGCTTGCAAAAGGCGCAGCAAACTATCTGCACCCACTTTGGCTAAAGTAGCGCTAACAATTCCGTTATCCTCCAACCCCAAAAACTCATCAAAAATCAGTTTCATCAAGTCGTCAACTTTGGTGATTTTTGTTCGGGATGACAGCGTTTTGTGGGCGAAGACAACAGGCTCATCTAAGGTGATGTCAAATGTCGGTTTTGCTAGCTTTTCGCCCGTGTTTTTGTGGTAAACTTCATAAAGGCGATCGAGAAATTTGTTGGCCGAGTGCAACTTGCCGAAGTTGAGGATGTTTTTGCTGCCGATGTCGATTTTGTAGCTGACTCGCGAATCTACTGAACCGTTGGCGATCGCACTTTTTAAATCTGTGTATTCTGTCGTCGTCGGAAAGTTGATGTAAAGGCTTTTTGACAGATAATGCTGTTTCACTTCTTCCAATTGTTCCGCAGTGTAAGCCTCAGATTCCTCCTTCAAATGAGCCGAGAGAATGCTAGAGAGAATTTTGATTTCTGCTAGTTCCTCAAACACTCCGTCAATGCTGCCGTAACGCCCGTCAAAAGGCACGAGGGGCAAAGTATCTAACTTAATATCGTACTCGGAACGGAAGTCAAATTCTTGCACGGGCGAACCGTTTTTTTCAAGGAGACCGCATTTTTTGAGCAAATCAAACACAGGTTTGCTGCTGATTTTGGTTCGCAGCGACTTAATATTAACTTCGCCGTCGCTGACAATGGTATAATTGTTGAAAGTATTGAGGTCTGTAACTAGAATTCCCGCCACTTCGGCGATTAAAGTTTCATCCTCAACTTTTACCAGCTTAGCTTTTCGGGTAATCAGCATATTGATGGTAGCGGTATTTTGATTGATGGCAAATGAACCCATTTGCACGTATTCGCCACCATCTAAGAATTCAGTTTTCAGCCAAGGCTTGACAAGGTTGCCGTTTTCGTCTCGCTTTCCTTCAATTCGCTTCAAACCTTTTCGCTGATAATTTTCTTGCAAGTGTTTCAAGTTGATGATGATGCTGTTGCTGTTTTCCTCCAATATCTTGATTAACTCCAGCAGGGAAATTTTATCGCTGACTTTTACCCGATCGCCAATTTCATGATTTTTCAACACATCAGGCGCAAAAACAGCCTCTTCCAAATCTTCCGTAAACTCGGCTATTTGGGCATTTGTCAAAGCTTTCGCGTGTTTTTCCGTCAAAGTAGCATCGAAGGTGCTCGCCAGCGCATACTTAGCCGTATTTAAATTGCCGTCAGCGAGGTTAGCTTTCGCAAAAGCCAACACCGACCACGAATTTCTTCATGTGGTACCCGCCACGTGATTTATCCGTGGAATCAATCCCAAATCGAAAATCGAAAATCACTTATTGCCCCCGCATTTATCCCTGGGGTCAATCCAAAATCTAAAATCTAAAATCTAAAATCGAATGACTCATCAGTTTGAGCAACGGGAACATCTAATTTGTCATACTCATCTTTGGCGACTTTCTGATATTTGTAAAACAGTCCGCGATCGTCTGCTTTCAGCCCGCAGATTTTCAGCGTACTCGATGAAGCGTTGATTTTCTTGCCACTTTTGGAAACAAAAACTTGATAATCATATTCCTTAATTAACGGTTCTTCCAGCGGCGGTGCAACGGAACTGCCTAACAGTTTTGTGCTGTCGTAAAGAGCATCATAAACCATTTTAACTTCGCCCGCGCGGATGCAATTTCCCGATAATGTGTTGGCGATTTTGGAGAGCAGTTTGAAGTCAGCAGAGGCATAGGATATGGTGTTGGCAAACACATCCATGTCTTTAAGGTCTTCGCAAATTTCCCCTAGTTTTGTAGCTTCGGAATTAGCACTTGGGTCATTTGCATAGCCGTCTGTGTGCAAATTGATCGCTGTCATTTCTCCCGCTTTAACCAGAGATTTAGCGAGTTGCATCGACTGCGATATGCAGGTACTGCCAGCCGTGTGGATTTTTTGAATCTCTTTGATGTATTGAGAGTCAAACTTCAGCACTTCTTGAATGGGAATTCGCTGGAAATGACAAATTACGTCCCCATTGCTAGCATAGGAAATCAGGCTGACAATTAGCTGGTAATTGTTGTATTCGTCTAAGGTCAAAAGCTTGATTAGGGTTTCTTTCAGCGGTTCTAAGTCATAATACATTGAGCCGGAACGGTCGATGATGATGATGCTGTGAGCGACGGATTTTTCTGGGATATCCCCGGGCTTTCTTTCTAAATTAATGCGATCGACTAGATAGAATGCCTTGGCGTTTCCGGCAAAATTGTAGAGGGTAAACTTGGTGCGAGTATTGGAGGCTGCTTGGCTGCTGGAACGTTTGACTTGAGATGATTGTTTTGCTTGCCGTGCCATAGTTTTCACCTATGTTGACTTATTCCTCAACTTAATCATGACACGCGCTTCTGTGGATGTCAAGGCCTGTGTGGAAAATTATGTGCGAGGCTGAATAATCATTAATATTTAGCCCTGCGATGCCAGGGAAAACTGCGGCGATAGGCTAAAGGTGGGCTGTTTTGGCAAAAGTAGTGGATCTGCGTAATACCAATTTAATGTGAAGTTGCACATATCTCGATCCCCCTAAATCCCCCTTAAGAAGGGGGACTTTGATCGGAATCTTGTCCCCCCCTTATTAAGGGGGGCTAGGGGGGATCGGATTCTATGGAGGCTCATAAAAAATTGGTATAAGTCGTTTAGAAAATATTTAGTCAATCATGGTTTATTTAGAAAATCCGGTGCTCAAACTTTATCTAAATCTAATCGGATGGGTGACGTTGGGATTCATTCTCGGCCGCCTGCTACCGAGAAGCTATTCTACATATTTAGCCAAGTTTCTTTTCTTCTTTGGCACGCCATTGAGCATTGTTGCTTTTATCCGCAGCGCCAATTTGTCGGGCGCTATTTGGATGGCGCCGCTGATAGCTTGGGCGGCAATTCTAGCAGGTGGAG
Source organism: Microcoleus sp. D3_18_C2 (assembly GCF_036702395.1). Taxonomy (NCBI): domain Bacteria; kingdom Bacillati; phylum Cyanobacteriota; class Cyanophyceae; order Oscillatoriales; family Microcoleaceae; genus Microcoleus; species Microcoleus sp. D3_18_C2. The sequence continues at coordinate 80,819 of NZ_JAUBTG010000016.1, read as the reverse complement.
GACTCGCTGGGATTTTGATAAATTTCGGTGTCGGCGAGGAACGTTTCAAGAGTCTTAATCCGGCCCAAAATAGCCCGGAACACACCAGCGCTTGGAGTTTGCCCACTAAAGGCAGCTTTTTATTGGCAACGATGCTGGGTAATACGGGTTTTTTAGGCATTCCCGTCACCTTGTCCTTATTAGGTTCGGAACACTTTGCCTGGGCGTTGTTTTACGACTTGCTAGGCACTACGATGGGAATGAATATACTGGGAGTTGCTATTGCTTCTCACTGCGGTAAAAGCGATCGCCGTCAGGGTTGGTTAACACCCCTGCTGGCAATCTTTCAGAATCCGGCACTGTGGGCTTTTGGTTTAGGATTTATCTCGCGCAGCTTGCCGCTGTCGGCACCAATCGCAGAATTGTTAACAACAGGTGCTTGGACGGTAATTACTTTAGCTTTAATTACGATCGGGATGCAGTTGAGCAAGTTGAATTCCTTGCACAACCTCAAACCAGTTTTGGCTTGTCTGGCGATTAAAATGCTGTTTATTCCCTTGGTAATTGGCACGGGATTAACGTTTTTTGGCATCGCAGGCGCGCCGCGACTCGTGCTAGTGCTGCAAATGGCGATGCCTCCTGCTTTTGGTACTACGTTGTTGGCAGAAGCTTTCAATCTCGATCGCGAATTAGCCGTAACAGCGATCGGTCTCGGCTGCGTTAGTTTATTATTCACTATTCCAATATGGATGAGGCTCTTTAATTTTTAATAAAAATAGGATTGGGTCAGTTTTAAAAGTGTATTATTTCAGTGATACCCATCACAATTTTTGAGCGCTATATGTCATATTAATTTAACAATCACTGGACAGGGAAAGTGTATTGGCTTCTCCTAATGTGGAAATAGCCGGCGGAGGACGGGAAGAATAAAAGTATGGCAAGTATAAATTTTACATTGACAGGTTATCAAATTCTCGATCGCATTTACTCAGGAACTCGCACCCTAGTTTATCGAGCTTTCCGTATTGACGACAAACAGCCAGTCGCCATCAAAGTCTTGCGGAGTCAGTATCCCAGCTTCAGCGAACTGGTGCAATTTCGCAATCAGTACACGATCGCCAAAAACCTCAACTTGCCCGGAATCATCGAAACCTACAGCTTAGAAACCTACCACAACAGCTATGCGTTGGTAATGGAAGACTTTGGGGGAATTTCTCTAAAAGAATGGACGGAAGAAAGGGAAACTGGGCCGTCTCTGATGGAGTTTTTGCAAGTTGGGATCGACCTGAGTGATACATTAGATATACTCTATCGCCACCGGATAATTCACAAAGACATTAAACCCGCCAATATTTTAATTAATCCGCATACAAAACAAGTCAAACTCATTGACTTTAGTATTGCATCTTTGCTGCCGCGAGAAACTCAAACCCTGATGAATCCTAACGTACTGGAAGGAACACTCGGCTATTTGTCTCCCGAACAAACGGGAAGGATGAATCGCGGCATAGACTACCGCACAGACTTTTACTCTTTGGGCGTAACTTTTTACCAATTGCTGGCGGGACAATTGCCGTTTCAATCCAACGATGCGATGGAATTGCTACACTGTCATATTGCCAAGCAACCACCATCACTGCATCAAATCAATCCTGAAATCCCGCCCGTACTTTCGGAGATTGTCAGCAAATTAATGGCGAAAAATGCCGAAGACCGCTATCAGAGTGCGTTGGGGCTGAAATTCGATTTAGAATATTGTTTGGAGCAACTTGAAGAAAACGGTAGGATAAAGAGTTTTGCGATCGCGCAGAGGGATGTTGGCGATCGATTCACTATACCAGAAAAACTTTATGGTCGCGAAACAGAAGTAGAAACCCTACTCGAAGCCTTCGATCGCGTCAGTAGTGACCGAACTGAAATGATGCTAGTAGGTGGTTTTTCTGGCATTGGAAAAACTGCAATTGTAAATGAAGTTCAAAAACCAATTGTCCGCCAGCGCGGCTATTTTATCAAAGGTAAATTTGACAAATTTAACCGCAACATTCCTTTCTCAGCTTTTGTGCAAGCATTTCGAGACTTAATGGGACAATTGTTGAGCGAAAGTGACGAGGAGTTGAAAAAATGGCAAACTCAAATATTGCAAGCACTGGGTGATAACGCACAAGTCATTATTGAAGTAATTCCCGAACTCTAAAAAATTATTGGCCAACAATCACCTGCACTAGAATTATCAGGAACAGCGGCAAAAAATCGGTTTAATTTGCTGTTCCAAAACTTTATTAAGGTGTTCACAAAACCCAAACATCCCCTGGTGATGTTTTTGGATGACTTGCAGTGGGCAGATTCCGCCTCGCTGCGGTTAATGGAAATGCTGGTGGCCGATGCGACAATCGGCTATTTATTAGTAATTGGTGTCTACCGAGATAATGAAGTGTTTGCAGCACATCCGTTGATGCTGACACTGGATGCAATGGCAAAAGCTGGGGCGACGGTGAATACTCTGACGCTGGAACCGTTGAGTTCAGAAAGTCTCAATCATTTGGTTGCTGATACGCTCAATTGTGCTCCATATTGGGCAAAACCGTTGGCGGATTTGCTGGCACAAAAAACCCAGGGAAATCCCTTTTTTGCAACGCAGTTTCTCAAAGCACTGCATCAGGATGGGCTGATTGAGTTTGATCGGCTTGCTGGTTATTGGCAGTGCGATATTGTGCGAGTTAGGGAGGCAGCGCTGACGGATGATGTGGTCGAGTTTATGGCGTTGCAGTTGCAAAAATTGCCGCCAGCGACTCAGAATGTGTTGAAGTTGGCTGCTTGTGTTGGTAATCAGTTTGATTTGGGGACTTTGGCAGTTGTTTCCGAGCAATTGGAAACGGAAACGGCGGCGGATTTGTGGAAGGCTTTGCAAGAGGGGTTAATCCTGCCTGAAAGTGAAGTCTACAAGTTTTATATGGGGCGAGAAAGACAGGAGGAGGCCGAAAATTCGGAGGTGGTGAATTACAAGTTTTTGCACGATCGCGTTCAGCAAGCTGCCTATTCTTTAATTCCCGAACAAGAGCGATCGCGCGTTCACTATCAGATTGGACAATTGCCGATCCAGCAAATTTCACCCGCAGCTATAGAAGAGGAAATTTTTTCAGTTGTCAATCAGTTGAATTATGGTATTGCGCTGATTGAAAACCAAACAGAACGATCTGAATTGGCGCAACTCAACCTCACGGCTTGCCGCAAAGCCAGAGGCGCTACTGCTTATCAAGCTGCTCGCGATTATGCTGCGATCGGGCTAAATTTGCTGGGAGAGAGCGCTTGGCAACGACAGTACGAGATGACCTTGAACTTGCACGACATAGCAGCAGAAGTGGCTTCACTCTGTGGTGATTTTGACCAGATGAATCAGTGGATTGACACTGTGATTTATCATACCAGAACTCCCCTAGAGCGAGTGAGCGTTTACATCGTCAAAATTCAGGCATTATCGTCCCAGAACAAGTTTTTAGAAGCAATTGCTATCGGTTTGTTGAGTCTAAAAGAACTAGGAGTTGAGTTGCCCGATCGCCCTACATCAGAAGATATTCAGCAAGCAGTGCAGGAAATTAATAGCTCGATCGGCGATCGACCGATTGAAGAGTTATTCGAGCTGCCAGCGATAGTGGATGCCCAAAAACTGGCCACCATGCAAGTGGCGGCAAGTATGGTGTCAGTTTGTTATGTGGTCGGTTGGTCTTTGTTTGCGTTGGTGACTGCCTTACAGGTAAATTTATCAAAAATTTGGGTTTAAAACCCTGTCCTTCTAGGACGGCTTTAATTTCTTAAAACTTCTTTCAACAAGTCCAGTAAGTTCCTATATTTGTGATATACTATAAAAGTCAAGGTTTAATTCCTTTACCATCGTGAAACAGTTAAGACACACTTTTAGGTATAAACCGGGGGACGCAGAGCAGCGAAAACTCTTTAAACAGCTAGAGGTTGAATTAAACCTTAAACCAGTTAAAACAAACTATTCTTTTAGGATTGTTAAGTAGGGTAGGGCATACCCAAACTCTAGGTAAATATCCTAGTACGCTTTTGGAGATAGACCCGCTGGGGTGGCTGCGAATCAGGCTCGTTAATTGGTAGTTTTCTACGGTTAAAAGGTCTGAATATTGCCTTTCATGACGCAACACTTAAAGGTTAGTCGCTGAATTAAGAATCCTCGCACTTTTAGGTCGGGGAGTGTCAATTGCATAAGTGGCAGTTGGTAGAAGCAGAGAAATACCGAGTTGCCAGACAGAGGGCAGAAGCTATTGAAATGTACGATCGCGCTATTTCTGGAGCGAAAGAAAACAAATACATCCAAGAAGAAGCCCTCGCTAACGAACTAGCAGCTAAATTCTACCTCGACTGGGGCAAAGAAAAAGTGGCCCAAGCCTATATGCAAGAGGCTTATTACTGTTACGATCGCTGGGGTGCAAAAGCCAAAATCGATGACTTAGAAAAACGCTATCCCCAACTTCTTGCTCCCCTATTGCACGCAATAGAAAACCGTTTGGCAATCAGCGAAACTCGCCTCCACCCAATCAATAAATCGTCAATCTTACCTCAAACATTCCCACGAATTTTATCGAGGTGCGACAGTATTTACGAAACCCTCGATTTCGCGGCTATTCTCAAAGCCTCCCAAACTCTATCGAGTGAAATTAAATTAGAAAAATTGCTAGCTGGACTGATGTCTGTGGTGATGGAAAATGCCGGAGCAAAAAAAGCAGTTCTCCTGTTGCTTAAGGATGGGAATCTCGCGATCGAAGCTGTAGCCTCCTTCCATCAAGATGTCATCTCAATATCTGTACCGCTGTCAGCCAGCGACGAGGTTCCCGCTGCTGTGGTCAACTATGTTAAGCGGACTTGGAAAACTGTGGTTTTGGATAATGCTGCAGTACAAAACGATTTTATTGCCGATCCGTATTTGATGCAGAAAAAGCCCAAAAGTGTGCTGTGCGTGCCAATTTTAAATCAGGGTAAATTAATCGGGTTGCTATATCTAGAAAATAACTTGACAATTGGTGCATTTACAGAAAATCGCACTGAAGTCATCCAACTTTTGTGCGCCCAAGCGGCTATCTCTATAGAAAATGCTCGATTGTACCAGCAATCTCAAGCTTATGCACAAGAATTAGAGCGATCGCTCTTTGATTTGCAGCAAGCACAGTTACAGATCGTGCAAAGCGAAAAAATGTCCACATTGGGCAATTTAGTCACAGGAATAGCCCACGAAATTAATAATCCTGTCGGCTTTATTAGCGGCAATATTGAGGAAGCAACCACCACGATTAAAGATGTGATTGCCCACTTAAAATTATATCAAGAAAAACTGCCAGACCCTGGCGATGAAATTGAACAAGATGCTGAGGATATTGATTTAGAATATGCCTTAGAAGATTTGCCAAAGATGCTGTTGTCGATGAAAGTGGGGTGCGATCGCATTCGCGGCATTAGCACCAGCCTCCGCACCTTCTCCAGAGCCGATAAAGACTACAAAGTTCCGTTTAATATCCATGAGGGCATTGACAGCACTATCTTAATTTTGAAACACCGGCTGAAAGCCAACGAACACCATCCTGCGATCGAAGTCGTCACAGACTACGGCAATCTCCCTCAAATCGAATGCTTTCCCGGTCAACTGAACCAAGTCTTTATGAACCTGCTTGCTAACGCGATCGATGCTCTAGAAGAATCAAGCCAAGGAGGTAGTTTCGAGGCTCTGAAAGCCTATCCCCACTGTATCACAGTTCGTACCAGTCAGTCGGGCGATCGACACATCAAAATTCAGATTGCCGATAACGGGGCGGGCATGACCGAAGCAGTGAAACAGCGGATTTTTGACCATCTGTTCACAACGAAGGCAGTAGGAAAAGGCACTGGGTTAGGATTGGCGATCGCCCGCCAGATTGTAGTCGAAACCCACGGCGGAACAATTGAGGTGAATTCCCATCAGGGAGAGGGAACTCAATTTGAGATAGTGTTACCTGTTACCGAATAAAAGTTGACTGTTGACTGTTAACTGATGACGGTTGACGGTTGACTGATGACTGAGGAGTGTTGACTGTTAACTGATGACGGTTGACTGTTGACTGTTGACGGTTAACCGTTAACCGTTGACTAATGACTAATGACTAATGACTAATGACTGATGACTAATGACTAATGACTAATCGGGCCTTATACCAGCCCCGATCGCAACTCCGAACAGGGACAAAACTTCCCGCGCCCCTTCGCCTGATCCCCACAATCTCAACTATGCTAACGTAGGCAAGCAGCAATCCCTTGTCACGAAGGTGATTAATATAATTTCAAACAATTTATTTGATTTAGGAGCGGTGTATCCCGTATGGCAAACCTGATCGGCACAGACAGCAACGACTTTATTCTAGGAACTCCGCTGAGCGATCGAATTCGCGGCTTAGATGGCGATGACACGGCCCTGGGTGCGGGAGGAGATGACACCCTAGAGGGCGACGGCGGCAACGACCAGCTTCTGGGAGGTGACGGAGCAGATTCGCTGATTGGCGGTGAAGGAAATGACGAACTTATTGGCAACCAAGGCCGCGATTTTGCTTCCGGCGGAAACGGCGACGACTCAATTCGCGGTGGTTTGGGCAACGACATCCTCGAAGGCAACGACGGGATAGACAGCGTGTTGGGAGACGCCGGGGACGACTTAGTTTTTGGCAACGGAGGCTTTGATGTAATTGCCGGCGGTACTGGTAACGACACCCTCACAGGGAATGACGGCGACGATTCCGTGTTCGGCAATGCTGATGACGACTTTCTCTACGGGAATGCGGGGAACGATTCTCTCAACGGCGGCAGTGGTAGAGATCAAATGTTGGGCGCTGAGGGCAACGATTATTTGACCGGCGGCGACGGCGACGACACTTTGTACGGCAATGCTGACAACGATTCGCTTTTCGGAGATGCTGGTAATGACCAGATATTCGGCGGCAAGGCTGACGATACAGTTTTTGGCGGCACCGGTTCCGATACCCTTCGCGGCGATGAAGCCGACGACTCGGTACTGGGAGATGAAGGCAATGACTTTTTGTTTGGTGGCAAAGGTAATGATGGTATCGACGGCGGTTTTGGCGATGACTCCTTGGCTGGAGGTATCGGCGACGATACAATTTTGGGCGGTTTCGGCAATGACAATTTATTTGGAGCAGAGGGTAATGATTCTTTAATCGGAGGCGAGGGTTCGGATACTCTGACTGGCGGCAGCGGCAGCGATGTCTTTGGATTGGGAGCCGGGCCTGGCAGTCTGGCTTTAATTACTGATTACAATGACACAGAGGATTTCTTTGGACTGCCGAGCAATTTATCTTTCGCTCAACTGCTAGTTACCCAAGGCAACGGTGCAAATGTCAGGGATACAGTAATTACGACGCTCGACGGCAAGCTTTTAGCAATTTTGATCGACACTCCGGCGGCGCTAATCGAAGCGAATGATTTTATCGCTGTGACTGGGACGGCTACTCCCAGGCCAACCACCATTACCACTACAACTACAACTACAGTTACAAGCACAATTACAGATCCAACTCAACCTCAAACTTCAACTACAGAATCACTTCCAACTCCGTCTCCAACTCCCACGGAAGCACCGACTCCAACTCCCACGGAAGCACCGACTCCAACTCCCACGGACGAAGCGACGCCTACTCTCACGGAAGCACCGACTCCGACTCCCACGGAAGCACCGACTCCGACTCCCACAGCAGCGCCGACTCCGACGCCAACTGCTGCGCCGACTCCGACGCCAACTGCTGCGCCGACTCCGACTCCCACAGCAGCACCGACTCCGACTCCGACGCCAACTGCTGCGAGGATTCCTACTGCACCGACAGTTAGCCCGCCTGATGATTCGCCTCTGGTGTCAATGAGTTCTCTGGCCCCGACTCCGACTCCCGGACTATTGCCAATGCCGGGCCAGACGCCGATATTCCCGACGGTGCCGAACCTGATACCTTTTCCTACACCTGTCCCTCCACCTTTCGGGTTGTAGGTGCGATCGCGCAGTTTAGTGATGAGTTATGAGTTAATGTAAAACTCACTAAACTCATAACTCAAAACTATTTAACGTCCTGGGGAGTTTCGGCCGAGTCTTCTGGCGACTCGGCTGGAGAATCTTCTAGGGGAGATAATTGTTGGCTATACTCCAAGAGCGATCGAAGTTTCATGCGGTGGATGTAAGGCCAGCCGCCATTGGCTTCAATATTCCTGAGCAGTTTGTAAAGTGCTTGGCGGTTGTCGGGAAAAGACGCTTGAAACAAACCGTCCCGAATTTCCCGGTGCGAAGCTTCCAGCCTCCGCAGCAGGGCCAAAAGCAGCAGACTGTCTCCCTGACAACTTTCGCCTAAAGTCCGAATCGCCTCTGTCAGCGATTGCATTTGAGACTGCAACTTTTCTGACTCTAAATCTTTGCCGTTGTCCATACTGCTGCTTCCTTTGAAATCTACAAGGCCTTTGTCCCCAGCCTTTTGGTCAACCGACTAATCGAGCTAGTCGCGATCGCCATTCGGGGTCATAAGCAAAGTAACTTAAGTAGGTTGACTTAAGCAATATTAATTTGCAGTCCAAGTCAGGAAAAGAGCACAACCCGTCGTACCATGTGTATTGGGCTGCGATCCGAACATGATTGAGAAATCATAAGTTCATGCTTATTTTCACGACGCACTAGCTTGATTTTTTGAGTCAATGCCGGTCTCGGTGAAGCGAGGGATCAGGATCTAAATGCTACCCTAAGCGCTGGCCTAGCCTGCCGGCGGGCAATTATATTTTGCTCGAACTAGGGCTTTTTCTTAATATAATCCGATGTTGGATATTGAGGTTTGCAATGAAATATCGTGCTTTAATTGTTGCACTTTTAGCTTTTTGCATGAGTGCGCTGGTTGCTTGTTCTTCTGCTTCTGACACGACGGTGGCAACTACTGAGTTGCTCACCTACGACCAGATTAGAGGTACTGGCTTGGCTAATAACTGCCCTAGCTTGGCAGAAACTTCTCGGGGATCGATCCCCATCGAAGCGGGCGCCACCTATAAACTGACTGGTTTGTGTTTGCAGCCCACAACTTATTTTGTGAAGGAAGAACCAGCAAACAAACGCCAAGAAGCGGAATTTGTGCCTGGTAAATTGCTGACCCGGTTCACGTCGAGCATTGACCAAGTTCAAGGTACGCTCAAGGTCGGTACTGATGGAACTCTGACTTTCACAGAAGAAGACGGCTTGGATTTTCAAGCTATTACGATTCAATTACCGGGCGGAGAGCAAGTACCTTTCTTGTTTACCATTAAACAGCTAGTGGCAAGTTCCGAACCCGGAGTGGTTGCTATCAATACTTCCACCGATTTGAGAGGGGAGTTTAACGTTCCTTCTTACCGCAGCGCAGGCTTTTTAGACCCTAAAGCCCGCGGGGTATCGACTGGCTACGACAATGCTGTAGCGCTTCCGGCTAGTGACAATTCCAAACGGGTGCGGGCTAATGTTAAGGTTGCTGACACTCGCACCAAGGCCGGCAAAATTTCTCTCCAAGTTGCTAAAGTCAACAGCGCCACAGGCGAAGTTGGCGGGATTTTTGAGAGCACGCAGCCTTCTGATACTGATTTGGGAGCTAGACCGGCTCTGGACGTGAAAATTCGGGGTTTGTTTTACGCTCGCATTGAGCCTTCTGTGTCATAAAATTGGCTTTCAGGATCGATCGAATTTGAGCAGTTTCTGGCCGTAAAGCTCCTGCTCCCTCTTCATTAGCCAACAGTCTCGAGCAATATAACTTAGGACTGTTGACTAATGACTAAATTTATGGTTAAACTGTGGTCATTCGCAACTTATTAAGTTGGAATTTTTAATTAATTAAAGTATTGTATTAAAACCGCTTTCAGATTATAATATACTTGGGCAAAATCCCGGTTTAATTCTGGCTTGTCTCGAAAGTCTTCTACCTGATAAAGTTCTGCCTTATGCGGAAAACCTTCGGATAATTCAGCTAAATCCCTGCACCTTCGGAAAGTTAAACGGGTGTGTCCGCTATCACACCGATTAAGTGCTAGGATTACACTACCTAAAAGTGAATTTTTTTAGACTAGATTGGAAACTATATCTAAAGCAACTTCAGTCCTCTGCTCTACCAACCCTTATGTCACCATGTCTACCACAGTGCCGAACGAGCTAAAAAGCGAAAATTTGCAATTGTTGCGCGAGTACCAACTTTCTGGATCGAATGAAATCCGCAATCAGTTAGTTAAACTGAATGTTGGACTGGTCAGAAAAGAAGTTTACCACTGGCTCAACCAGTGCGGTGAAAGCTACGACGATTTGCTGCAAGTCGGATGTATTGGGTTGATCAGGGCGATCGAGCGGTTTGATATCGCCAAGGGACACGCTTTTAGTTCCTTTGCAATTCCCTACATACGGGGCGAAATTCAACACTACTTGCGCGACAAAAGCCCTTCGGTGCGCTTTCCCCGCCACTGGCAGTCCCTGGAACGCAAATCAGTAGCAGCGATCAAGGAGTTGCAGGTGCAGTTAAACCGGAAACCTACGGATGCTGAAGTAGCAGCAGCCCTTGAGGTTTCTGTACAAGAATGGCAAGAAATTAAGTTGGCCCATCTCAACAGATCGCCTCTGAGTTTGGACGCGCCGATGCAAGATGAAGACGAGGGGGCGACTTGTCTGGGAGAATTGGTACCCGATAGCAAGTATCGGAGTTTTCAGTTGGCGCAAGAGGATCAAATTCGCGTACAGCAAGCTTTGGCTATGTTGGAACAACGGACTCGCGAGATATTGGAGTTTGTTTTTCTCTACGATTTGACTCAGAAGGAAACGGCTGAACGCTTGGGTATCAGTGCGGTGACAGTTTCTCGGCGAGTTAAGAAGGGGCTGGATTTGCTCAAAGAGATTATGACTAAACAGCTTTAGTTATTATTAGTCAGTTGTTGGTTGTCAGTTGTCAGTTGTTGGTTGTCAGTTGTGAACAGTTAACAGTTAACAGTCAACCGTTAACAGTTAACAGTTAACCGTTAACAGTCAACAGACTAATTTTTAGATGCTGCGGACAAATTTATCGAGCCTTTCTACGGCTTTTTTAATGGTGCCTAAATCGGTAGCGTAAGACAAGCGAATGTGGTCATCTGCGCCAAAAGCAATCCCCGGAATAACTGCTACTTGCTGCTTTTCTAAAAAAGCGTCGCAAAATTCCAAAGAATTCATTCCAGTCTTGCTGATGTTGACAAACATATAGAAAGCACCGTCTGGTTTAATACAGCTAATTCCAGGGACAGCATCGAGTAATTCAAATATTACCTGACGCCTTTCGGCAAAAGCTAGACGCATTGTTTCGACAGACTCTTGACTGCTTTCCAAAGCTGCGATCGCACCGTACTGTGCAAAGGTACAGACATTTGAGGTACTGTGACCTTGAATGGTGTTGGTGGCTTTGATTAATTCGATCGGCCCGGCCAAATAACCGATTCGCCAGCCTGTCATCGAGTAAGCTTTAGCAAAACCGCTGCTGATCAGGGTGCGATCGAAGATTTCTTTGCCCAGGGAACCGATGCTGACGTGCTGGGCGTCGTCATATATAATTTTTTCGTAAATCTCGTCAGCAACGACTAAAATATCTCGATCGACTATCACCTCGGCCAATGCTTTGATTTCCGCCGGAGTATACACCATTCCCGTCGGATTAGAAGGCGAATTCAGTACAAATAACTTGGTTTTGGGAGTAATCGCTCGACTCAGTTGTTCCGGTGTAATTTTATATCCTGTAGAAGCATCAGTCCGTACAATTACTGGCTTGCCGCTAGCGAGTTTGACCATTTCTGGGTAGCTTAGCCAGTAGGGAGCCGGAATAATTACTTCCTCTCCCGGCTCGATCAGAGCCATCATCAGATTGTAGAGGGAATGCTTGCCGCCGTTGGTGACAATGATATTTTCTGGTTGATAGTGGAGATTGTTGTCGGATTGGAGTTTGCGGGCGATCGCAGCTTTTAACTGCGGTTCCCCAGCCACAGGGCCGTACTTAGTCTTCCCCGCGTCTAAAGCTTGTTTTGCCGCTGCTTTAATGTGTTCGGGGGTATCAAAGTCGGGTTCTCCCGTACTCAAACTACAGACATCAATCCCTTCGGCCTTCATGGCTTTAGCCTTAGCGGCGATCGCCAAGGTTATAGAAGGAGTAACCTCACCCACTCGTGCTGCCAACTTAATCATTGGATTTTAGATATTAGATTTTTGACTTTAGATCATAGGGCGACAAATCGTGATATTCAACCCTGTTGTTAGGGAATTATGACATTTGTTTACATAGTACGTAAAGGATTAAGCAATTAAAGAATAAAAATTAAAAAAGCTCTTAGTTTTAATTTTTATTTTTTAATTTTTCAATTTTGACGTTATTATTGTAGCATTTTTGATGCCTCGTTACCCTCAACGCCGATCTGCAAGCTTATGGATCTCAAATCTCTGATTCGCGACATTCCTGATTTCCCGAAGCCGGGAATTCTGTTTCGAGACATTACAACTTTGCTGCGCGACCCGCAAGGGCTCCGCTACACCATTGACAGCTTAGCCGAAAAATGCTCTGCAATGTCTGTTGACTATGTGGTGGGCATGGAATCGCGGGGCTTCATCTTTGGCGCGCCTTTGGCTTATAAAATGGGAATAGGCTTTATTCCTGTCCGCAAACCGGGGAAACTGCCCGGTGCGGTTCATTTTGCTGAGTACGAGTTGGAGTACGGTGTCGATCGACTGGAGATGCACCAAGATGCGATGACAGCGGGCAGCCGGGTGCTGATTGTGGACGATTTAATCGCCACTGGCGGAACAGCCGCGGCGACGGCTAAATTGTTGGAACAAGCTGGCTGCGAGCTTGTCGGTTTTGCTTTTATCATTGAATTGCAGGCTTTGGGCGGCCGGCAGAAATTGCCCGATGTGCCGATCGTAACGCTAGTGGAGTATTAGTTAGTTAACTGTTGGCAGTTGACAGTTGACAGTTAACAGTTGACAGTTGACTGCTGACAGTTGAATAAAAACTACTGACAAATAATATCCTTGACCTTTGCATCGGAATTATTCATCTCTCTCTTCTCTTTCTCTGCGTTCTCTGCGTTCTCTGTGGTTAAATCATTCCGATGCAACCGGCATTAATATCATTCACAATTCTTCAAATCTAAAATCTAAAATCTAAAATCTAAAATCCTATGACTTCTCTTAAATTGAATCAAAATTGGCGAGGGTTGAGTTCTCTGTTTAGCAGCGAGACATTTACTTATGTTTTCAAGCGACTGTTGCAGGCACTTTTAACCCTATTTTTGGCATCGATGCTTTGTTTTGCAATTATTGAGCTAGCACCGGGTAATTACTTGGATACATTGAGCCAAAATCCCAAGATTTCGCCGGAGACACTCAAGCAACTCGAACAGCAGTTCGGCTTAGATAAACCAGCGATTGTGCAGTATTGGCTGTGGCTGCAACAAATTGTGACGCGGGGGAATTTTGGCACGAGTTTTGTGTATCAGCGATCCGTAGCTTCGCTGCTGTGGGAACGGGTACCGGCGACGTTATTAATGGCGATCGCATCTTTGATTGTAACTTGGGCGATCGCCATTCCCTTGGGAATTGTCGCCGCCGTCAATCAAAACCGCACAGTCGATCGAGTTCTGCAAGTAGTCAGCTACACGGGACAAGGATTTCCCAGCTTTATCACAGCTTTGCTGCTGCTATTTTTTGCTCAGAATACTTCGCCTCTGTTTCCCGTCGGAGGAATGACAAGTATTGACCACGCAGACTTACCTTGGTGGGGTCAAATCCTCGATTACGGCTGGCACTTAATTTTGCCAACAGTCGCCCTCAGCGTTACTGGTTTTGCTGGTTTGCAAAGATTGATGCGCGGACAATTTTTGGACGTGCTGCGTCAAGATTATATCCGAACAGCACGGGCTAAAGGTTTGCCGGACGATCGAGTAATTTACATTCATGCTTTGCGGAATGCTGTTAATCCGTTGATTACGCTGTTGGGTTTTGAGTTTGCTAGTTTGTTGAGCGGTGCGTTTATTGCGGAATTTTTCTTTAATTGGCCGGGTTTGGGAAAGCTGACTTTGGAGGCGGTGAACAATCAAGATTTGTATTTAGTAATGGCAAGTTTGATGATGGGTGCGACGATGTTGATTGTGGGGAATTTGTTGGCGGATTTGCTGCTGAAAGCTGTCGATCCTCGGATTAAGCTGGAAGATTTGAAATAGTAGAATTAGTCCTGGACGCACGCGGGGTGAAAAACCCTAACTTATAATTGGTGTTATAATTTGATAGTACCTCGATTTAACCTGATAAATTGCTTTGGATTATAATTTTGATTGGAATCCAGCCAAAGAAAAGCAAAATATTCGCAAACATCAATTAAATTTTCGTTTGGCATCAACTGTTTTCCGCGATCGTTCTCAATTAACAATCTATGATGAAGAACACAGTCAAGATGAAGATAGATGGATTACCATAGGTTTAGATGAAACAGGAATTTTAAGGGTTGTTGTCCATACCTTTGAACAAACCGATCGCACCTCCTGTGTAATTCGGATTATTTCAGCCCGCAAAGCTAATTCCACTGAAACCCAACCTTATCAAGAGAGGAAATTATGAAATCAGAGTATGAGTTTTCTTCATCAGAGCAAGGCAAGTTTTACCATCCTGATGCTACGTTTCATTATCCCATTTATCTCGAACCCGATGTCGAGGACTTTGTGACTAAAATTGCCGATCATAAAAAGATTGAGGTTCAAGCTTTGGTCAATGAATGGCTGAGAAATAACATGAAACTAATTCAAAGTGTTGAGTAGGTGAAAAACCCATTTTTTTCTCAAGTGGCTTGCCTGATAGTGTTCGATCGCGATCGACCGCAAAAGGAGATAGGAACTTACGCAGGGATAGTCAGCAACCGGGTTTTTCCCTTGAATACTTCGTTTCAGCTCGCAAATTAGATAAAAACCCGGTTTATTTGGCGGAGTCGATCCAAATAATGCTGATATCGAATATGTAGAGTAGATAAATGATGACTCAATCTCCTACGACAATATCCCTCGATCGCATTCTCGAACAAAATGCCGAATCTGTACTGATTTGGGCGAACAACATATTTTCAGGTCAAACCACCGAACCACAAGGGTTTAACTGGCTATTATTAGCGGATGTTGCCTCGGCTAAGGCTCGAAAAGGTCAAAATGGTTCCGGTTTGTGCGATCGCAAATGGGCAGAAGTCGCGATCGCAATTTACGATCGCAAGGCCGGTGATGCCGATCGGAAAAAACCAGGTAGTGGCGAGTCTTTTACGATTTCCTCAATGATGTTGCGGGCTGCGATGATAGAAAAACAGGAAGTAATTTCCGATCATCCTGTTCTCGATGTTAACTTAATTTTAGAATGGTTTTGGGATAACATCAAAGAGTCGCAGGAAGATGTCGAAAAAAAGGTAGCTAATTGGCAAACGCTACCTATTACAGAAATTCGCGAGTTAAGAAAACTTAAAAATCGATTGAAAGTTATTGCAGCACTTTCTGATACGGATAAATATGTTTTAGATGAAAAACTCAACACTTGGCTTTTACTGCGCGATAAACTACCCTAAAAGTGCGATCGATATTCCCATGCCCCATGCCCATATACCATTCCCCATCTAGGAGTGCTTTATGTCAGAAAAACAACCAAACGAGCCAATGAGTTTTAGCAGCTTTGCCGACTGGTGCAGGCATATTGACAGTCTTTCAGAATGGGCAAGGCACACAGTTAAAGTGTTGTTAAAAAAGGCTGGCACTGATGACCCTGAAGCAGCCCAGCAGATACTTTCAAGCATGACAGAACTGAATCTGTGCGGCAATAGAATTACCGACATCAGCTCCCTCGGCTCGCTCACCAATCTGACAACACTGAATCTCACCCTCAATAAAATTACCGATATCAGCTCCCTCGGCTCGCTCACCAATCTGACAACACTCAATCTCAACTACAATCAAATTACCGATATCAGCATCCTCGGCTCGCTCACCAATCTGACAACACTGCATCTGGGCTACAATAAAATTACCGATATCAGCTTCCTCGGCTCGCTCACCAATCTGACAAGACTGGATCTCGACAAGAATGAAATTACCGATTTCAGCTTCCTCGGCTCGCTCACCAATCTGACAGAACTCAATCTCAACTACAATCAAATTACCGATATCAGCTTCCTAGGCTCGCTCACCAATCTGACAACACTGGATCTCAACAACAATGAAATTACCGATATCAGCGCCTTGCGTAAGCTCACCAATCTGACAGAACTCAATCTCTACGAGAATAGAATTACCGATATCAGCGCCTTGCGTAAGCTCACCAATCTGACACAACTGAATATCGAGGGTAATCAAATTACCGCCGATCTGTGCGTGTTAGGCCTCCTCGCACAGAAACGTCTTACTCTCTCGACTAGACCAATTGATGGTCAAAAAGCCACAGAAGCCATCAAAGTTGTCTATGCCGCTATTGGCCTAGAAGAACCCGAAGTTATTATTTGCAGCAGTCCCCGCGACGTTTGTCCCCAAATCTTCAAAAGGCTCAAACGCGAGCATTCACAAAACTGCTCAGACGAATACAGCAATAGATTGGGGGAAAATTTAAACCAGATATGGATATCCCCTATGGAAGAATTTGCAATTTCGTGGGTGTGGGAGTATGAGCTCGATAGGATCACGATCGAGTCCGAAGCCGACAGCACACTGAATTCGGCAATGTACAAAGTGGTTGACAGCTATATGCGATCGGAACGAACGATATGGAATGTTTTTTTCAAAGATTTGTTCTACCTTAACTACCCTCAAACCTCCACGACTTTGTTTAAAGAAATCTATTTAACTGAATTGTATATATCTTCAGGCGTCAATCTTTCCCAAAAGGCACAAGAAATACATCACTACCAAAAGCTGCTTTTCGAGCATTGCGGTTGGATATTTCCCTTTGAAAAGATTTGCGCGGTGTGCGATCGCCCCCGCCACCTTCGCTTTGACAGTCAAAACCGCTTGCACGCGGAAGCAGAACCTGCGATCGAGTTTGCGGATGGATGGAATTTTTACTATTATCACGGCGTCAGATTGCCTGAAGAATACGGCAAAGTCCACCCAAATAAATGGCAATCGCAATGGCTTTTAACAGAAGAGAATGCCGAACTTCGGCGAGTGTTAATTGAAGGAATTGGTTACGATCGCATTTGTCAAGAGTTGCAAGCAAAACAAATAGATAGTTGGCAGGAATATGCACTATTACAAATAGATAACGCCGATGTCGAGCCGATTTGTTTGTTAAAAATGACTTGTCCGAGTACGGGATTCATTCACGCTTTGAGAGTTCCACCTAACCTGACATCAGCGAGGGAGGCAATTGGCTGGGCCAATTGGGATATCGATCCAGAGGAATTTTCCGTGCAGACTTGATATTAGCAAGGATTTCAGCGATCGAGAATGTCCTTGTTTTAATTTCAGAAACGAGATGACAATTCCTGGAAGAACGAGCTAGGCTAGCTGTAGACATCTATTTCGATCGGGATTTACGCACGGGTGGCCAGAAACCGGGTTTTTTCTGAGAAGACGTGTTATACCAATTTTTTATCAGGTTGCATAGAATCCGATCCCCCCTAGCCCCCCTTAATAAGGGGGGGACAAGATTCCGATCAAAGTCCCCCTTCTTAAGGGGGATTTAGGGGGATCGAGATATGTGCAACTTCACATTAAATTGGTATTATAGCACCCAAAAGCGACAAAAACCCGGTTTCTTTGGTGTTGATGCGTAATATCCTGTGCGGTAGATTAGCGATTTGTCGTCGAGGGGGCAGGTTTATGAGATTGTCGGTTTTCGGCAATTATTGTCGGTGAACCTGCCCCTACAAGACATGGCGTTTGTAATAACGGATCGGATCTATCTGAGATATTGCAGCATTCTCCATTAGCTGTAGGGGCGGGTTCGCCAGTAGGCTTAAACGTTTGCAGACAGGTTAAATAAACCCGCCCTCCCCCACGAATAATCCCCTCAAGTCAATCGGACTCGATATAACTCCTATTATTCCCAGGAATGCACAGATAAAATTTCATTCACCCTCCAAACATGGCAAAACCACTAGCAATAGAAACTCGCGGGCTGACGAAACAATTCGATCGCCATATAGCCGTCAATGACATCGATTTGCAAGTAGCAGCAGGCGAAGTATGCGGACTGATCGGCCCCAACGGTGCCGGGAAAACTACTTTGCTGCGGATGTTGGCGGCGGCCCAGGAACCGACTACAGGGGAAATTTACATCAACGGGGATAGGTTATTGCGCGATCGATCGCACCCGATTCTCAAACAGCGCATCGGCTTTCTTCCCGATGACTTTCCCCTCTACGACGACTTGACTGTTTGGGATTATTTAGACTATTTTGCCCGACTCTACAACCTCCAGCAACCGCGCCGCCGAGAGCGAATCAACTCCGTGTTAGAACTCGTGCAACTAACCAACAAGCGCAACAGCTTAATTTCCACCCTTTCGCGGGGAATGAAACAGCGCCTGAGTTTGGGGAGAACTATTATCCACGAACCGCTATTGTTGTTGTTAGACGAACCGGTTTCTGGCTTAGATCCGATCGCCCGAATGCAGTTCCGCGAAATTATCAAACTTTTGCAACAAGTGGGCATGACTGTAGTCATATCATCTCACGTCCTCAGCGACTTAGCCGAACTTTGTACCTGGGTTGGTATCATGGAACTCGGATATCTGGTCGAAAGCGCACCTTTACAAGAACTTTACAAACGCCTCAGCCGCCAGCAAATTTTGATGTCGGTTTTAGGAAATAAATTAGAAGCGCTAATATCCGAGTTAAAAAACTTTCCTTGGATAGAAAATTGGGCAATAATCCCGGAAACTCAACAGGTGTGCGTTGATTTTTCAGGAAGCCCGGAAGATGCAGCCAATTTATTACGCGAACTCGTCGCCGCCAACATTCCCCTAACCGAATTCCACTGCACTCAAGAAGACTTAGAAACCATCTTCCTCAAGATGGGACACCAGCAAGCATCTTAATTTAGTCGTTTCCATAATCAAATTAATTCTTTGTGGAACGGGCATCTTTCCCGTTATTGAAAATAATTCAACAGTGAGTTATAACTGAGTTATATTCTTTACGGTTGGACCGGAATTATTTAACCGCAGAGAGCGCAGAGGACACAGAGGAAGAGAAGAGAGAGAATTACCAATTACCAATAACTAATCAACCATGACACTCAACTTACTGGACAAAGTCGGCAACTGGAATCCCCAGTTATTTCGAGAAATCAAAGGCCGCTTGAATATTGGCAATATGGCGATCGCATCTGCTTTCTCGTTAGGGCCTCAACTGCTGCTGTTCATGTATTACAGCGCCCAGTTACCCGTTGCCCTTCGTAATGTCGATCGTACTGAACCGATTTATAACAGATTTTGTGTTTTAAAGACGACCACTAACACGAAACAAGGAACACAATGTCTCACAGATGCCTTGGGTAATATAGTAATTGATTGGCCCAAGTGGTGGGTAGAAATATTTATTTGGCTGAGTATATTTAGCGTGTTAGTCCTATTAGTAGCAGGGACTTATATGCTCGTCAGTGACTTAGACAAGGAGGAACGCCTGGGTACGCTCAACTTTATTCGCCTCAGTCCCCAATCTGCCAACACCATTTTTATTGGCAAAATTCTCGGTGTCCCTATTTTAGTGTATCTAGCAGCAATTCTGGCGATACCACTACATCTATACAGTGGATTAGCTGCTCAAATACCTTTGAATGAAATTTTATGCTTCTACATGGCGATTGCAGCCAGTTGTAGTTTATTCTACAGCACTGCGATGCTATTTGGATTGACAACCAGTTGGTTGGGAGGATTTCAACCTTGGTTGGCTAGCGGTATCGCTTTGTTTGTGTTTGTAATCTCTACCATGAAGTTAACAGTAACTGCTGGGGATTTAGGAACATTTGTATCTGCCATTGGCATCCTAAGATATCTAATTGTTGGAAGAATGGATAACTATGAATTTAATTCATTAGGTGCAGACATACACCAGTTACAATGGTTTTACTTGCCCATCGGTAAAAATATTGTAAGTGGCATTATTTTGTCTCTGTCAATTTGTAGTATCGGAACCTATTGGATGTGGCAGGGATGGCAGCGCCGTTTTCCCAATCCCACTACTACAGTTTTGAGCAAGCGACAAAGTTATTTTGCTGTTATCTGCTGTCAGCCCATTATCTTAGGCTTTGCACTCCAATCTGACCCCCTAGCCTACGGTAAAACTTTTCCTTTGCTAACATTGAATTTGGTGATGTTCTTAATTGTAATAGCATCTTTAACATCTGAGAGACAATCTTTGTATGATTGGGCAAGGTATCGGCAACAAATTGTTCCCAGCGGTCACAAGTTGTGGCGACGTTACCCACTACTCGATTTGGTTTGGAGCGAAAAAAGTCCGGCTGTAGTTGCGATCGCGATTAATCTTCTCAGCTCATCCTTCATTTTACTCAGCGGACTAATTTTAATAGATCGGGGCGAGTTTGAAAAGTCTCACACAAGCATATTTTGGAATGTAATTCTCGGTATCAATCTGATCCTCATCTACGCAACCATCACCCAACTATTCCTATTTCTCAAAACCCGCAATCAGGAAATTTGGGCCGTAGGTACTATCAGCGGTGCTATCTTGTTACCACCTGTGATTTTATCTATGCTCTTGCTCACTCCAGAAAAAAATCCTGTCTTCTGGCTATCTTCAACCTTTCCGATTTTTTGGTCTTTTTCGCCTGACATAGGATCTGGAACTACGATTTTGATTTCGATACTCAGTCAGTGGACTGTGTTGCTGTTGTTGAATCTCAAATTGCGATCGCAACTGAGACTCGCAGGGGAATCAGCTTCTAAAGCACTGCTGAAAGCTTGAAAAAGCAGGGGAAACTTGAAACTCCGATTCAGGCCGGGATTTAAACCCCTGCCTGAAACCTTAAGTCGTCTTCAGACGACTGTTCAACTAACTTAGGAGCGCGAATTAAATAACTTACAATTTTAATTGTTATTGTGGGATGGGCGTCCCGCCCGTCCACTCATGACGGGCGGGACGCCCATCCCACTTTCAAGAGTGGAAGTTATTTAATTCTCATTCCTTATTATGCCAATTCCGCATTTATACTCGACTTTATATTAAGCGATAGCGGTCGCCGCTACATACAAAGCTCACCTTCGCAGGCTTTAAGATTAAAGTTGAAAAAAAAATCTGACTGTAAGCTGTTCGACATTTAAAGGACGATTGTAGGGTGCCCAGCGTACATAAGCGTTTCCCTTGTAAGCGTAAGTGTTCGCGAATGGCGCACCTTACCTGGTTCGTTAGTCGTTTAAATGCTCCACAGCTTACAGATCCAAAATTATAGAGTCAGCGTATATTACTAATGAACGCAGTACAAAATTTCATAGGTTCGCACCGCTAAAAATTTCAGCTTGCCTGTTTGGAGTTGAGCCGCGCTCCCCCGCCAGCTACACACCCAACTATAAAATACGGCTAAGCGATCTGTCTTTAGGACTGGGTTTATTTGAATCCGGGGGCGGGTTTATATATCATTTTAGCTGCCTGTAATACTTGTATGGCAAGCCCCCCCCTACAGCCGAAAATAAGAAAAACTATCCTAAAAGTGCGAATTTGTGATATTTTGACTGAGAATACCACCGCCGTTAGGCAACAAAAGTATCAAATTTAGAGGGTGATTAGAGCATGGCAGAAATTAGAGGCACCGCCCAAGCAGACTTGCTAGCAGGAACTCCAGAAGATGACCTGATTTTTGGTTTGATGGGCACTGACACCATTGCCGGAAACTCTGGTAATGACAGTATTTTTGGAGGTAAGCAAAGCGATTTAATTGATGGCAATTCTGGTCAAGATTCGCTTTTTGGAGATTTAGATAACGACATTATTAACGGCGGCGAAGGTAACGATTTTTTAGTGGGCGGAAAAGGCAGCGATTCCATATCGGGCAACTCCGGCAATGATGTTTTGTCGGGCGATCGAGATACTGATATCCTGATAGGCGGAGACGGGGCAGACCTATTTGTTTTGAGGCGCTACGCTGAGGCTGACCCTTTCCGTACCAGTGGCGGTGTTAGTTTGGCAAATGCGGACGCGATCGCCGATTTTACACCCGGTACAGATTTAATCGGTTTGGGGGAAGGTCTCAGTTTTAGCGACTTAAATATTTTGGAAGCTGGAAACAATACTGTTATTCAAGACCGGGTAACAGGAGAATTTATCGCTACTCTCCAAGGAGTGAGACAAAGTGCGATTAACCAGGCAAGTTTCACTAATAATATTAGCAGCGTTGTTCCCAATCCCCCGCCTCCAGCGCGGACAACGGCTTATGCTTTAACTCCTGCTAATCGGATTGTCGGTTTTAGTCTTTCCAATCCCGGAAGTGTCCTCACAGATTTGCCCGTAACTGGATTGCCAGCGGGAGAAAGTTTGCTGGGAATTGATTATCGGCCGGCTAATGGTGTGCTTTACGGTGTGGGTTCTAGCAATCGCTTGTATACTATCAATCCGATGACTGGGGAAGCAAGTCCAGTCGGTAACGGGCAGTTTGCTGTTCCCCTAAATCCGGGGGCTGCAGGTTTTGATTTCAATCCGACAGTCGATCGAATTCGGTTTGTCAATGAAGGCGATCAAAACGCCCGCCTCAACCCGGATAACGGGGCACTTGTGGATTTTGACACGGTGGCGGGGGGAATTCAACTCGACGGGAATTTGGCTTATGTTGCGGGCGATCGCAATTTTGGGTCAAATCCGGCTGCAGCAGGGGCTGCGTATGTGAATAACTTTGCCGGGGGAACTTCGACCACACTATTTGTAATTGACAGCGATTTCGATGTTTTGGTGCGACAAGATCCGCCGAATAATGGAGGGTTGAATACGATCGGATCTTTGGGAGTTGATGCTACTAGCGTTCTCGGCTTTGATATCAGGAGTATTGGCGGCCGCGAGGTGGCTGTGGCGGCGCTGGAAGTCGGTGGCATTTCCGGCTTGTACAATATCAATTTAAGCAGCGGTCAAGCTTCCTTTGTCGGTCAAATTGCCGACGGAAGACAGATTAACGGTTTGGCTTTGCCTTTGCCTACAGCTTACGCCTTAACTGTCAGAAATGGCGCTGAAACAATTGTCGGTTTTAACGAAGCGGCACCGCGGGCGATTCTCAGTGACGTGTCAGTTACAGGGTTGCAGCCCGGAGAAAGTTTGCTGGGAATTGATTTTCGCCCCGCTAACGGTGTGCTATACGGTGTGGGTTCTAGCAATCGCTTGTACGCGATTAATCCAGTTACTGGGCAAGCCAGTGCCGTCGGTAGCGGGCAGTTTGCTGTTCCCCTAACTCCGGGGGCTGCGGGTTTTGATTTCAATCCGACAGTCGATCGAATTCGCTTTGTCAATCAAGCCGGTCAAAACGCCCGCCTCAACCCGGATACGGGGGCAATTGTCGATGTTGACACGCTGACGGGGGGAGTTCAACTCGACGGGAATTTGGCTTATGCTGCGGGCGATCGCAATTTTGGCAATCCCGGCGCGGCGGCGGCTGCTGCGTATGTGAATAACTTTGCAGGGGCAGCTTCGACGACACTGTTTGCAATTGACACCAATTTAGACATTTTGGTGCGGCAAGATCCGCCGAATAATGGGGTGTTGAATACGATCGGATCTTTGGGAATTGATGCTGGTACCGTTCTCGGCTTTGATATCAGGAGTGTTGGCGGTAACGAGACGGCTTTGGCTGCGATCGAGGTTGGCGGAGTTTCCAGTCTATACAATATCAATTTGACGACTGGTCAAGCTTCGATTGTCGGTCAAATTGGTGACGGGCAAGGGATTAAAGGCTTAGCACTAACTTTGATTTAAATGGTGCAGTCCGACAGTCCCGCAGTCCAACAGTCCGACAGGGGTTGAAACCCCTGTCTCATAGCGAAAGTCCTCTAAAGAGGACTAAAAATTAGCAACTAAAAATTAGAATTTGAGTCGGTTTTTAACCGACTTTTGCTATTAGCCAGGGAATTCATTCCCTGGCGGGTTTCGGGAGAATGGAACAGCCTTTTTTCTTCAGGAAAGTTGGAAGGTATCGAGAATGTACCTCACACGCACGCAATCCGCTATCAAATAAATTCATCGTTAATTTGATAATAATATCAAGTCGGGTCGATCCATTATAATATAATGCCATATCTTGTAGGGGCGGGTTCACCAGTATTCTCTCCCTCAAAACCAACAAATTCATCAACCCGCCCCCGCCCATAGCAACACTAATCGATCGGACACAACATAAAATGTTATCTCAAGTTTTTTACTTGCTACGTTCCCGCAGTGACGGCAAATATCTGTCCGCGAATCCCAATCCAGATGCGGCAGTGAGTTACCTGCTGATGTTTCGCGAAGACTATGACGCTTTGAGCTATCTCAATGCCCACGCTGCTGATGTTGCCGATCGATTCGGAGTAGAATCGATTTCCGGTTCTCAGGTAAAAAAGCTACTCGAACGTTGGGGCTTTAACGGCGTGGGGGTTGTTCAAGACCCGCTGTTACCGAATATTGAGTTTTTATTGACAAATAATTGACAATTGACAAGATTTGCGCTTCACCCGGTTTCTGGAAGAAATCGGGTTTTTTTGTCAAGTTTTGAGCCGATCGCCCGATCGAGTTTGTACAGTTCTGTGCCCCATATCTAGTGCAAATTGTCAAATATATTAACCTTTTACCCTAAATCTGAATCCTGTTGTATATTCGTAGTCTGTTGATTTATTCCGACACGTCAGTACACAACCTATGGTTAGAGAATTAGAGCGATCGAGTGCCAACGAGAAACGCAACCTGTCCGATTTCCCCGAAACAGCACCCGCCGCCAATCCCGTATTTTTTAGGACTTACAGCCGCCGTACCGAGACGGGAAGGGAGACTTGGGCCGAAGTGTGCGATCGAACAGTCAAGGGGCTGCAAAAGCTGGGAAACCTCACCCCCGAAGAAACACAACTGCTGCACCGAATGCAAAACCAGCTCAAAACCCTCGCTTCAGGCCGCTGGCTGTGGGTAGGTGGCAGCAAATGGATCGAGCAACCAGAGAATTTTTCCGGCGCATATAATTGCTCCTCAACAAATATTCTCGACTGGCGTTCCTTTGGTTTGTTAATGGATTTGGCAATGATGGGCTGCGGCACCGGCGCAGTCTTGGAACCACAATATATCAACCAACTGCCGCCGATTCGCAACCGTTTAACCCTAACCATGCAAGGCGAAATCGGCTCTACACCCGCCCAGTCGCGCCGTCAAGAAACAGAAGTAAAAATAGCAGAAAAAACCGCAACTATTTATGTCGGAGATTCTCGCCAAGGTTGGGTACAATCCTATCAAAGTTTGCTGGAATTATCCACAGATGAAAGATTTGCAGGAGAAGTTCAAGTTTTCATCGATTTGAGCGATGTTCGCCCGGTGGGAGAACCTTTAAAAGGTTTTGGCGGAGTAGCAAATCCGGTGAAATTGCCCGACCTTTATCAGCGCTGCGCGGCAATTTTGAATAAAGCTTTAGGGCGGCAGTTAAATTCAGTTGAATGCTGCGTGTTGATTGATGAAGCGGCGGTCACGATCGTCGCCGGCAACATTAGGCGCAGCGCGGGGATTCGTCAATTTGATTCGAGTGATGAACTGGGCGCAAATGCTAAAAATAATTTGTGGCAGCAAGATGAAAATGGCAACTGGAAAATCGACCCCGATCGAGATGCTTTGAGAATGGCAAATCACTCTCGCGTTTTTCATCATAAACCGACGCGGGAAGAGTGTATTGATGCCGTTCGCCAACAGTATTATTCTGGTGAAGGTGCAATTCAATGGGCTGGTGAAGCTGTAGCTAGAGCTAACGTTGATTTACTTTCAACACCGAGTCTTAAACTTGAGTTTTTGAAAGCTTACGACGAAGGAAAAGCTAAACAGTGGTTCCAGGAACGCTATCCTGACATGACTGCGGAAGAATTAGAACACCGGTCAGTTCGTTTGGGCTTAAACCCGTGTGGTAAGTAATTTTGCCTCACGTTAAAAACCTCGCAAATACGGGGAAAGCTGAAATGCTAATCCCGTGGTAATCAGAAGAACTAAAAAGCTTTTGACACCGTACAGCGTAGAGAGTGAAGCTAGATTACAATGAAAAAAGCAATCTAGAATATAATCTCTCCAAGAGTGTGGGGGCGCGTATGACAAGCACCTTTTATGGCTACTCAGGTTTCTACGGTGAGCATTGTTTAAGGTCAAGTCTTGAGTACATTTACGCGAAATACCTGGACTACATGGAAATTGGCTGGACATACGAAGATAAAACCTATCTACTCTCGAATGAAGTTCGGTACAAACCAGACTTCCTTCTAGAAAATGGTGAGTATGTCGAAATTAAAGGCGTTTTTAATTATCAAAGCGACTTGCCAAAAATTCAGCGATTTGAGTCTGAGTACAATGTAAAAGTTACTATTTTTCAAGAAAAAGATCTAAGACAACTCATTAAGGATACTCCTTTTGTATTTGAGCATTTGAAACAGGAATGGAAATCTCATGCTAAGGTAAGAGGCATGGATAATTTCGGAAAGAGAAACCCTATGTATGGCGTTACTCAATCTGAAACCACCAAAGCCAAAATCAAAGCTAAGGCGAAGGCAAGATTTGCAGATCCTAGTTTCAAGGAAAAGTTTGTCAATAGTGCCAAGCGAAAAGCATACCATGAGTCACGCAAGGGCAAGAAAACAGGTGCATTAGTACCTAGATTTATTCTTACTTGCGAATTTTGTCAGAACAGTTTTGAAGTTATACAACACAAAGTATCGAAGCGTCGTTTTTGCTCCAAAAATTGCTCTGTTCAGGCACAGCATGGAAAAACTTCAACAACTAATTCTGATATTCAAACATTAGCTCATGCTTTTGCCTTGGATAATTATGAGACACTCTTATCTGTAAAGTTGAATAACCTAAAAGAGCTTTTTCAAGCTTTACAGGACTCAATACAAAAAGAAAATAACATTCTGGATATCCGAACAATATGTCAGATTGTTACAGGTAAACCATGTAGCAGAAAGGAACTCCTCTATTATTTGAGGGAATACGCGCAAAAGGTACGCGGAGCTACTGCGAAAAATAAAGCAGTAGAACTAGAGGATAAAAAGCCTTTAGGATAACAAAAATGGAAATTATCGGTTCTAACTTTCACTGTAATTTGGCGGAGGTTCACCTCAATCAAATTGACCCTTACAACTTCAAAGAACAGGAGGAAGCTTTCAAGGCTGCGGCTCTATCTGTGGCGGTACTTCTCAATCACAAATTTCTTGAACCCCGCTATCAATACAGCCGCGAACTCGACCCGATTGTCGGCGTCTCTTTCACGGGATTGTTCGATTTCTTCGTTCACGCTTTTGGCGTTGAGTGGCTGCGCTGGTGGGTGGAAGGTCGCCCGCAAACTCCGCAAGGAATCGCTTTTAAACAGCGGGAAGAAGAGTATTTGAGTGGTTGGCGCGAGATTGTGAATCGGGTAGTATGGGATTATTGCGATCGCCATTCCTTAAAACGCCCAAATCGCTGCACAACGGTTCAACCATCGGGTACTAAATCTCTGCTGACAGGTGCTTCTCCCGGCTGGCATCCGCCGAAAGCCCAGCGTTTCATTCGCCGAATCACTTTCGGCAAAAACGACCCCGTAGCCCTCGCCTGCATCGACTACGGATACAACGTGATTCCGTCTCAATCTGACAAAGATGAAAACGGCAATTTGCTGAACAATCCCTTCGATGAACGCTGTACAGAATGGCTGGTAGAAATACCTGTTGCGGTAAGTTGGGCTGACTTGCCCGGTGCTGATGAAATTGACATTAACAAATTCTCAGCGGCGGCACAAATGGACTTTTATATGCAAGTGCAAAAGTTCTATGTCAGACATAACACTTCTGCCACGATTGAACTGCGCGAAAATGAAGTGGAAAGTTTGGGGACTCGGATTTATGAAGCGATTCGCGATGATGAAGGCTACATTTCCGCAGCGCTTTTAGCTCGGTTTGATGCTCTTGAAACTTTCCCGCGTCTGCCCTTTGAACCGATAAGCAAGGAAACTTACACCAAGATGGTGGAAGAGACTTTAGCGCGTCGCCAAATAGATGTTTTTCATGCGGCAC
Organism: Microcoleus sp. D3_18_C2; assembly: GCF_036702395.1. Classification (NCBI taxonomy): domain Bacteria; kingdom Bacillati; phylum Cyanobacteriota; class Cyanophyceae; order Oscillatoriales; family Microcoleaceae; genus Microcoleus; species Microcoleus sp. D3_18_C2. Next base: position 52,576 of record NZ_JAUBTG010000016.1, on the reverse strand, counting down.
TAAGTCGTTATGACTTAGGTGAAATGATGGATTCGGGGCCGGCGGGCTGCGATTCCGATAAGTGTTTGATGCCAGAGACTAAGGCTATGTAATAGCCAATAGCCAAATCCCCGACTTCTGAAATTACTTCGATATTTCACGAAAATAACCAGAAGAAGTCGGGGATTTTATTTCTCAACCCTTCACATAATAATCCCGCGTTCCCTTCGCATTCATCGCTTCTCCGAGTCGATTTAACCCGTACACGTAAGCAGCAGTTCTCATGGAAACTGACAATTCCTGAGATTTTTTCCAAATTGCCTCAGTCTCTTCGACCATTTTATGCTTCAACCGCTGGTTGACTTCCTCTAGTGTCCAATAAAGTCCGCTGCGGTTTTGCACCCACTCAAAATAACTAACCGTTACGCCTCCGGCATTGACTAAAATATCAGGAATTACCTGAATTCCCCTCGATTCTAAAATTAAATCAGCAGCAGAATCAATCGGCCCGTTAGCTACTTCAAAAATAAACTTAGCCTTAATATCATTAACATTGGCTTCTGTTATTTGATTCTCCAAAGCGGCTGGAACCAGCACGTCTACAGCTAATGCTAAAAGTTGCTCATTTGTCAAGATTTCGTGTTCGATAATATTGCAAACCGAACCTTCGCAGTAAAGAGCTTTGATACCTTTGTTAGAATCTTTAAAACCTCGAATACTGGGGATGTCCAGCCCTTGTTTAGCATAAATTCCCCCTTGGGAATCGCTGACAGCAACAACTTTGTAACCTGCTTTCCAGAGCAGTTCTGCTATTTCTGCACCGGCATTACCAAAACCTTGTACTGCTACAGTTGTATCTTGAGGATTTAGCTCAAATTTGGGTAAAATAGTTTGTACTACAAAAAAAGCACCCATTGCTGTGGCCGTATCTCTGCCCAAACTGCCGCCGATTGTCACTGGTTTTCCAGTCACAACCGCTGGAGAAAGCTGTCGCTTAATAATGTTGTACTGATCCATCATCCAACCCATAATCATGGGATTGGTGTAGACATCCGGCGCGGGAATATCGACATCGGGGCCGATGAAATCTGCGATCGCATCGACATAGCCCCGGCTCAACCGTTCCAATTCCAGTTTGGACAATTCCTTGGGATTGAGAGTAATTCCGCCCTTTGCTCCTCCAAATGGCAAGTTCAAAACTGCACATTTAAACGTCATCCAAAATGCTAAGGATTGCACTTCATCAAGGGTTACTCCCGGATGATAGCGCACTCCTCCTTTAGACGGGCCTCTGGTATTGTCGTAGCGCACCCGATAACCTTGGAAAATTCGCAGGGAACCGTCGTCCATCCGCACGGGTATCGATACAATTAAACTGGATTTGGGGTGTTTCAGCCTTTCGATCGTATCCTCGGAAAGGGACACATATTTTAAGGCTCGTTCTAATCGGCGGCTGGCATCGGCAAATAATGATTCAGACATAATTGGAAGGAAGAAGGAAAGCACGACACGGATTTTGACACGGATACACGGATACACGGATTAATTATTTAGTGTCCGTCAGATTTTGAAGTCAGAGGGAAGAAGCAAGAATAGCTGACATCTTAATTTTAAGTGTCTCTGCTGATCTACTGGTTTTCCTATACATTTTAATTTAATCACAATCCAGGTTGAATTCTGTCAACTGTCAATGGTTAACTGTTTACAAACTGCCTTGTGTCGATCGACTTTTCGAGCAGTGCCAAGCAGCTATTAAGCAGATACACTTACAATAGAGGGTGATATTTAAGCTCAAGCCACAATTTGAGTTCGATCGCTCAAATCAGTGCCAGCCATCAGGGGAATTAAATTCTGAAATATATCGAGGCTTTAGCTGACGTTAGAAACTGAATTATTATTATTATGCTTGGACTCCTAGCCGCACTCTCTGCGTCTGCGGCAGGGGGTATGAGAATTGCCATGCCCCTGCTGTTAATTGGTTTGTTGCGGATTGACAAACTTTGGTCGGAAATACCTCTATTGTCTGGGCTTCACCCCCAGGTGGTGATAGCAATTTTAGTGAGTTGGTCGCTGTTAGAGTTATTTGCTTCTAAAACCTTTGTAGGACAGCGGGTACTGCAAATTGTGCAAATTATTTTCAGCCCTATTGTAGGAGCAATTATGGGAATTGCGATCGCTCAAGTAAGTTCGATCGAGGAAATTATTGCTCACCCTTGGATGCTGTGGATAATTGGTATTGTCGGAGGTTTGTTGGCTTTAGTGCTGCAACTGGTACAAGCAGGATGGTTTTATCGGCTGCGGGGTTTGCCGATTTGGGTGATTTTCCTCCAAGATGTTCTGTGCATTTCCTTGGTTTTGTTTGCCTTTGACGCACCGCGGCAGGGAGGGTTAGTGGCGATGATGCTGCTGTGGCTGGCAATTCGCAGTTCAAAAGAGTGGTATCGATGGTATAAAAGTCAGGGAATACCGGGCGACAGGGGAAATCCCCGCCGCCGCAAGCGCGATCCTGATTAATTAGTGATTAGTTATTGGTGATTAGTTATTGGTGATTAGTCATATCGTTTACGGTTGTTTCGGAATGATTTAACCGCAGAGGGCGCAGAGGGCGCAGAGGAAGAGAAGAGAGAGATGAATAATTCCGATACCAACGGATTTTATATCATTAGTCCTTTTTAACAACAGTGAACAGTCAACAGTCAACTGTCAACTGTCAACTGTCAATTTAAAGCAATCCGATCGAGTGTAGCGGGCCCTGACCCGTAATTAACTCTAGCAATAGTGCCACAAAACCAATCATCGCCACACGACCGTTCCAGACTTCCGCCCCCGTGGTCAAGCCCCACTCCCACTGCTCTTGAGGGTACATTTTCACTTTTTTGGAAGGGCGTATAACATCGGAGAATTTAACGCTGGGAGATTCGATCGACTCGATGACTAAATCAGCCAAGGCTTCAATAAACACCGGATGAGTATTCAGTGCGGGCACTCGGTAGAAATTTTTAATCCCCGATTCTTCTGCTAATTCTCGATACTCCATGTCAATTTCTTGAAGAGTCTCGATGTGTTCGGAAACGAAACTAATCGGAACTACCAACAAATCTTGGACTCCATTTTCTGCCAATTCGGTAATGGCGTCTTCGGTGTAAGGCTTGAGCCATTCCACCGGGCCAACCCGACTTTGATAAGCTAGAGTGTGTTCGTTCGATCGATCCAAATGTTCCATAATCAGACGAGTGCAATCTTCAATCTCGCGCTGATAGGGGTCTCCAGCCTCTTCTACGTAGCTGAGGGGGACGCCGTGGGCGCTGAAAAAGATGTGAACTCGATCGGGATTCGGATTGTGGTCTAGTTGTTGGGCTATCAATTCCGACATTGCCTGAATGTAACCAGGCCGCTGATACCAAGAAGGAATAGCGGTATATTCTATATCCTTGAGGGCCGGATCTTTGCCCCACATTTCTTCTAGCTGCCGGAAGCTAGAACCGCTGGTGCTGATGGAAAATTGAGGATACAGCGGCAAGATTGTCAAATGTTCGATGCGATCGCGCTTAATTTTGGCGAGTGCCTCTTCGGTAAAAGGATGCCAGTAGCGCATCCCCACGTATACTCGAGCATCTTGTCCCTTTTCTTGCAAGAGTTCTTGCAGGGAAGCGGCTTGTTCCTCGGTAATTCGCCGCAAAGGAGAGCCGCCACCGATTTGGCGGTAGTTTTCCTGGGATTTTTGAAAGCGCAGGGTCGAAATCAACCAGGCGAGCGGTTTTTGCATCCACGGAAACGGAATGCGAATGATTTCCGGGTCAGCAAACAAGTTGAACAGGAAAGGACGGACATCCTCGATTTGATCTGGCCCGCCCAAGTTTAATAGCAATACTCCCACACGACCCATAGCGGTTACAGCTCTCCCATCGTCTCAGTTCTGTTACTTATCTTTATGATATAACTTAATAATATCTTAAGTCGATAGCAAGGTATACATAATTTTGACTATAGCAACAATTTTTAGAGATTTAAGTTATCGGTATCAGTGTCTCTAGGATTGCGATCGCACCTCTGGCTGCTTTGAGCGTAGGCGGCAATGCTCGTTTGGGTCACAACGGCCAAGGAAAAATGTACCATCAGCCAATTATTATTTAGAAGCTTTTGCCGACTGTCAGTTTGACAGGAGTACACAGCAGCGTTGCGATGCACGAAATGCAACTGGCGCAATTGCGACAATCTTTCAGGAAGTATACCGCGCGGTCAAGTCCGGTGGTCTATTCATTTGGGTAGATTTTCCTCTGCATACAAATCCGGTATTTAGGTCAGGGTTGGCTGTATTTTTGTGGTTGTTTGAGACTGAAACTGACTTGGGGAGTTTGTTGGCAGAGGTGGGATGGCGATCGTACAATTCCGAAGGAACTCCACAACCAAAACTTTATGCTGACGGCAGCATTCAAGTAATCCAAGTTCAAAAGTCAGTTGACAGTTGTCAGTTGACAGTTGACAGTTGTCATTAGCGCGCGGGGAAGAAACCGGGTTTCTACGAATTTTGGGTTGAGTGACGATAAATATCGGGAGAAACCCGGTTTCTGAGGTCGGCGCGCGCATCTTACTATACTTGTCAACTAATGACTAATGACTAATGACTAATGACTAATGACTAAACAAACTTTTTCGCTTCTGCCAAAGCCGCCTCAAACTTGAGCAATACATCCTTTTCTGTGTGAATAGCTTTCTCTTGTTCCAGCAGCGGGCGGCCAAAGCGAAAAATGCCGTCCTGTTCTACGTGGTCTACATAAGGCAGCGTTTCTGGATGCGGCAAAAATTTTCTGCCGATTGGGTACGGCGTGTGGAAAGAAAAACTAAAATCGGGAAACTTGTCGCTTTTGATTTCGAGATAGTAAAGCGAGTAATAATCTTTGATGTCGGAGTACACGCATTCGCGGCACTTATTGACAAGTTTGCGGTTCTGATAGAAAAAGTCCCACTTGTCCCAATAGTAGGCATCTTTCATCATTTCCTGGTGGTCGTCGCACAGTTCGAGATATAATTTGTCAGAATCCGCCGGACGGTAGAAGTAAAGCATGGCGTAGGGCATTTCAATCAGTAACTTGACTGCTTGATTTTTTCGCTGGTACCATTCCTGCTGGTGAGTTTCGTAGACTTCCTTATATTTATTAATTGCTTTAAAGCTGTTGAGCTGATTTTCTTTGGCCCAGCGCGACGCCCAAACTGTCCAGTAAGCTAGCTGGAAGGTTGCTGAAATTTCTTCCGAACCTTGTTCTTTCCAGTCGGCAATGATTTTTTCCCACTCGGAACTAAAAGCTACTCGTGATTGTTCGTTTTCTTCAGGCTTTTCTGTATTGATTGGGGTGGGTATTTCGCGATTATTTTTAATCAGCCCTTTCGGTTCTTTGCGCCAATTATTAATATCTGTTGGCGTTAGACTTAAGATGAATCTTCTGTCGTGAACGGGATATTCTAAATGGATTCCTGATTTGCGGAAAGAGCGGTATTCTAAAATAGGAAGTTTGTCTTGTTCAATCCACTGCTGGCGTTCTGCTGGCGAACACTTGAGTATTTTTTCTAATTCTACCGGATCGACCGCTAATTCACTTTTGAATGTCTCCCAAAATCTTTCTTGTTCGGCGGGATTTGCTTCCAGGAGGGATACAATTCGGTTGACGAGATGATCGGTTTGGTCTGGGCAATTTTCGGGAAGTCCTAAGAAGTCGAGGAGTTTGGTCTTGAGTATTCGTCTGGCTGAGATTAGCTCGGCTAACATGAGAAGCTCCAGTAGAGTCATGACTTGCGCCCTTGAACTGGCAAGATTTGCACAAGTCTTATATATCTTAATAGATTCTCTTGGGTTGTCGGCAATTGAAATGTCTGCGCGAGGGAAGCTATCCCCAACGCGCCTGCGAGCCCGTTGCGGTAGGGTATCGCCCAACCTCGGCCCCATCCCTAAGCTAAAATACTCAAAACAAGGGCAAAAGACCGATCGACCTTTTGCCCTTTTTGGCTAAAATCGATAATTGCGATCGCGCACCCACAAACTTACAGGCACAGCATGGCCTGTTTTGTCAACCTTTACTTCTACCAAAAAAGATTGTCGCTGGTTCCTTTGAGCTTCGCTAATCTCCTGATTGACTTTTTCCCTTTCATCCTCTGGCATATAATAAGTTTCTAAGCCGTATTCCATCTGCCAACCGTTATATTTGCCCTTAATTGCGATTTGATTGGCGGGCAAATTGGCCGGATTTTCCAGACTGACGCGGACGGGTTTCCAAGCTTGGGGGCGGCCGGGATTAGTGGCGGTTTTTGGCGCTTCTAAGATTACATAAAAACTGGTTTGTGGTTTGAGATTGTGCGTATTTTTTGGACAAACAATTCCGGGCGGACAAGGTTTTTTTTCGGTAGGTAAATCTTTCCAGCCGGGGAGTTTTTGGAGATTTGTGAGATCGGAAATATCATAGCTCAAAACTTGGTAATATCCGCGCAAAAAGTCGTAAGGGTCTACTGGTGCTGTTTGTAGGACAACTGTTTTGCCAGTAATAAAAGTGTAAACGGCGGTGGCGGGTACGGCGGCAATTAGTCCGATTTGCAGCACCAAAGGAACCCACAGCCGCCACGCGGGTAGTCGTTTTGCTTCCGGGGGAAGCTGAAACAAATTTGTTGTATCTGGATTTTCAACTAATAAGTCAATGTTGTTTGTGTTCATTTTATGTATGGGTTATATTGTTGGCGGTTGTTTCGGAATGATTTAACCACAGAGAACGCAGAGGGCGCTGAGTTAGAGAAGAGAGAGATGAATAATTTCTATTCATCGGGGATTTTTGCGAAGTGGCGCTCGAACCACAAACCAGCAGCAATAACACCAATTCCGCACAAAACAAATACAAAAGATTTGAGCAACAATCCTGTGTTATATTCAAAGACTCGGCTGATAATTTGCAGGGTGATTAATACCATGCCTCCCCAAAAAGTCTGGCGGTTTCCTAAACCTAAACCTTCTCGGATTAAGCCGACAGCGAGCAAAAATAAGAAAACATTGAACAGAAAAGTTGCTAATTGAGGAATGGGAGTAAAATTGAGGTGAATAAGCGGTAGTAAGGCGCTGGCGAGGATTAAAATGCCGATCGCACTTGTGGTCAAATCCACTCCTTTTTGTTTTGGCCGCCGGAGTTCCAAACGTCCCAAACGCAGCCATTCAAACAGTGTGAAACCGCCCAAAACAGCCACATTTGCCAGCAAAACCCAATCCGACTCCGTTGGCGCAGGATTGGGCGAATCTTGCCACAACCAGTGGAGAGAAAGAAAATAAAACAAACTGGCGAGAAACAGCAGTGCTAAACTGCGGGCGGTAGGTTGAAACAGCTTGCTGCGTACCTTCGGCCAGATTGCATCGTCGTATCCCCACAGCAAAGCGGGCGGTAGGGCGCAAAAAATTGCTGTACCCCAGGTTAGATTTAAGCCTTGGACGATAGAAACTTGTAGGGAAAAAATTATCGCGATCGCACCTATGGCAAAAATAGCACGCGATCGACACCAATAAGCCAGCGGCACAAACATTATACTGGCTGCGATCGGCATTTGCCGCACCAAAACTTCCAGCCAAGAAAACTCGACTTTGGAAGACCAATCTAACACCGCCAGCCAATAGCCTAAACCAACTAAAAGTTCGGACAAAACGCCCAAGGAAGTCAACCGCAAACTGTAAGCCATTCCGAGCACGCCGATTCCCCAAGCAAGGAAAAGTCCGTAGGAAGAACCGCCAATGTGGAACATTTGCGCCATCAATGCCATATTTGCTCCTAAAATCAGAGATCCTAACAGCAACAATCCTTCACCTAGGAGTGTGTTTCGCCCTTTTATTGCGGGCATATTGGGATGGGAGTTGTTGCTTCGGGATGGGGGAATTCGCCACAGATAGAAACCTGCTGCATTGACTGCTACGAAAAGACTTAGCAACAGTGCAACTCTCACTTCTCGCGACCAAACTTGCCAGTTTGCGGCTACAAAGGTGATGACTCCTATACCGAGGAGAATGCCGCCGAGACTCATCAGAATGCTGAGGAATCGGTTGCGGGAGGCGGTTTCGAGTGTGTTGAATTGGTAGCGTTCCGAAAGTTGTTGGTAGAATGAAGTGTCGATTAGTCCTTCTGCTTGCCAGAGTTTGGCTTGTTCCCGCAACTCGCGCCGAAATTTATCTGAAATCATTGTTAATATTCCAGAGGATTTGAACTCAATACGGTTTAGTTAAGCCCGATCCCCCCTAGCCCCCCTTCTTAAGGGGGGGACAAGAATCTTACTCAAAGTCAACCCCTACTCCCCTTCTTAAGGGGGATTTAGGGGGATCTCCGAGGAATAAACAGTTTTAACTGAACCTTATTGGATTTGAACTGTGATAGTTTTTAATATGTCACTTGTTTGTCGATTGTCGATCGAGGCTGGGACACCTGCTGAAGTAGCACAGCAGTTTTGATTGATATCCTTCGGCTGTTGAAACCGTTTCTACATAAACAAACTCCCAGCAGAAAGAAACGAATAAATCAAGGAATGTAATATTATGGTACAAGTTCACTCTAAAAAATTAACTTTTGACGAGTACCTTAATTACTCAAATGATACGGGTCAACGCTATGAGTTAATTGATGGGGAGTTAATAGCTTTGCCATCAGAAGCTGAACCTAATAATTTCATTGCTAACTATCTATTTTTCTATCTTGCTAGCAGCGGGCTAGTGCCACTCAGGCTGATCAAAACGCATAATTGCGAGGTTCAAGTTGCCGTTTTGCGATCGGGAGATGCGGCCAACCGCTACCCCGATTTGATAATTCTGGAACCTGAACACATTCCGCTGACAGCAATCAGGCTAACTATCACTTTCGATATGCTGCCTCCTCGGTTTGTTGTGGAGGTAGTGAGTCCGGGTAGAGTGGGCAGGGATCGGGATTACGATCGCAAACGAGCTCAGTACGCAGCGCGGGGCATCGCAGAGTATTGGGTTATCGATCCAATAGAAGAAGTGGTGACGGTTTTGCGGCTTGAGGATGGGCAATATGTTGAGGTTGGGGGATTTCGGGATGGAGAGGCGATCGTATCTCCGATGTTTCCACAGCTAAGTTTGACGGTTCAACAGATTTTGAGTGGAGAGGTTTAAGGGCGGATCGATAGCTAATTGGTTAGCATTCATCTAACCACCTACCGATTAGTGAAAATCTCCACCCTCAACCTGATTGAGGCTATGTTTCAATCCCTGATAGGGATTTAGGTTGATTGCAACCTGTAAGTTTCGCTAACAGTCACACCATTTTTAGATAGTGACGTGAGAATATCACCAACCTTACTTTGCTAAATAAATATAGGCGGGGAAATGTGAGTTTCCCCGCCTAAGCCCTGTAACCCTTGTAAAATCTATAGTATGGTATGTAAACACTTTATGTGTTATGTTAAAAGTGGCGTACAAAAGTATACGTTATCAAAACTATACTTATTAGTAGTTAAATATTGGAGTTACAAGATGAATAATAAATTTGAAGTTGAATTTAAAAAAGATTTTTATAGTGATCATTATGATCGTCAACAGTTTAGGTTAATGGATGTGATACCAAAACCAATATGCCTTAATTGTCCACACTGCCAGGTTTATTCAGTAATGAATGTTGACCGTAAAGTTGAGCGTTTTGAGAAAGACATAGAAAACGGTATATCTTTTCAAGATAAAAATTTGATATTCGATTTTATTTGTAGCTGTTTACAATGCAACAAGACTGTGTTTGTCCAGGCACAAGCCCACGGCAATGCAGTTGATCCAGACTATCAAGTTACAGATGAACCTTTTTATCCAGGTTATCCAGCTACAGATGAACCTTTAAAAGATGAACCTTTAAAAGAAGTATCGAGCGGCAAAATACTATCAATCTATCCTTATAGGGAAAATATTACGGTTCCTTCTGAAGTGCCTGATGAATATGCAAGTGATTTTCGTGAAGCTGTGTTAGTAATGCCTCTAAGTTCTACAGCTAGTGTTATGCTTAGTAGACGTATCCTTCAAAATATTCTTAGGAATGAATTTCAGATTGAAAATGATAACTTAAAAGAAGCTATTAAGATTTTTATAAAAAAACCTAATATCCCGTCTGAAATAACAGGTGTTATAGACTATATCAGACAAATTGGAAATTTTGCTGCTCATCCCAATAAAGACCAAAACACAGGTAAAGTCTTGCCTGTTGAGCCAGATGAAGCGAAATGGTTAATAGAGCTGTTGGAACGTCTGTTTGATTTTAAGTTTATAGCACCTAAAAGAAATGAAGAGAGGGAAAATAAACTTAAGGCAAAACTTAAAACCCCAAATCAACCACAAGCCGCAAATCAACCACAAGCCGCAAATCAACCACAAACCCCAAATAAACCAAAAGCCCCAAATAAACCACCCACAAAATAGTTTGTTTAGTGCCAGTGGGTTAAGAATTTACCACCGCGCTCTCACCACTCCGACCGGGGCAAAAGCTAGGCTGGGAAACGGATATTTCCCAGCCTAGTGCTTGAAACTGTTACGGAAAGGTGGCAGGGTAAGGTTTACTCTGCATAACAGGTTTTTAAAATTGGATTATTACTGAGATTCTGATTGCTGGCGGGCAATCTCTACTCCTTTGTAAACACCAAAGCCGACCAACCCTGCTACTGCCACAACACCCGCTACAGGTAAACCTACGGTTGTAGTGGTGATAAACCCAATAGCTACAAGAATCCCCGGAGCCGTTTCTAATAATTGCTGATTTTTTGATTTTGACATTTACTTACTCTCTCAGGTTTTTAAAATTGGATTATTACTGAGATTCTGATTGCTGGCGGGCAATCTCTACTCCTTTGTAAACACCAAAGGCGACCAACCCTGCTACTGCCACAACACCCGCTACAGGTAAAGCTACGGTTGTAGTGGTGGTAAACCCAATAGCTCCAAGAATTCCAGGCGCTGAAGAAGTAATTGTAGCAATTGTCACAGAACCTGTCCCAGTAGCTGCCGCTGCACTGGTAATAGCACCAACCATTTTCAAATTATCCATAACTCTTCCCTAAAATATCTAAAATTTCGTTTAATTGAAAAACAATTTCTTGAGTCCGTATGCTGCTAAACCGACAACAGCACCAGCAGCAACAACGGGTGCTGCACCAATTGCAACAGCCGTTCCGCCAACAGCTAAACCCATCCCACCTACTGCACTAGCTACACCAGCTCCAGCCACAGCACCACCAGCTACATACCCAATTGCCTCTGCTTTATCTTCAGAGTTATCTTTATGATTAGACATTTATCATTTCTCCAAAAGAAAGGGATTACAAATCTTTATTACATCTTCAACCTTTTTCAATTCAGCGTCTACCGTAAAAATACTTAAACATCAACTCTTTACATAAAGACCTGTACCAGCCTCTCCGACCGCTCCGACCGCGCTAGACCTTGCCACCGCTCCGACCGTGGTTAGGGTGCGATTTAGGCAGTGCCAGCCATCCAATCACCCCAAAACCCCACACACCGCCCTAAATCACCGCATTCTTAACCCTCACCAGTGCCAGCCGTCCGATCGCCCCGATCGCCTCGGAGTCATCCGATCGCCCTGTTGAATCTGGCAATTTGAAGGGGTAACGACAGCCGAAAAAAATTACTCCCTCAAAAAAACACCTACCCCTAGGCGCAAATTTTATCCATCAACCCGATTCAAATTCCAGTCGTAAGGCAAAAAAACGATCGCCCATCCATCACCCACAGCCACCTCCGGCCCCAAATAACCGCCCACATACTCAGCCACCGAACCCGCCGTCTTGACAAAATCCTCCCCGTACCACTTAAAAATCTTGCTCAAATAAAGCGTCTTTTTCTGGGCATCATATCGCACCTTATCAGGATTGTGAATAAAACGGCTGGCATCCGCTTCTAGTTGAGTCCGTACCGACTCCGGGAAATAAGCCCCCCGGCGCAGCAGCGGGCACCCGACAGAAGCGCAAACTAATGCAAAATGGATGCGCGGTTCGGCAAATTCCGGCCGCAAAATGGCGTGTTCGATTTGATTGAGACTGTACTTTTTGCCGCCAATAATCGAATTGGAACGGGTGAAAAAATCCAAAAAACTCAGCCAGTTAGGAATTCCCAAAACTTTGGGACGGATGGACGCGATCGGATATACTTCCAGAACTTGAGAAATTGCGATCGCATTGTAGGAATTCAGCCACAACGCCAGCCGCGCATCCGCATCGCTACCATCCGCCAAATCCACATCCGCCAAACTTTCCAGCCACGCCCTCAAAACATCCGCCCCCTCAGCTTTCCAGCCCCGATAATTGACGCGGCCCAAATCGTCAACGTAGCGTTGCAGCAACTCGTCCCAAATCGTAAAGTCGATCGTACCGATCATTTATTACTATCCATATGATAAGGCGGGCATGGCTTTAACTTCTGCTTCTATAGCAATCCTAAATCATTTGTGAATTTCTTACTCCCTCCCCTTAGCAAGGGGAGGGTTGGGGTGGGGTTAAAAATTTACGACTCCTGCAAGGATTTCTCTATTTAATACTACCGTCAACCCAAATAATACCTCCAACGGTAGCATTTTTTAGATTAGACCTGTTAAACGGGCTCTGGATTAAATTAGCTTGAGTAAAATTAGCGCCTTGTAAATTAGCTTGCCACAAAGAAGCACCGCTCAAAGTTACCCCGGATAAATTAGCTTCCCTAAAATTTGCTTCTCTCAAATCTGCCCCTTGCAAATTCGCATTTGCTAAACTCGCGTACAGCAGGCGAATGCCGATAAAATCGCCGACCTGAGACTGGTTAGTTTACCGCAACTAATTGATTTGCTGCGGGTTAGGTGCAATCACTGGTGTAGCCAACCCGAAAATCATTCCCCATGAAACTGCTCCCAAAGTTACAGATTTCCTGCTCTTTACATTCTACAATCTTAAAAGATTCTTAATTTCAATTTCAACGGGGATCGGTTTCTTCCGGCACAACACCAATCCCACTTTGACCTGCAATTTTTTAAATTCCCCTTACCTCCATAACACACCATGAGCGATCGAACCAACTTTTTCGATAAACTGTTAGCGGCTGTTGAAAGCAATCAAAGTTTGCTTTATTTAGCCCTCGACCCCGACCCGGAAACCTTGCCCCCGCAGGTTTCCATGACTGGGGAAGAAACTCAAACTTTTGTAACTGATTTGTTGTCAAAGCTAAAAAGTGCGATCGACCAAACAGCCGATTTAATCTGTGCCTGCAAAATCACCCTCGGTTTTTACCAATCTCTCGGTATTCCCGGTTGGGCATTACTGCAAGAAATTTTAACAATTATTCCCCCTCACCTGCCAGTAATTTTAGATGCCAAACACTGCGATTTAAATACCAGCACAGTGTTTGCCAAAATTGTATTTCAAGACTGGCGAGTTGACGCTATTACCTTAAGTCCCTATGCCGGATTCGACCAAGTAGCGCCATTTTTGTTATACGCCGGAAAAACTGTTTTTGTGCTCTGTGCCACCGCCAACCCGTCAGGGGCTGCTTTGCAAGAATATCCCACGCCAAACAACCCTTTTTACTTGCAATTAGTTCGACTATCTCAAACTTGGGGAACTCCCGAAAAACTCGGTTTAGAAGTAGGAGTAATGCCGGATATGTTAGCCCGCATCCGCAAAGAAGCTCCTGAACGCCTAATTTTAGTCGAAGGAGACATCGCCGAAGAAAATGACCTGACAGAAGAAAACGACCTCGCACAACTGCTGGCGGCCGGTTTAAGCACAAATGGTGATGGTTTGCTGCTGCCAGTCCCCCCAAGTTTATTAGCGGGGAAAGAGCCGCGCCGAGAAATTGACAAATTGCGGGATAGTATTAATAAACAGAGGGTGCGGGCGATCGAAGGTAGTCCCACTTGCGAACTGTGGCTGCCCGATGTTTGCTTTTTGCAACCGGAACCTCACCGCGATTTAATCTTGCAACTTTATGACATCGGCTGCGTAGTTTTTGGCGACCACGTACAAGCATCGGGTGCCGTATTTCCATATTACATCGACTTGCGGAAAATAATTTCTATTCCGCAGATTTTCCATCAAATTGTCAGCGCTTATGCAGACATTCTCAAGGATTTAAAATTCGATCGCATTGCCGGAATTCCCTACGGTTCTTTACCCACAGCAACCGGTTTAGCATTGCGGATGGAACGCCCGATGATTTTCCCGCGCAAAGAGGTGAAAACTTACGGTGCAGGCAAATTAATTGAGGGGCATTTTCAGGCAGGAGAAACGATTGTCGTAGTCGATGATATTTTGATTAGCGGCAAAAGCGTGATGGAAGGCGCGGCTAAGTTAAAATCGGCTGGGTTGAATGTGGAAGATATCGTGGTATTAATCGACCACGAACAGGGAGTCAAAGACAAGATGCAGGCTAACGGTTATCGCGCACATTCTGTGTTAGCGCTTTCGGAAATTGCTCAAACTTTGTATCAAGCAAATCGCATCGATACCGAGCAATTCAATCTTTTGACTGCGGAACATTAAACCCCAATTCCAGTAGGGGCGGGTTTTACCAACCATAATTGCCAAAAACTAATAATATGATAAACCCGCCCCTGAGATTTTGTATCAAGCCAGTCGCATTGATACCGAGCAATTCAATCTTTTGAAACAGGAACATTAAACCCCAATTCCAGTAGGGGCGGGTTTTACCAACCATAATCGCCAAAAATTAATAATCTTATAAACCCGCCCCCTCCCAACGGTAAGCCTCAATGTACCTTTTTCCCTGCGATCAAAGTCAAGGTTGATATAGGTTATTAGTTGTGTGGGGGCGGGTTTATGAGATTGTGCGTGTGCGTCGAATATTATTGGTAAAACCCGCCCCTACCAGACCATTAATCAACCTTGCAAAACTTCAATTAAAGCATCGCCCATTGCCCGACAGCCGACGAGTTTCATGCCTTCCGACATGATATCACCAGTGCGATAACCTCGATCCAAAACTTCGACAACTGCTTGCTCAATTTTATTAGCAGCTTCCGGCTGATTTAAGGCGTAGCGCAGCATCATTGCCGCGCTTAAAACTTGGGCGATAGGATTTGCTTTATCTTGTCCGGCGATGTCGGGTGCGGAACCGTGCACGGGTTCAAAAACTCCCGGCCCGCTTGCTCCCAAACTAGCAGAAGGCAGCATCCCAATACTACCAGTTAGCATCGCCGCCGCATCGGAAAGAATGTCGCCGAATAAATTGCCGGTGACAATCGTATCGAACTGTTTCGGCCAGCGAATTAACTGCATGGCGGCATTGTCAACGTAGAGGTGAGAAAGTTCGACATCAGGGTATTCTGAAGAAAGGGCAATAATACGATCGCGCCACAGTTGCGAAACATCCAAAACATTCGCTTTATCAACGGAACACAGCCTTTTGCTCCGCTTCCTAGCCGTCTCAAAAGCGACTCGCCCGATTCTGTCAATTTCCGACTCGGTGTAAGCCATCGTATTAACGCCGCGTTTTTCGCCTGTTTCCGTCTCAAAAATACCTTTCGGTTTGCCGAAATAAATGCCGCCTGTGAGTTCGCGGATGACCATAATATCCACGCCTTCGACAACTTCCCGTTTCAAACTAGAAGCATCAACCAATTGCGGTAAAATAGTCGCAGGTCGCAAATTTGCAAACAATCCCAATCCGGCGCGCAGTCCTAATAATCCAGTTTCCGGGCGCTGTTCGCGGGGCAAATTATCCCACTTGTAACCGCCAATTGCTGCTAACAATACTGCATCGCAGTTGCGGCATTTTTCCAGTGTTTCTTCGGGTAGCGGATTGCCTGTTGCATCAATAGCAGCGCCGCCCATTAAAGCTTCTTGAAATTCAAAGCCGATGTCCAATTGTTGACCGACAAGTTTCAGGACATCTACCGCTACAGCGATAATTTCAGGGCCGATGCCGTCTCCTGGTAAAAGAGTGATGCGGTAGTTTTGAGTCATATCGATTTTGGAGTTTTGATTTGAGATTTGAGATTGAGAGTTAATGGGAATTCTTTGGAAATGCAAGACATTCTCACAAGGTTATAATCATATCAGGATAAGCAACCTCAGAATTGATTATGACATTCCCGACTTACCCGCCTGCTCAAGCTGAACCGCCTTTAGACCCCCGGCAGAGTTTGCCAACAATGTATGATTTACCTAGCGAAGACCCAAAGGAGCCCGGTTTGCCAGATACATTTCATTTAGATCAGCCGCAACTCTTGGAATTCACGTTTTTGCCGCCGGGATGGGATGCCGAACAAGTCTTTACAGCCTGTTACCTAAATTTGTATTACGATGCAACACAACCGCGCTGGCATAAACGCCCGGATTGGTTTGCTGCGGTGGGTGTGCCAAGGCTTTATCAAGGGCGCGATATGCGTTTGAATTATGTAGTTTGGCAAGAACGGGTAAATCCGTTTGTGGTGGTGGAATTGCTATCGCCGGGAACTGAAGATGAAGATTTAGGGCGGACTGTTCAGCAAGCTGGGGAACCGCCGACTAAGTGGCAAGTTTATGAACAAATTTTGCGGATTCCTTACTATTTTGTGTTCAGTCGCTACACGGATGAATTGCGAGCTTTTCATCTTGTAGGAGGCCACTATGAACCTGCAGAATTAATTGATGGGCGGTTATTTATTCCTGAGTTGCAGTTGAGTTTAGGTTGGTGGCAAGGGACTTATAAGAGTATGAATCGGTTGTGGTTGCGGTGGTTTACGGCCCAAGGAGGGTTGATTTTGAGTCCGGGTGAAAGAGCAACGGCGGCGGAACGGCAACTGATAGAATCTCAACAGCAAGTTCTAGAATCTCAACAGCAACTCATAGAATCTCAACAGCGAGAGGAAAGACTAGCGGCGCGGTTGCGGGAACTAGGCATCGATCCTGAAAAGTTGGTTTAATAGTTCTCGCACCCAGGCCTGGTGAAACCCGGTTTCAACTCCTCGAATCCGCGCAACAGGAGTGAAATAAGATAAAAATAGTTCGATCGCACGCACGTACAAAAAAATCGGCAAGGAGTCGCACCAGTGGCAGAGGGCGAAGGCATACCAACAGCAGCACAAATTGATTATCGGGACTATTCTTGGGCCTTTTGGCCAGTTGTCCCCCTCTATCCCTACAGCAAGCGGCGCACTATCCGCAAGGAAATAGTCAAGGACACAATCTGGACTTTTGACCAACTACAAGGCATTTTTTACGTTGTCGTCCCGATTCGGATGACAGTAATTAAACTAGAACCCGAAGGCCTTCTCGTCTACGCCCCCGTTGCACCGACTCCTGAGTGCATCCGCTTGGTAAAAGAGTTAGTAGCAGAGCACGGCGAGGTGAAGTACATCCTGCTGACAACGGTTTCCGGCATCGAGCACAAAGTTTTTGTCGGCCCCTTTGCGAGGTGTTTTCCCGAAGCGCAGGTGTTTGTCGCCCCGCAGCAGTGGAGTTTCCCGGTGAATTTGCCGCTGAGTTGGCTGGGTTTGCCCGCGAAACGCACGTCTGTACTGCCCTTTGACAGCAGCAACACGCCCTTAGCCGATCAATTTGACTGGGCAATTCTCGGCCCCCTCGACCTTGGTTTGGGCAGATTTGCTGAAGTTGCCTTATTTCACAGACGATCGCACACGCTGATGTTAACAGATTCCATAGTTTCGATTCCCGAAAATCCGCCGGCGATCGTCCAACTCGACTCGTACCCCCTGCTGTTTCACGCCAAAGACAGCGCCTCGGACATTGTGGCAGACACCCACGAAAATCGGCGCAAAGGGTGGCAGAGAATCGCCTTATTTGCCATGTATTTTAGCCCCAGCGTGCTGGAAGTGCCGCCGTGGTCGGAGGTATTTGCCAATGCAGGCAAAGCGCCAGAACGCTCTAGGAAAGCTTATTTCGGGTTATATCCGTTCAAGTGGAAAAAACATTGGGAGCGATCTTTTGAGGCTTTGCGGGGAGGAGGGCGGTTGTTTGTCGCGCCGATTCTGCAGACTTTGATTCTCAACCGCGCGCCGAGGGAAACTCTCGATTGGGTGGATAAAGTGGCGAGTTGGGAGTTTCAAAGAATTGTACCTTGTCACTTCGATAGTGCGATCGACTCCCGGCCGCGTGAATTTCGGCAAGCATTCTCGTTTCTGGAAAAACACTCGCCTGTTAATTCCTTACCCGAAGATGATTTTAAATTGCTCAGGCAGATTGATGCGGGTTTGAATAAAACAGGTTTGGTTCCGCCTGCGAAAGACAAGGTTTAATCGGAAATTTTGCACCATTCTGAATAAGCTGTTTGAGCACAGGCAAGATGCCTGTGCCACAAAAAAATAAAGTATTGTGGAACGGGCCGGAGAGCCCGTTTGAGCACAGGCAAGATGCCTGTGCCACAAAAAAATAAAGTATTGTGGAACGGGCCGGAGAGCCCGTTCCGGCTAGAAGCCTACCAAAAAGATTAAACTCTTGACAATTGGTGTCGGTTTATTCATTTATCTCATTAAATTATTAATCATCTCATCCACCCTCAAAAGTTCTTGAATAATTTGCTCTACCCTCTGCAGTTCATGTATAGGATTTATGCTTCTAATAGTTTTCGGGGATGTAGCTGAAGTATGTGCCGCCACACCTCTTTCTTCCCCTAACGTATTCATGGTAGCCAGCCAAACAGAATCTAAATCATCGGTATCTATTCCTATTGGCAAAAGCAACGCCAGAAGATTAGATTCTTTGATGCCATGATTCTGGTCAATACTTCGCTTAAAACTATTAATAGCTAAATCTATTTTTTTGTTGACTTTTATTTTTTCCGGTGGCAAAGCTTTACTTCCCTTAGTTGGAGTCAGTGTATCTGGTGGTGCTTCCATCATTTGACCAGAAAAGCCAAGCAAGCAGATTAAAGTACGGCAACTCTTACCCTGACTATCCCAATTCTTTTTAGCATTAAGGGCTACTTCCCAAACTCTGTCCTCAAAATAAGCCTCAATTTCGGCATGAACTAAAACTCTGTAGGCAAGAGTTAAGGCTAGCTGCCGCTCGGAATATGAACCTAGAGGATTAATCTTAGGAAAAAATTGTTTTTTTAACCTATTTAACTGCTGGGTTAGAGTACGAAATCTAACGGATTTTGGCATACCTCTTAATAACTTACCTCAAACCGTTAAAGATAATATGGTTATCTACGAGTTCAGGTACATTAAACTCTACATCCAAAACCTTTAACAAAGCTTTGCCCCACAGTGAGAGACGAGTATGAGTTTCGCGAATGCTAGTTGTGCTTTTCTCAACAGCTTCTCTGAATTCGCTATTAGATGATGAACATAACTCTTTAAAAGCTTTTTGCACACCCGCCGGATTCTTCTCAGCAACTTCACTAATAACTGGATCTGAAAAATAAAAAACCATTACATCTAAAATAGCTCGATTAAACTTGCCTCGGTAACTATTAGAACTACTCAACCACACACGAAATATATTTTCTTCTCCAAATATTGTAGTGGTTGTTTGCACTGCCTTTTCAAATTGGCTAACTGTATATCTGACCTCAGTTTCTTTCTCTTTCCAATCCTTGTTGAGCTTTTTGCAAGTCATATCCAGGAACACTTTAAGATTACCGCGATAATCGGATAAAAAATGATGGAATCCTACATATCGCAGTAATAATTCGACATCGCGCATCCGAGGATCGGGATTTTGGGATTTAAGTATTTTTCTTAAAGCCTGATTTTTAATTGATTCGTCATCTAAAAAATTGATGAAATCACCTGGATGCAATGCTTGCCTGAGTTCTTGTGGAGATAGCGGAGTATTTTCTACATTCAGACGGAGAAAAATTTTGTAGAGTAAACTTTCTGTATGCCAATTCCGAATCAATGTAGTACGAAGAGTTTGATTATCCAGTGCATCAAGTACAGAACTATGGAGAAGATCGTTTTTTAGATCCTCATGCGTACAACCATTGAGTTCAGGTCTAAATTCTAAGTTTTTCAAAGCAAAACTATCGTTGGGAGTTTCGCTCCTTCCATAAAATTGCAGAATCGTAAGCAAGCGTTGCTTGCCGTCAAGAACTACAAATTTTCCGCGTTTTTTATCTTGAGAAGCCAAAACTATATCTGGAATGGGAAATCCTAGAAAAATAGATTCAATAAACCTGCTTTTACGAGTTATATCCCAAGCATCTCGCCTTTGAAATCTTGGATTAAGTTGAATATTGTCACGAACAAGTTGATCGAGTATGGTGGCTGTCGTCCAGTCATTTCCAGCTACAATTATTTCGGAAATTTCGTCTAAGACTGATTTGGGATTACCATTAGATTCAAGCTCATAATCTAGAGCTTCCTCTTCCTCATCGAAGCTTACTTCTTCTTGTTTTTCTAAGAGGTTTAGTTCAGGCATGACCGCGCTCTACTGGGTAATTTTAATTTGGATACATTATACCTAAGTATAGCAGAAGTCAGAAGCCTTAAGTTATCATAGCAGTAACTAATTTATCGATTATGAAAACGATCGCTTTTAATTTTTACGGATTTTTAAGCTAGATGGCGAATTTTTCAACTTAAACTCATCAAACTTCACCACTTCCGACTCCGGTTTCCGCGTATCAAAATAGTAGCTGCTAACCGTACCCTCCCCCGTATCAAAAATAGTAAAAGCCGTAATATCATTGCTATCAATATAAGGCAGCGGCCGCCCGTCTTCTCCCAACAAAGGCGCAACAGTCGGCACCACAGGTTCCAATCCGTTCGGGTCTCCAATAGCGCTGTAATCTTCCCGATATGCCGGCGGCACAAATCGGCGCTTTTCCCCCGCAAAAGCACCGTAACTGTTGCCCACATTAGAACTCTCCAAAAAGTGCATTCCGCTGGAACTTACAAACCGATTCCACAAGTGCGAATGTCCGTAAAATACCAACTGCACGCCCGCTGTTTCTAGTAGCGGCACTACATCCCGAATCAGATAATCTTGCTGTTTCGGATACTCGTAACGCACCATTTTAATCTCGCCATCGAGAGCGCGATCGACTATTTGCACAGGGTCAGTATAAGCAGGTACAATATTGTCACCCAGAGAATGGGGCGGGTGGTGAAACATCACAATTTTATATTTTGCCTGCTGGAATTCCGAGCTTTTTAACTCTTGTTGCAGCCAATTATATTGAGCGCTGCCCTTGACAATCGGCTCAAAAATATGCTGTCCGTATCCCCATTTTTCGGGATGATTAAAATCTTCGTCCCGTTCCCGATACCTGCCTCTCGCACGCGGATCTAAATTCGGAGTCCGCCAGATATTCGTAACATACAAAGTCACTAAGCGTACATCCCCAAAAGTCACAGCATAGTAATTTTTGCCTCCAGGTAAATTGAAAATTTCGTCATAGGTATCGCTATTAAAACTCTTGTTTTTTAGCCAGATTTCCCGCACTGAAGAGTCATTATTAAGATTCAAAGAGGCAGCACGTTGAGCGTATATTTTCTCCGCAGCGGCGCGGGGAAAAGGATCGTTAAATTGGTCATCGAGTTTGCTGTTGGTTGCAAAGCGACCCATGATTTCGTGATTGCCAATGGCCGGAAATAAAGGCGCGTGTTGAATCAGTTCGCCGCCGCTGTAAACGGTTTTGATGCCGTTTTTGTCGAGTTCGGAAAATGCGCGACCTTGCAGAGACGGAAAGAAGGCGCGGCCTCGGTAATCGTCAAACCATTCAGAAGCGCGATCGGGTATATTAATTAAATCCCCTGCCATGAAAACCGCGTCAACTCTGCCAATTGTTTCGGCTACTTTCTGGAGATTTGCTGCTGTCATCGGCATCAATTGATGGTCAGAAGTGAGGAGAATTTTGAGCGCACTTCCTGCTGCGGGTGTCGGAGAAAGAGTGAAAACTTTGCTGCTGACAGATGCGCCGTCTTTCCTTTCGCTAGTGACTCGATAAGGAATGCGAACACCGGGCATTAAATTGGGGACTTCTGCTTCATGGCGCCAGATGTCGCGGACAATTGGATTGCTGTCAATAATGCTTTGTTTCATTTCATCGGAGATGCGCGAGTCTTTGTCTTCGCGAGTGCGGCTTAGCTTGGTAGTATTTGCCGTCACGACTTGATTCAAATTTTCGCCGTAATCAACTGTGTTGCGAGTACCGGCAAACTCTGTGAACCAGACAACTCGCACCGAGTTTGCTGTTGGGACTTGCAGAAACGGGTCGGTTAAAAGCTGAGGTTTGTTAAGGTAAGATTGCATCATGAAACCTAGCAATAGGACAATCAAAATCAAAACACCAAAAAACCAGGGATTGCGAGAATAACCTTGAGAAAATTCTACTTTATTGGGCAAAGGCGTTAACATAATTCATTAGTCATTAGTTTGTAAGGGCGGGTTGCACCAGCCAAACAGAACTCCCCACCCCAATAATATATAAACCCGCGCCACCCACTTTAAATTTTAAACTACCCACGTTATCAAAAAGTTAAGAAATTAGTAAAATATTTCCGATAAAAGAAACCTCCACCCTTTTTGGAAATCTTCTGAGTTCTCCATTCTCTTTCTCTGTGCCCTCTGCGCCCTCTGCGGTTCATAAAAAAAAATCAAAAATGACTGAGACTTGCGATATAACATTCTTAACACCCTGACTTCAATCTAAAATCTAAAATCTAAAATCTAAAATCCCATGACCCGCCACCTTCTCAAAGCCAACTGCAAAACCGTACACTTGGGCGGTTTTTCTCCGAATATCGAACCTGCTTTAACTGTCGATTCGGGCGATCGCATCGATATCGAAACCTATTCAGGATATTATGTTGCTGACAAAGCGCCGCCCGAATTTCTCACCCCCGAATTTTTAGATATTTGTCAGAATTTGCCTCCCAACCGCAAAGTTGGGCCGGGGCCCCACTTGCTGACAGGCCCGATTTATGTTAACCATGCCGAACCGGGAGACGTTTTAGAAATTCACATTGAGGATGTTTACCCAAGTTTGCCCGTAGGATTTAATGCAATTCGCGCCGGATGGGGTTCTTTACCTGAGTATTTCCCCGAACCTAAATTGCGGTTTATTCCGCTAGATTTAGAGCAAAAAACTGCTGAATTTCCCACAGGTAGCGGCATTCGGATTCCCCTGCATCCTTTTTTTGGAATTATCGGCGTTGCTAATGCACAAATCAACCGTTCTTCTATTCCTCCAGAGCGCTACGGCGGCAATATGGACAATCAGGAACTCCAAGCAGGAACGCGGTTATTTTTACCTGTTTTTCTGCGCGGCGGTTTACTGTCCATTGGCGACGGACATTCGGCACAAGGAGATGGTGAAGTTGACGGTACTGCGATTGAAACTTCGATGAACGGGACTATTCAGATCATCTTACGCAAGGATTTATTTCTGATATTTCCGTTTGCGGAAACGCCCACTCATATTGTGATTATGGGATTCGGTAGAACATTAGATGAAGCGTTTGAGCTGGCAGTAAAACAGACGGTTTATTGGCTGCAAAAGTTTGCGGGTTTCCAAGAGGAAGATGCTTATGTTTTGTGTTCGCTTGCGGTAAATTTTCGGATTACGCAGGCTGTTAACAATCCTCAAAAAGGAGTTCACGGAATGATTCCCAAGTGTATTCTGCTCGATGTGAACATTATTGACCACCGAGTTTGAGGTAATATGATAACACGCGAGCGACCAAAAAATTAGGATCGCGATCGCACAAACTACACAAATTTGTCACTGCTGTGGTCGATCGGGATCGCGTTCCTGTTGACAATTAAGCTTAAAATGGATAAGTTACCAGTTCTACCTCAATCGAACTCAACATGAAAAACCAGACTGACGATGTTGCCAAAAAAGATTTAGTCGATCGAGCTTTTGGGAGTGCAGCAATACCAGATCCAACAGCGTGGGTGCACGAACATTATTTTCTGGCTAATTTCGCTGATACTCTGGCCCACATCCAAGAACATATGTCTGAAGACAGTTGCGAAATCGGCGAGAATGTTGAATCGGGTGAGGGAATATTATCGATCGATGCTAAAATTAGAGATATGTTGAGAGCTACTTTTAGCGACGACGGCTGGCAGTATGTCGAAAGTTTATTGTGAGTTTGGTAAAATCCATAAGTATTTGTACGTTCATAATTTGAGAGCGTAAGTTATAGCAGTTTAAAAAAGAATCCAACTTTATGCCGGTGATCTAAACCATTAGATCATGCGTTATGCCCAATTCTTTAATCTCAAATCTCAAATAATATCAATTTCTTCCCTCAACGCAGACTCGCAACTCAGAATAGCTGGGTGCATTTCCACCCCCAGTTTAAGTAAACTTGACCTATTGTGATGTAGGATACTTTAGATGGGGGGGAAATTACTGTCGCTAGGAATTTCGATCGATCGCAAAAACGCTGCACTTTCTTCGGGCAAAGCAGTATTGATAAACATCCCGCTGCCCAACTCAAATCCAGCTTGCTTGGTGACTCTGGGAATAATTGCGATATACCAGTGAAAGTATTTTGTTCCCCCTTCGGCGATCGGTGCCGATCGAATAGTATAGTTGTAATCGGGATTGTTTAATCCGTAATAAAGCTTAGCCAGTACAGTTTTCAAAGTATCAGCAAGATCCGTAATTTCCCCATCAGTAAGGTCATCAAATGAAGAGGAATGTCGGCGCGGAAAAATCCAAGTGTGAAACGGTGAAAGTGCAGCGTAAGGGATAAAAGCCACAAAATGTTCACTCTCACAAATCACTCTTTCCTCCGCCGCTAATTCATCTTCCAAAGTTCGGCAAAACAGACATTCTCCGGTGTCATCAAAATATCTAATAGCTTCGTCGATGCGGCTGCGAAATTGGCTGGGTACAACGGGCGTCGCTGCTATCTGCGAGTGGGGGTGTTCGAGAGAAGTTCCGGCAGTTTCCCCGTGATTTTTGAAGATAATAATAGTTTCAATGTGGGGATTTTTTCTAATTTCTACATAGCGCTGGCGGTATACTAAAAGTATGTTTTCAACTTCTTCAACACTCAACAAAGCTGTCGTCAAATCGTGTCGCGGATGTTCGACAATTACTTCGTGCACGCCGATTCCCGCCATCGTGCGGTGAATTCCCGATGATATCCTCATCCATTTGGCTGTCGGGGAGAGGGCGGGATATTTGTTGTGAATTGCCCGGACTTTCCAGCCCGTGCGTGAAGCGAAGCTATCCCGTAGGGAATCGCCCAAACGGCAAGTTTCTAAGGTTCCGTCTTCCTCATTTCCCACGCAAAACGGGCAATCGGCACGGTGCGGGGGCACTACTGCAGCCGACTTTTTTTTGTTAGCGAATTGATCCGGTCTTGTCGCCCGTTCGGTGGCGATGATTACCCAATCTCTGGTAATTAAATTTTGTCTAAGTTCAGACATTTTTTTACCTTCAGTTGCAGGGTTTAAACGTTGATAATTCTATAAAATAATTGGTATTATGTCACTAGCTATTGCATTTCTTTAACAGATATTGATTTATAAATTTTCCAGCATTTTTCCAACAGAAGTTCACAACAGTTGGTTGCCATCGACGATAGAGGCCGATTAGGACTAAAGTGGTACAGAATATCGGTCTAGGCAGTACGGGGAAGCACAGCTTTTAACCGCAGAGATTAAGCCAACTGCAACTGCACATTCTGCAACTTGCAAATAGCTTTCAACACTTGGGCCAACAAGAGCGATCGCTCTCGGTCAATCAAATTCAATTCCGGTAAAATCTGATAAGTACAAGGATTTCCCCGCGTCAGATACACAAACTGATAGTTACGTCCATTCGTGGTCAATCCCCAAACAGACGATTGCTGCTGCAAACTTTTATAAGCATAAGTCAGCAATTGCGGCAAACCGGCCCAAGGATCGATCCTCTTCGAGGGCTTCGCTAACGCACTATTTTTCGCCTCCACTACCAAAATCCAAAACTGTGCCGCCGCGAGCTCTGCATCCGGCTGATTTACCGCTAAGACATCCAAGCGGCCTTTAATTAAAGTATCCGCATCCTCAACCTCGATGGGGATGCTATCTTCCATTGTCAGCACCACAGGAACTTTAAAAAATCCCGTTAATTTCATTAACGGTGAAAGTGACAAAAACTTAACCAATTCTTCAGAAACCTTTCCCACTTCTAGATAGCGCCAAAAGTCATTGCTGATTTGCAATAATTCCTGCTGTTCAAAATCCGTCAGAGGTTCCAGAGAGAAAAAATCAGTAAATCCTCCTCCTGTTTGTCTTTCCAATTTGAGAAGGCGGTGAACGTCATTTAGCGATAGTTGGCTTGCTTCAAAATTTTGCGTCATGGCTTTTGTGCGATCGGCTGTTTATGTCAATTATAAAAGAATTACCATCGGATTTGTTATGATATAATCATACCAGATATCGCTCCTGTAAATCGGGTAGATTGTATGAAAGCAATTAAAGTGATGGCAACGATCGACGATCGAGGACAATTGTGCGTTGGTGAACCGCTCAATTTATATCGCAACAGCCGAGCCGAAGTAATTGTGCTGGTTCCAGAAGGAACAGACATTAATAAAGAGAAGCAATCTCATGAAGCCAACCACCAAACCACGCAACTAGAAGACTATTTCAACTTCCTCAGACCTGACGATATTCGGCTCAAAGGTTCCCGGATCGGCATCGAAACCATTCTCTATGAATACCTGTTTCGCGCTCGAACTCCCGAAGAAATAGCTAACATTTATACATCGCTCACCCTCGAACAAGTTTATGCGACCATTTTGTACTACCTGCACAACAAAGAAGCAGTCGGTAAATACATAACCGAATGGTTGGAATGGGGCGAAAAAATGCGAGAAGAACAGCGCCGCAATCCTCCTCCTGTGGCCGAAAAACTTCGCAAACTGAGAGCAGAAAGAGATGCAAGGAGAAAAGCTGATGGCAATCCAGTATCTCTTTGATGAAAATGTCGATCCTGCCTATCCTAGCCAAATTCGCAGACGCAATCCCGATCTGGTTGTTCTAGCAGTGGGAGAACTAACAGCACCTTCTAAAGGGACTCTCGATCCAGAAATTCTTATTTGGTGCGAAATCCACAATTTCATTCTTGTTACCAACAACCGCCGCTCTATGCCCGTTCATTTAACAGATCATTTAGAGCAAAATCGCCATCTTCCCGGAATCTTTCTCCTGAATTCCAAGCTGAGTATTGGTCAAAATATTGACGAACTGATTTTGATTTATGAAGCATCATTTGAGAATGAGTACGAAGATAGAATTTACAATTTACCAGTGCTCTAATTTCTCATGCAGATCCAACATTTACAAAATTCCCCAAAGTCTTAAGGAAAATAAACATACTTTTGCCCCAACTTATGCAAACAATAGTTAAAAAGACTAACCGAAGTTAAAGTTAAAAGCAATGTCGCAAGATACCATCGAATCAATTCTGCATGAAAAACGGCTATTTCAGCCGCCCGCTGAATTCTCCCAAAAAGCTCACATCAAAAGCCTAGAAGAGTACCAAGCCCTCTACGACAAAGCCAAAGCTGACCCCCAAGCATTCTGGGCAGAACTTGCAGCCCAAGAATTAGACTGGTTCCAAAACTGGGATACCGTGCTCGACTGGCAGCCGCCTGTTGCTAAATGGTTTGTCAACGGTAAAATTAATATTTCTTACAATTGTCTCGATCGCCACTTAACCACTTGGCGCAAAAATAAAGCCGCCCTGATTTGGGAAGGCGAACCCGGAGACTCCCGCACCCTCACCTACGCGCAACTCCACCGCGAAGTCTGCCAAATGGCGAACGTCATCAAACAATTGGGAGTCCAAAAGGGCGATCGCGTCGGCATTTATATGCCCATGATTCCCGAAGCTGCGATCGCCATGCTAGCCTGCGCCAGAATCGGTGCAGTACACAGCGTTGTTTTTGGCGGTTTTAGTGCAGAAGCTTTGCGCGATCGACTCAACGACGGCCAAGCAAAACTCGTCATCACCGCTGACGGTGGCTTCCGCAAAGATACCGCCGTCGGCCTCAAAACACAAGTAGACAAAGCATTAGCAAATAATGCCACACCCAGCGTTACCAACGTTCTCGTAGTTCAGCGCACCAAACAGAAAATTGACATGGAACCCGGGCGCGATCATTGGTGGCACGATTTGCAAAAAGGTGTATCGGCAAATTGTCCCGCCGAACCGATGGACAGCGAAGATATGCTGTTCGTACTCTACACCAGTGGCAGTACCGGCAAACCGAAAGGTGTCGTCCATACAACCGGTGGTTATAACCTTTATACCCACATGACAACCAAATGGATATTCGACCTCCAAGATACCGATGTTTACTGGTGTACTGCTGATGTCGGCTGGATTACTGGACACAGTTATATTGTCTACGGGCCGCTGTCCAACGGTGCGACAACTTTAATGTATGAAGGTGCTCCTCGCCCTTCAAATCCTGGCTGTTTTTGGGATGTAATTGAAAAATACGGCGTCACCGTTTTCTACACTGCACCTACTGCGATCAGAACATTCATGAAAATGGGCGAACACTTGCCCAACGCGCGCAATTTGTCCTCTTTACGATTGTTAGGAACTGTCGGCGAACCGATCAATCCTGAAGCTTGGATGTGGTATCAACGAGTAATTGGCAAGTCGAATTGTCCGATCGTCGATACTTGGTGGCAAACAGAAACCGGCGGAATTATGATTACCGCTTTGCCCGGTGCAATTCCTACAAAACCCGGTTCTGCAACCCTACCGTTCCCCGGAATTGTGGCTGATGTTGTTGACCAAGATGGCGAACCAGTAACTAACGAAAGCGGCGGTTATTTAGTGGTGAAACATCCTTGGCCGGGAATGATGCGGACACTTTACAACGATGCCGATCGCTTCCGCCGCACTTATTGGGAATATTTGCACCCGAAAGATGGCGAATTTGTGTACTTTGCAGGGGACGGCGCGCACAAGGACAAAGACGGTTATTTCTGGGTAATGGGCCGCGTTGACGATGTAATTAATGTGGCCGGACACCGACTCGGCACAATGGAAGTCGAGTCAGCTTTGGTATCGCATCCAGCGGTGGCGGAAGCTGCGGTTGTTGGTAAACCGGATGAGATTAAAGGTGAGGAAATTGTGGCTTTTGTCACGCTGGACAACTCGCAGCAACCTAGCGATGAATTGGCTAAGGAATTGAAGCAGCACGTTGTTAAGGAAATTGGGGCGATCGCCCGTCCGGGAGAAATTCGATTTACTGATGCTTTACCGAAGACTCGAAGCGGGAAGATTATGCGGCGTTTGCTGCGTTCTTTGGCTGCGGGACAAGAGGTTTCTGGGGATACTTCGACTTTGGAAGATCGGACGGTTTTGGATAAGTTGCGCGGTGGTGCGTAGGGGTATTTTGTAACCGCAGATGTAGGCAGATGAACGCGGATGAACGCTGATGAAATTCCCATCAGCTCATCTGCGTTTATCTGCGGTTTAATTGTTAATTGGTTTATTTACCGCGCCACAGATGAACCGCATCTGGGTTAATTTGCGACCTTACCTGTAGCCAATCCTCTAACAAGTAATCATCATCAACTGCTTCAGAATGCTGTTCGTCTTTGAGAATTGCTAAGACGTGGACTCCAGACGGATAGTTGACATGACGAATTTCTGGGTCATATCCCAAGTCTTGAATTTTTGCTAAAATGCGATCGACAGCACCGGCAACAGTAAGATCGACGGCAAGAATAATTTGACCTAGTTTAGCACCCGGTTTTACACATTCCAGAACAGCCATTATTCTTTCTCCTTGTAGTTGCGGTTTAAGATAATTGCATAATAATTTGCTATTATATAACCGTGAAGTCTTATATTGCTCGTGTTGTTCTATGCCCGCTTTAGACCTGTACCACAATACAGTTAAAAAATCTCTCCTCAATGATGGGTGGATAATTACTCACGATCCTCTCCATCTGAAATGGGGGAAAAAAGATATGTATGTGGATCTGGGAGCAAAACAGGTGCTGGCTGCAGAACGAGGAGAACAGAAAATTGCTGTGGAAGTCAAAAGCTTTGTCAGCGATTCAGAAATGCAGGACTTGAGAGAGGCGATCGGACAATTTACTATTTATCGATCTGTGCTTCAGAGAACTTATCCAGAACATACGCTTTATCTGGCTGTTCGCGATATCACCTATGAATCTCTATTTGAAGAACCGATCGGTCAATTAATGATTGAAGATGAAAAGCTCAAGCTGATTGTATTCGACCCAAATCAAGAGGCGATCGTAAAATGGATACTTTAGCTAACTTTAGAACCACCATTAAAACAGTTCTCGAACCTTACACAAAAATTCCTTACTCTCATGGCGATATAATTTGTAAAGCCGTGTTTGATGAAAAATCTGATTGTTACCTGCTAGTTACTTTAGGCTGGGATAAAGCCAAACGAATTCACGGCTGTTTGGTTCATATAGATATTATTGATGATAAGATTTGGGTACAGCGAGATGAGACAGAATACGGCGTGACAAAAGAACTTGTAGCTGCTGGAATTTCCAAGGATTCCATTGTTTTAGGTTTTCATCCCGCCGATGTCAGACCTCATACAGGTTATGCAGTTGTGTAGTTAATGAATTATTTGGCTCATCTATTCTTATCAAAAGGCACGCCAGAATCCTTGATTGGCAACCTCTTAGGAGATTTTGTCAAAGGTTCGGCAATCAACCTTTATCCCGATGAAATTAGAAAAGGCATCGATTTGCACCGCAAAGTAGATAGCTACACCGACTCTCACGCAATAGTGCGATCGAGTAAAAGCCTTGTTTGCGCCGAGAGACGCAGGTTTGCTGGAGTTTTGATTGACGTGTTTTACGACCACTTCTTAGCTAAAAATTGGCTCGAATATTCAGAAATTCCGCTCCCCGATTTTTCTCGCCATGTCTATAAAATCCTGCAAGACAACCGCGATATATTGCCTGAATCTCTCCAGCGGGTGCTGCCCACAATAATTGCCCGCGACTTGCTTTCATCTTATCAGGACATCGCCGAAATCGGCATCACTCTTACAAGAATGTCTGCCCGAATCAAGCGGACAAATAACTTGGCAAGCGGCATAGAAGATTTGACAGCTAACTATCAGCGATTAGAATCAGATTTTCGAGAGTTTTTCCCAGACTTGATAAAATACGCCACAGTTGACAAATATTAATACAAACAACAAAAATTACAGTTGCTAGTGATAACGAACTCGTGTATACTCCAAGCGATACCTGCATGAAATCTCAAGTGCAACAGGGTTCAAAATATGGCAACCAGAATTCCGAACCTGCAAATAACTAAAGTAGTTGATGGCGACAGCATCAAAATTTCTCTCAACGGCAAAACCGAGTCTCTGCGGCTGATTTGCGTCGATACAGAAGAAAGTCATCCGGGAGGCTCCAAACCTGTAACTGCGGCGGGGAAAGCAGGTACGGAAATGGCTAAAAAATACTTTGCGACAGCAGATGGCGGACTTGCTAAAATTGACATAGAATTTGATACAGACGATTCGGTTGAAGTGGCTCTACAAAAACACCGCGACAACTACGGGCGTCTCCTCTGTTACGTACATAAAGACGGAGAAAATTACAATCTTAAACTGATTGAAGAAGGCTGGAGTCCCTACTTTGTAAAATACGGGCGCTCCAGATTGTATCACCGACAAATGACTGAGGCAGAATCGGCAGCAAAAGCTTACAATCTGATGATTTGGAATCCGATTATCAATGC
The DNA here is from genome assembly GCF_036702395.1 of Microcoleus sp. D3_18_C2. Taxonomy (NCBI): domain Bacteria; kingdom Bacillati; phylum Cyanobacteriota; class Cyanophyceae; order Oscillatoriales; family Microcoleaceae; genus Microcoleus; species Microcoleus sp. D3_18_C2. The sequence continues at coordinate 20,919 of NZ_JAUBTG010000016.1, read as the reverse complement.
CAAAATCCCCTCTCGCAACTATGCTAATTTACTGCCTTGGTGGTCGATGCGAGGCTCGATTGTTGAAGAATTTCGGTTGTCGGAAGCAACCGCAGGAGCGCTTTCTTTGAGGTTGGACTACCCGAAAATATTAGCGGCTTCTGAGAAAGCTAAATCTATTACTATTTTCTGCGATTTGCAGGCGGGAATTACTAAAAGGATCGGCGGCAGCGCTGTAATTTATGCTGGTTCGGTGTATCATAAATTAGATTTGTGGATACCGGATTCTGAAACTGATGAAAGAGCTCCCTTGAAGCGGCTAATCGAGAAACGTTATGCGGGTCTGGGACGGGGATATGTGTATGTCAGTGGGAAGGTAGAACAGTACAAAGGGAAGCCTCAAATAGTTTTGAAGGATATCAAACAACTTTCAGACTTTCCCCCACAAAAGTGAATATTACATAAATTTAATTAACAAAATTGCAGGACAAATGGAACGATGAAGACTGTTCTCCGGGGAACGCGATTGAATTTTGGGCGATTCCCTACCGCAACGGGCCCGCTTAACGAACGGGATAGCTTGGCTTCGCGCATTTTTTAAATTTTAAGTAGCATGACGGTTTAAAATCAAAAAATATTGTGTTTTTTTATTAGGCTAAATCAATTCATACTATAATAGTATAATCGCCAATCTGTAGCTGCCAATAGCTGCGACATCTATCCAAACTCCAGAAATTTAAAAGCTATGTGCCAATTACTGGGAATGAACTGCAATGTTCCAACAGATATTTGCTTTTCTTTTGAGGGTTTTTCTGCAAGAGGTGGCAGAACAGACGTTCATCAAGACGGTTGGGGAATTGCTTTCTTTGAAGGTTTGGGATGTCGCCTTTTTATAGACTCTAAACCTGCGATTGCTTCTCCGGTTGCTGAAGTAGTGCGCCGCTATCCCATTCATTCAACTAACGTCATTGCTCACATCCGCAAAGCTACGCAAGGCGAAATTGCTCTGGAAAACTGCCACCCTTTTATTCGGGAACTATGGGGACGTTATTGGGTGTTTGCTCACAACGGAAATCTCGAAAATTTTTATCCAGAATGTGCCGGAGTTTACAAACCGGTTGGCAAAACTGACAGCGAAAAAGCATTCTGTTTGATATTAGAAAAGCTGCGCTCTACTTTTCCTCAAAGTAAGCCTGCTGTAGCGGAAATTTACCCGGTACTGGAGGAAATTACTAAAAGTTTGGCAGAGTACGGAATTTTTAATTATTTACTTTCGGATGGAGAACACTTGTTCACCCACTGTTCTACTAATCTGCATTATATTGTGCGACAAGCACCTTTTGCTAGCGCTCACTCGATCGACGAAGATGTAACAGTCGATTTTCGGGAATTGACCAATGAGGGCGATCGCGTGGCTGTTATTGCCACTTTTCCGCTGACTGATAACGAAGTTTGGACGCAAATTCAGCCAGGAGAATTGCTGGTATTTCAGGATGGTTTGCCTGTCTCTTCTGGGCTGCTGGAGTTAAGTTAACGAGATTTAAACAAATTTAAAGCCTAAACAGAGCATCCAACCTGCTAAGGAATGAAAAATAAATAATTTAATGAATTACTCAGGTTGGGGTACGGCTCGATAATTCCATTTGGGCAAATATTCGTCAAAAAGAATTTGCATAGTATTTTTGAAGTTATCAGCTACCTTCCTACCAGTTTTATAAACTTTATTAAGGATATTTACAGCTACAGATAGTCCCGTTTTAGTGTGAGTTTTTTCGACGAGAGCTTTGACTAATTCTAAACTTGTAAAAATTACTCCTTGACAAGCCCTGGTAATATGAGGAAAAAGTCTATAGCGGTTCTTAAAAAAGTGAGGTATGCCCTATGCCCATGAGTACCTCATCTTTCTGAGAAAGGCTATATGTTTGAGCGGATTATATTTAGATATATAAGGAGGATAATGAGCAATTCCGATCTCTATTCCTATTTCATTAACTAATTTATGCAAATCTGATTTAAAAATATAATGATTAGCATTATTACTACCTCACCCATCACATTTTGCCAAGATAGAACTAGCGTTAGGGTAGGTAGCTTTACCATAATTATTCCACCATTTTTTTCAGGGTAAGAGCATCTCAATTAGGCTTGACACAAGGACTCAGAAGAATCTAATGTAGGGTCAAGAAAACAAGAAAAGAGAACTTGAATCATATAATCGTTATCCATAGCAGTGCGTTTCATTTTTTGTCTGAGACTGCGTTTGTAAGTCAGTTCTCGATTGAGGGCATTAAGAGCGATGCGTCGTAAAAGAGCAAAATTCCGAGGACTGTGGAAAGAGCGAATGCGACAAGCATCCTCAGCGAATGTACAGTCAAGAGTCCAATGAGCCTGGTTTTCAATACCCCAATGTTTTCGGATAGCCAGACCAATAAGTTGAGCATTACTGTGTAAAGAAGTCAAATAAAATTGCACCTCACGGGTAGTTTTGTTCCAGAGATGACGGACTCGTACAACCATGACAACGCTTTGAAGTCCTGCCCATAATCGGGGTTGATAAAGATGATTAATTGCAGAAACCGGAACCGACCAGACTTGACGAATTTCTCGGCGATGGTGTCCTTTTTCGATGCGTTTTTCATAACTGACATCAATGCCTTGAAATTGCTGAGAAGAAGCTGTTTCAAACCATTCTTGAACCTGATTGTAGAGAGTGGGATGATTTGCCTTGAGCGCCAAAACGTAATCTCCTTTCTTGTCGATAATCTTTTTGGCAATTTCTGTTTGTGTCCCCATTGCATCAATAGTGATAATGGAACCGGTGATATCCAGTAATTCTAATAATGCAGGAATAGCAGTAATTTCATTAGATTTATCTTCTACTTTCATCTGTCCCAAAACTAAACGTTGTTCACTCGACCAGGCACTAATAATATGGAGTGCCGATTTACCTTGATTTCGGTCATACGAACCCCTAATGGTCTTCCCATCTATGGGGATTATTTCTCCTCCCATCTTGGTGACAAGGGTTTCTACCCATTGAAGAAAACAACGATTCAATTCTTCTGGGTTAATAAACTCAAATACCCGACGAAAAGTGTCATCAGAGGGAATACCGTGAGGTAATGCCAAAAACTTTTCTAACCACTGTTTTTTGCTAATGCCATAATTTTCCATGTCTTCCCATCCTTGCGCTCCAGCAATTACTGCTAAAATCGCAATTACTAAGATATCTGTGAGTTGATGTTTCTTCGTTCTCTCCACTCTGGGATCTTTAATATCTTGGAAGTGCTGAACTAAACTTTTTTGAATACAAGCGATATCTGCCACTTCTGTTAGCTTTCTCTCAGGAGGAAAATTTTTCTGAGTATCGGCAGTTTTGTTGTCAAAGCCTTGAAACATATAGGGTATTTTTTGAGATTTTCAACTACAGTATTACTGTCATCTCACTGATCTGTGTTAGGAGTCAAGTGTGCTGTCTACACAGTCTCTTATGCTTATTTTGTTAACTTTGTCAAGTTCATATTATACCAAATTAGATGAGCTTACCCTGCCATTTTTTTAAAGACTCACAGGCGAATTCACTGGTATTTTTACTATTTCTTAATGTTATATATCCTCGGTTTTGTTGAGAATCATAAACCCCATGTGGGCTCACTTTACCGTGACCTAAACTCCAAAAATCCCGATCGAAAGTAGTGACAGGTTCCTTTGTATAGAGAGTTCCCGGAGGATACAAATTTCCTAAAACTTTTTTCTTTTTGGTATCAAAACGGTTGGATAGGATTGCTGGCTTCTCTATACTCCGTATCCACTTTCGCAATATTTTAAAATTGAGCGTCACGATTTTCATTAATTACTATTATTTGTTTTTTGTTTTCGTTTCAAATACCAATGATTTTTTAATAGTTTTGCCACTAAGGAATGAGAATTAAATAACTTACAATCCGTGATGGTTCTTGTGGGATGGGCGTCCTGCTCGTCCAGAAAGGGCGGGCTATAAGCCCAACCCCTACTCCCCACTTTCAAGAGTGTAAATTATTTAATTCGCGATCGTAAGGGGAGACTAATGGTAAAACCTGCCGCTTGTATTGCAGAAGCTATTTCTTTATGGGTCAAATTAGTTTATTTGATTAACTCATTCATTGGGTTTCAGGCTGTGTGATTTTTTAAAATGTATAAAAATTCTGCATCAATGGCGATTTTAGTAGACAGAATACTTTTTCTTTCCCCTCCTCTCTTTCTGATCCTGGAACTATTCAGTGTCTCTGAGTCCATTTTTTCTAAATCTTCTATTACCTTGATGATAGTATTTCGACTGCATCCCAAAATTTGCATTACATACCTAATTCCACCCCATCCTAATTTTTGAGCTTAAGAAAGCTGCATATCTTCTTTTGTTTTTTTCTGATAATAATGATGTATAAAGTTTTTTAATTTTTGACTCAATTCAATTAGACTCAGACCGGGAGTTAAAAGTAAATTAGAAGAGTTAACTATAAAAATCAGTTGTGAGTTGTTCTCTGTAGGAGTAAAAATTGTCATCTCACACTTTATTTCATTATAACCGATAACTCATCAACTTATTTATTTTTCATTTCTAACTTCCTTAGATAGTGATGCTCAACTTTTAGGTCGAGCTCTCCGAAAACATTGGGGGATTGAAAATGAGGCTCATTGGGCTTTAGATTCTACCTTTGCTGAAGATGCCTGCCGGATTCGCTTTTTCCACAGTCCCCAGAATTTAGCTGTCCTGCGACGGCTCGCGCTCAATGCCTTCAATCGTGAACTGACTTACAAACGTAGTTTTAGACAAAAAATGAAAAGGGCAGCTATGGATAGTGATGATCTGATTCAAATTATTCGTTCTTGTTTTGCTGACAATATATTAGATTCTTTTGAGTCCTTTTGTCAAGGGTGATTGAGATGCTTTTACCATGTATTAATTCGCGGATTGGATGCTGAAAATTTACGGGAAATTGGTGTACGATCCGAGGGAAGAAGCTTTGGGAGTATCAAGCAATATCGGAAGATGAATTTGACTAAAAAAATCAAATAAAGGAGTGATGCAAAGTAACCTGGTTTTAAGGTAAAGAATGTCGATTTTGATTCGGCGTTGGGTAATAAGAAAGGGGGTAGCGAACCCGGATTGAGTATTATCAGTTTAACACTCCTCATAGCGAAGATTTTTGCGAGGAGACAGGGAATTAATTCCCTGTCTGGATTTCGGCAAAACGCGCTATTTTATCCACATTAATCAGAGTTTATCTCCGGTTAAAAATCGGGTTCTGCAGCCAAAAGCTCGATCGACAAATCCATCTGTTCCTTCCCCCGCGCCAAAAAGCTTTCGCACTGCTGCCAACACTCTACAGCCACCCCAAACTGCTCGAAAACCTCCTCTAGGGGCAACTCTCCCGATTCCACCCGATCGATAATTGCTTCAATTCGATCGACCGTTTCCTCATAATTCCAGTCAGACTGGCGCAACTGCGAATCAATCATAACTTGTCTTCCGCATCCAATACTTCTACAATCTTAACTTTCAGCCGGCCCCGACTCAACCTCACAGTCAATTCCTCTCCCAATTCCAAACCGTCAGTTGTGCGGACGATCGTACCGTCACTTTGGATTACCGCCGCATAACCCCTTTGCAAAACCGCCGCCGGATTCAGTGCGGATAACTTTTCTTGCAATACTTCCAGTTTACCAGTTGCCTGCCGCAAAGTTCGGGATGTCGCAGGCAAACGTTTTAATCGATTTTGTAACTGTTGCAAATGCTCTTCTTCTGCCTGAAATCTGGCCCGCACAGCACTTGCTAAATTGACCATTCGCTGCTTGTGTTCAAAGTAAATATCTGCTAAAATTGGTACAGCTTGAGCCGCCGCCGCAGTAGGAGTGTGGGCTCGTTTATCTGCTACTAAATCGGCGAGAGATTCGTCTCTTTCGTGCCCGATACCAGTGATAATTGGAATCGCACAATTGGCGATCGCCCTGACAACTCTCTCATCATTAAAACAAGCCAAATCTTCCGCCGCCCCGCCGCCCCGCCCTAACACGATCACCTCCGCCCTACCGTCCAATTCTACACGGGCGATCGCCCTAGCAATCGCAGCAGCAGCGAATTCCCCCTGCACTCCTGTCGGCGACAGCAACACCCGCAAACCCGGATATCTTTGGGCTAGAGTGCGCTGAATGTCTCCCCAAGCAGCGCCAGTATCGGATGTCACCACGGCCACAATTTGCGGGTGTGCGGGAATCGGGCGCTTTCGGGCGGGATCGAAGAAACCCTCAGCATCCAAGCGCGATCGCAATTGCTGCAACCGCAAAGCCTGCAATCCTTCCCCAGCCGGCAGCGATTGCACAACCGTCAACTGGTACTCGCCGCGATTTTTGTAAACCCGGATGCTTCCCAAAACCAGCAACTGTTCCCCTTTTGCGGGCATTTGCACCAATTTTGGCCGCTGAGAATTCCACACCACGCAGCGAATAGCAGCGCTTTTGTCGGTGTCGCAGAGAGTGAAAAAGCAGCCGCTGGGGTGGTGCGAAACGTTCGACACCTCGCCTGTCAGCCAAATTGATTGCAGGTTGCGATCGCCCTCCAACAAGTCTTGCAGGTAAGATGTTAGTCCAGCAACAGATAAAGCTGTATCGGGAAGAATTGAAGTCATCCAATTTTAGATTTTAGATTTTAGATATTAGATTTTAGATTTAGGCTACTATCAATGCTTCGGACAGTGTGTGATTGCCAAGCGTAAAATAAGGGTTTCAGGGCGATTGTGCAATCTCCTTCATAACGGAAAATCACTGATTTCAGAAGACAATCTAAAAATAGTCCGGACTATTGTACTATATCTAAGGTAATTTATTTGTAGGCTGAGCGGGCGATCGTAAATTTAACTGCAAACAAACTAATGATATCAGATACAATGACTTCGATTAATGTGCTGCGCCAAGAGGCTGCGGCGATCGGCATTACTGAGGAAGAAGCCAGAAAATATGGCGACCTCCGACATAAAAGAACTTGGTCTTTGGCGATCGAACATCACCTCTCAATGCAAGATTTTGCCGTTGGCGAAGCCCTCGAAGAGGATCGCATAGAACAATCCTTCACAACTTCCGAACCCGATTCCTCCAGCGCACTCAACCACTCTCAGACTGAAGAGTCGAAAGACTATGGTATTCAGCTAACTGCGAACCTAGGCGAATCTAGAGTAACCAGGGAGAACCAAACAGCCTCTGTTGCTTCGCCACAACAGCAAGCAGTAGCAATCGGGCGATCGCCCGGTAATTCCGACCACCGCAGCGACCACAACCGAGGTTTTAAACAAGTAGTTCAAAATCATATTAAAGCATTAACAATCGCATCCGCCTCCCGCACAAATCTACTCCATTCACAACTGGGCAATTGGGTGTGTCCTGAGTGTGGGTCGGAGGGCGAACTGGGTTGTTACCTTTGCGCCGGAGAAGGCAATGTAGGGGACATTGCAGCTATTGGCTGGACGCTAGCTTATATGGAAATGTTGGGCTGTTCTGCTCGCGAAATTGAACCGTTGAGAAAAATTTCTCCTTCACTTAATATTCTGGAATTGAATTTAAAAGTTTGTGTTGCTATCAAACAAAGTAGCGAAGTTTTAGCCAGGACGGAGAAATGGGTAAGATTGAAGGAACAAGGAATGCACGACACTGATTTTGACACGGATACACGGATTAATTCTTAATGGTGATTCAGAAGTTAGAAGAAAAAACAACTATCAGTGTATCCGTGACTTTTGTGTCGTGCTGTTGGGCCTTAATATCAATAAAACTTCAAAATTCACTCATACCCACCTAAAAATTACTCCAAATTAAGTATTGATTCTAGCTTTTTCAAAGCAACTTCCAAATCGTCATTAACAACTTGGAAATCGAATTCCCCCGCCGCTTCAATTTCCTCTTTAGCCCGCACCAACCGACGGGCGATCGCAGTTTCAGAATCTTGACCCCGACTCCGCAGCCGGCGCTCCAACTCTTCCCAAGAAGGAGGTAAAATAAAAATTCGCAGCGCCTCTGGAAAATTATTCCTAATTTGCCTTGCCCCTTCCAGCTCAATTTCCAGGATTACCGATTTTCCCTCACCGATTCCTTGTTTAAGACCAAAATAAGGAGTACCGTAAAAATTACCGGCAAACTGGGCCCATTCCGCCAACTCTCCAGCCTCAACCATTTTTTCAAAACGGCTGCGGCTGACAAAATAATAGTGTTGTCCCTCAATTTCTCCCTCGCGGGGCTCACGAGTTGTCACCGATACCGAAAGATACAATTCGGAATGGCGATTGAGGAGCGATCGTACTAAGGTGCCTTTCCCCACACCGCTAGGCCCCGTCAGAACAATTAATTTACCAGATTTCATTTTTAGAAAAGAAACGTGTAACAATTTAAGTTTCTGCTTACTTTAGACCGTAAGCGCTCAAATTGCAACTGACAAACCTCAATCATCCCTACCTTGACCGTCTTTGCCGATCGCAAAACGATTAGCAACAGTTTCCGGCTGAATCGCCGAGAGGATGACGTGACTCGAATCTGTAATAATTACCGCCCTCGTGCGGCGGCCGTAAGTAGCGTCAACCAGTTGTCCCCGCTCCCGTGCATCAGTAATAATCCGCTTAATTGGCGCTGACTCAGGACTGACAATGGCAATCACTCGATTAGCAGACACAATGTTACCAAAACCGATATTAATTAATTGAATATCCATGAAATTCTTAATTTGTAGGTGAACGATTGACTATCAATCCTTACTTTTGATCATATAATATACAAAGATTTTTTCTGACAATCCTCAAATTAATCCCAACTAAGTTTTTTATTTCCTACCTAAAAATTTTACCCTTTTGACGCCTAGTACCCCGTTCTTTATCAAAAATTTAAAAAAGACTCGCTGTTGTCGCTCTATCTTAAAGATTCAGTAAAAGCGTCGATTTTGAGTTGCAAATGATAGCATTAGCTGTATCGAGACAACATCCAGTAAATGTTGCGAAATATAAATTTAATTTCCCAGATAGCAATACTCCGGACAGTTTTTAAGGATCGCGAATTAAATAACTTACAATTTTAATTGTTATTGTGGGATGGGCTCTTATAGCCCGTCATGAGTGGACGGGCTATAAGAGCCCATCCCACTTTCAAGAGTGGAAGTTATTTAATTCTCATTCCTTACTGGAGTAAGCGTAACAGCAAACTTTATGACAGCGAAACCTCTAAATCCTTAAAACGGCAAAACCATAAATGTGGGGAATATGGCTTAAAAATGCTAGGCGATGAAAGGGTTAATCTACATCATGTAGACGGCAACCATAGTAACTCGAAAATAAACAGCCTTCTAGCGGTTCACTCTCATCTATCACGATTATATTCACATGAGCAAAAGCGAAAGCTGAGAACATCGGGCTCTGTATGCGGAGAAATTCGCACGTACATATCTAAATGGGAGGGGCAGGGAATAATATCTCCCCTCCACCCAACCAATTCTCAAGTGCTTTTGTCAAGCATGATTGAGAGCCTCTTACCCTGCAATCATAAGATTGCACTTTCGCACTTTTAATGATTGTAACTTGAGATAATTACCCGCCACCCTTTTTTTTCGGTATTTTTGGAGGGCTGACATAGCGCGCCCAAAAAGGTTCTTCCATATCTTTCATCGCTGCTAGTTTTTGGCGCTCTTCCTCTATGCGCTTGCGTTCTGAAAGATTAGAAAATATGTTGATACTGCCGACAGTTTGGCCGCCCGCATCTCGCACAGGTGCGGCCCAAAGCCAAACATCGATCGAACTACCGTCTTTTTTCAACAAAGATATTTCCAAACCGTTTTGCGGTTTGCCATTAGACGCAGACTTTAGCAGCGCGTAAAAATCTTGCTTTTGGCCTTCAGGAATATTCGGTAAAGGTTTCCCTAAAACCTCAGCCGCAGCCCAGCCAAAAAGTTGTTCGGCGGCGCGGTTCCAAACAACGGTATTGCCGTCATTGCTGGTACAGTTAATCGCCAGCGGCGCCGATGCTATCTGGGCTTGCAAAACTTGGTTAACGAGTTGCAGTTTCAATTCTACTTGCTTGCGATCGGTAATTTCCTGACAAGCGCCCCACAACCGGACAACCCGTTCAGCAGTTTTGTCCCACACCACTTGCCAGTAGTCCCGCACCCAGCGCACCTCGCCTTTTTGATTAATAATGCGATACTCATTAGCTCCAGTGCGGCTGAAAGTACAGCCTTCTAACTGTTTAATTAACATTTCCCTGTCGTCGGGATGAACGAGTTCGGAGTTCCACCAACCAAACGATTCTAATTCTTCAGGAACGCAACCGGTGCAGCGCTCAAAAGCTTCTGTCGCCCACTCGCAGGCGAACTTGCCATCGGGAAGTCCCTTAAAAGAATAGGCAAAATCCGAAGTAATTTGCGACATAACTCTGTAGTGCAGTTCCGAATCTCGGACAGCGACTTCCGCTTGCTTTCGTTCCCCTATTTCCCGCGAATTAATTATAATTCCCTGCACGCTAGAATCGTAAAGCAAACTGTTACCTATTGACTCCATGTAGATCCAAGAACCGTCAGCGTGGCGTTTCCGATATTCGATTGCCCCCCCAATTCCGGGAGCTTCTAACAACTTACCAAAATACGTCTGCCAAGCTAGCAAATCGTCTGGATGGATTAACTCGCCGTGAAATTTGCCAATTCTATCTTCTGGGTTGTAGCCCAAAAGCCGCTGTAGAGAGCCGCTGTGGTATCTAACTCGCCCATCGGAGCCGACAATGCTAATTAGATCGGGAGAATTACGCAGCATAGCTTGCAGTTTGGCTTCACTTTTAGTTAAGGCTTGAGTGTCCCTGCGATGCTGGCTGATTTGTTTTTCCAACTGCTCCCGTAGCTGTCTGATTTGCCCTACTTGCTGGGCTACAGTGCGCTCCAATAGGCGATTGTTTTTTTCAATTTTAACCAGCTTTGCCGCGTTATTTGTGGCGCTTTCAAACAAGCGGCTGCCTGCAATTTCCTGTAGAGAATTTGATAAATCTTCCAAAGTTTTTGTGAAAATTGCCTGTTGCGGGTGTGGCAATTCCCTAGCTTGTTCCTGCAATGTTTCTAAGTGTTTGTAGACAGTTTCTAGCATTTTATTAAGGGGGGAATCTAATAGTTGCCGGCGGGTGCAACCCCTAAAAAGCGGACACAAGTTTTTTCAACATAACCCATAACTAAGACTGGTGTGTGGCGATCGACCCATCGCGCTCTCAATAACCAGGCATTTTGGGACTTTCTCTTCAAATCATAGCAACCGATAGAGAAAGTAAATTCTTGTTGCGCCCTAATTGCCAGCCCAGCCGCACCCCCAAGAAGTGATCGCCAGGAGTGCGGGTAACTCTCCTACCCAGTGAATGTAGGGCTTCTCGCGGTTAAGCTAAACTAGATGGGTGTCAAGAGAAAGAGGGATTTATGACAGAGCAAGCCAACGCTCGCGATTTGTTTCGCGCTGCTTACGAACACCGCTATACCTGGGATGCCAATTTTCCCGGTTACAGTGCCGATATTGAACTCAAACAGGGCGACGAAGTATATACGGGTCATGTTTCCATCAAACCCGACATGAGCGTGGAAGTCAGCGGCATTGAAGATGAGGAAGTGCAGCAAAGCGTCTACACCCAAATGCGTGATATTGTCACCCACCGCAAACGATCGACATTTGAAAAATCTCACGGCAAAAATAGCTTTACCCTGGGCGAGAAGGACAGCACCGACGCTGTGGACATCTTGGTGCAAGGCGACTCAATGGGCTCGAATTATAAAATCCGAGGTCTCTCAATTTGTCAAGTCAGCCGGGTGATGGGCCGGATGGCTTTCGTAATTGACACGCACAAAAGCTTAGAGACACCCGAAGGTTCTTTGGCTACCCACTACGATGCCGTTTTCCGCAACCCCCAAACAGACGAAATTATCAAAGAACTCGAATTTGAAGATACCTTTGAGAAGATAGGCGACTATTATGTCATGACAAAGCAAGTAGTTCGAGCCAAAGAAAAAGGTCAACTGACAACAACCGAGTTCAACTACTCCCACGTCAAACTGCTAGAACCAGCAGTAGTGTAGCGCCCTCAAAAACCCGATTTCTTAAATAAAAGGGTTTTTTTGGTTAACGTATCAGAATCAACTTGATTTGGCGGCAAGTAACGCTACGATCGAACGAGAGAGCTAATTGGGATCGAGCATCAGCGTGACAGAAACCGGGTTTCCTGCCGCGGGCTCACCTGAGTGCCTAAGTCTTTGATCAAAAAACCCGGTTTCTTAAATCCCGCGCGGGTTGAGAATGCTGCCCTTGAGTCAAATCGAACTTTCATCACCTGCAAAAAATCATCACAGAGGCGAAATATGACACTAGCACTAACCAGAGATAACGTCGAAACAGTTCTCGATGAAATGCGCCCCTACCTGATATCCGACGGTGGCAACGTCGAACTCGTAGAAATTGACGGCCCAGTGGTACACCTGAGACTGCAAGGAGCTTGTGGCTCTTGCCCGAGTTCCACAATGACTCTGAGAATGGGGATTGAACGTCGCCTGCGCGAGGCTATCCCAGAAATTGCCGAAGTCGAACAGGTAATGTAATTAGTCAGTTGGCAATTGGTAGTTGGCAATTGGTAGTTGGCAGTTGACGGTTGACGGTTGACGGTTGACTGTTACCAATTACCAGTTGACGGTTGACTGTTGGCAGTTGGCTGTTAACAGTTGGCTGTTACCAATTACCAGTTGACTGTTGACTGTTACCAATTACCCAATTTAATTGCCAATTACCAATTACCCAATTTAATTACCAATTACCAATTACCAATTACCAAATTCAATTACCAATTACTAAATTCAATGTCTCACCCCCTTTATGTAGCCTTCATTTGGCACCAACACCAACCGCTCTACAAATCCAGAGTATCAGCTAGCGCAGGAACAGCCCAGTACCGACTGCCTTGGGTGCGCTTGCACGGAGTCAAAGACTACTTGGATTTAGTGCTCCTCCTGGCAAAATATCCCAAGCTTCATCAAACCGTAAACTTGGTTCCCTCCTTGATTTTGCAGATAGAAGACTGCATCGCAGATAAAGCATTAGACCCTTACTTGACGGTGACATTAAAGTCAGCAGAAATTTTAACCCTCCCAGAACAAGAGTTCATTTTAGAACACTTTTTTGACGCCAATTACCACACTCTGATTCAGCCACACCCCCGCTACGCTCAACTCTACACTCAGCGGCAGGAAAAAGGCATTCAGTGGTGTTTGGAAAACTGGAAATTGCAGGATTTTAGCGACTTGCTGGCCTGGCACAATTTAGCTTGGATTGACCCGCTGTTTTGGGACGACCCGGAGATTGCAGGGTGGCTGAAACAAGGACAAAATTTTAGTTTGGTAGACAGAAAAAACATCTACTCAAAACAAAAAGAAATCCTCGCTCGCATCATCCCCCAGCACCGTAAAATGCAAGCTGAGGGACAGTTGGAAGTCTCCACAACCCCCTACACGCACCCGATTTTACCGCTGCTTGCTGACACTAATGGCGGCCGCATAGCTATTCCAAACATGACGCTGCCACAACACCGGTTTCAGTGGGAAGAAGATATTCCCCGACACCTGAGAAAAGCCTGGGAAATGTATGAAGACCGGTTTGATTGCCAACCGCGCGGTTTGTGGCCGTCGGAACAAGCAGTCAGCCCGGAAATTTTGCCCTACATTGCCAAACAAGGCTTTAAATGGATAGTCTCGGACGAAGCAGTTTTGGGGTGGACAATTAAACACTTTTTCCACCGCGACGCGACAGGGAATGTCTACGAACCAGAATTCTTATATCGCCCTTACCGTTTAGAAACTCCTGACGGGGATTTAGCCATAGTATTTAGAGACCACAGATTGTCGGACTTGATCGGGTTTACCTACGGTTCGATGGAACCGGAAAAAGCAGCATCAGATTTAGTGGGACACTTAGAGGCGATCGGCAGAACTCTCAAAAACCGACAGTCAGGCGGCCAAACAGCTTTAGAAAATCCCTGGTTAGTGACGATCGCCCTCGACGGCGAAAATTGCTGGGAATTCTATCCCCAAGACGGCAAACCGTTCTTAGAATCCCTCTATCAAACTCTCAGCGACAATCCAGATATCAAATTAGTCACAGTCTCGGAATTTCTCGACAAATTCCCAGCAACCGAAACAATTCCCGCAGCCCAACTGCACACTGGTTCCTGGGTGGACGGTTCTCTCACAACTTGGATCGGCGATCCCGCGAAAAATCGCGCTTGGGACTTGTTAGAGCCTGCGAGACAAATGCTGGCAAACCATCCAGAGGCCACAGAAGAAAGCAACCCAGAAGCTTGGGAAGCGCTGTATGCGGCCGAAGGTTCCGACTGGTTCTGGTGGTTTGGCGAAGGCCACACGTCGAACCAAGATGCCATGTTCGACCAGCTATTTCGCGAACACGTAGCGGCGATTTACGAAGCTCTCGGCGAGCCTGTACCCCCGGAAGTGCGGCGGCAAGTAGAGGTGCACTCTGTTCAAGGCGACCACCTGCCGCTGAGCTTTATTCACCCGGTGATTGACGGTATCGGCAACGAACAGGATTGGGACAAAGCCGGTCGGATTGAAGTTGGGGGAGCAAGGGGTACGATGCACCGGAGTTCGGCAATTCAGCGCCTTTGGTACGGGGTTGACCACTTGAATTTTTACATTCGTGCCGACTTCAAGGTAGGGGTGCGGCCGGGAATTGATTGCCCGCAGCAGTTAAATTTGTTCTGGTTTTATCCCGATCGCACGATGAACAACAGTCTGATTCCGCTGTCGGGTTTACCTGACGAAGCACCGCTCAACTATAGATACCACCATCAGTTAGAGATTAATTTGCTGACGAAATCGATTTGGTTTCAGGAAGCAGAAGAGGGCGATCGGTGGCTGCCCCGCATTAGCCGCGCCCAAGTGGGAGTGGATAAATGTTTGGAGGTAGCAGTGCCCTGGGCGGATTTGCAGATTATGCCCGACTGGCAGGTGAGGCTGATTGCGGTTTTATCGGATGGGAGTAGTTACTCTACCTGTATGCCGTTCGATTCTTTGATTCCGATCGGAATGCCGTAAAAAGTCATTAGTCATTAGGCTGTAGGGGCGGGTTTCACCAGCTTTCATAGAACTGCTAACCCAAATAAATATAAACCCGCCCCCTGAATTAGTCATTAGTCATTAGTGATTTTTTGAACCAACAAACAATTAAATAATTATCAAATTATATCCAATTGGGGATTCTACTCTGGCTGCCTAATGCCTTGATAATTTCGGTCGCATCCGGTCGAGCGAAAACTATAAAATATGTCTGTAATGAGGGCTTCATCACTCATGAAAAAGAGGAATAAAGTCATCACTACAAACCTTATTGTAATAGTTATTTTACCGGAAATCATATCATTAGTCATGGGGAAATTAACAAACTAATGAGCCGCATTTTACTATTGGTCGATCGCCACCAACAACTTAATTTGCCGATCGCCCACCTCAACACCGAGCATGAGGTGATTGTACTCGATCGCGCTTTAAATCCCAACTCCGAATTTCCCATTCCCCAAATCGCTTTTGACTTGTGCATTCTCGACGAGGCCTCTTTCGATCGCATCGGGCCGCTGGTAGAATCATTAAAAACTGCCGCCGAACCGATATTTTTACCGTTCTTGCTGGTTAGTCAATCCCAAACGCCTGCTCTTTCTGAGCAGCCATTTTCGCAGCAGCCCAAACAACTCGAACGCAGAATAGACGATTTGATAGTAAGTCCCGTCGAACTCGCCCAACTGCATTGGCGGGTAGAGAATTTGTTGGCCCGCAGGCGGCAGTCGCTAGAAATCCACAGACTTCAGGAAATAATTAAAGAACGGACTTTTACAGAAAGTTTGTTAAAGGACTCGCTGCAAACGGCAAACGAAAACCTGCAACGGGAAATCGCCAAGCGGGCCGAGGTAGAAACTGCACTGCGAGAAAACTCCTATCTCAACTTGCTGATGAATGCCATGCCAGATATTGTCTGCTTCAAAGATGGCGAGGGCAGGTGGCAGGAGGCAAATCAAGCGATATTGGAAGTGTTCGAGCTAGAAAAAATAGACTACCGTGGCCTTAAAGATTCTCAGCTAGGAGAACTCAGCAGTTTTTACCGCGAGGCGTTACAGGCTTGCGAGGTGAGCGATCGAGAAGCGTGGGAAAAAGGTAAGCTTTCTAGGGGGGAAGAAATGATTCCCCGATCGGACGGTACTGTGAATATCTACGACGTGATTAAAGTACCCGTATTTCACCCCGACGGCAGACGCAAAAGTATCGTGATTTTGGGCCGCGACATCACCGAATACAAGCAAGCTAGAGACGAACTCGTGCGCTTGGCGTCGATTGTCGAGTCTTCCGATGACGGCATCGTCAGCAAAACCCTCACCGGGACAATTCAGAGCTGGAACACAGGAGCAGAGAAGATTTATGGCTACTGTGCGGCGGAAATCAAGGGGAAGTCTATAGAGATTCTAGCCATACCCGAACGCCCCAAGGAAATGCCTCAAATATTGGAAAATATTAGAGCTGGAGCCACCATCGACCATTATGAAACCGTACACTTGCGGAAAGATGGCCAACAGATAGATGTCTCCCTCACGATTTCTCCGATTAAAGACGCGACTGGAGCGGTAACGGGCGTTTCGACAATCTCTCGCGACATCAGCGACAGCAAGCGAGTCGAAAAAGCCTTTGAACAACTCCGCCACCAAACAGAAATGATTTTGTTCTCCGCAGGAGAAGGAATTTGCGGGTTGAACAAACAGGGAAAAGTAACTTTTGTCAATCCTGCGGCGGTGAGAATGGCTGGGTGCGAATTGAAGCAATTGATCGATCGACCACTCTATGAAAGCTTACACCGTTCACAGCAAGAATGCTCAAGGGCGATCGAGCAACTGTCACCTGCAACAGACATCAATTCAGGGTCGGAACTTGTCCCACACTGCGCCGCACAGCAGGCGGGCAAACTGCTGCCGAACCGGGTAAGTTCTCAAATTTTAGCCACCTTGGAAGACGGAGAGGCGCGGCGCGTCACCGATGAGATTTTTTGGCGGCGAGACGGCAGCAGTTTTCCGGTTGAGTACGTTGTCGCTCCGATGCGAGAACAAGGCGAAATTATTGGAGCTGTAGTGACTTTTAAAGATATCACGGAGCAGCTTGCCGTCGAGCGCATGAAAGATGAATTCATCTCTGTTGTCAGCCACGAACTGCGGACGCCGATGACCTCGATTCACGGCGCCCTCGGCCTCCTCAACAGCGGCCTGCTCGACGCTTACCCCCAGAAAGCTAAGCGGATGCTGGAGATTGCTGTCACTAATACTGACCGCTTGGTGCGCTTGGTCAACGACATCCTAGATTTAGAGCGGATGGAGTCGAGTTACAGCACTGCCGTCAAACAAACTTGCAATGTGGCTGAGCTGATGTTGCAGGCGGCTGACGAGATGCAGGGAATGGCGAAGCCGGCGGGAGTTACTCTGTCGGTGAAGCCTGTGGGGGCGCAATTGCAAGCTGTTCCCGATCGGCTAATTCAAGCCTTGACAAATTTACTAAGTAATGCTATAAAATTTTCTCCCTCCGGCGCTACGGTTTGGCTGAGCGGGGAGTTGAGCCACAATCTGGATTTGGCAGAAAAAGCAGCCCACAAGTCGGTGTCGTCTCCGTCTTTGTTGTCTCCTGAGCCGGCCGCCGCGCCTCCGCATATGCCAGTTCCGACCTCGTGGTACATCGTGATTGCTGTGAAAGACCAAGGGCGGGGTATTCCGCCAGACAAACTGGAGATGGTCTTTGAACGCTTTCAACAAGTTGATGCTTCTGATTCTCGCCAGAAAGGAGGTACTGGTTTGGGGCTGGCTATTTGTCGCAGTATCGTGGAGCAGCACGGCGGGCGGATGTGGGTGGAGAGCGTTGTGGGGGAGGGCAGCACTTTTTTCTTAAGTCTGCCACTTCTTGCGGGAGGGGCTGGCAACTGAAAGTTAATTTCTACCCAGGTGTACGCAAAGTTAATGATTTTGTGCAGATTGTTTGATCGAGTCATCGACAAACAATCTCAGCCTTTTCAGAAGTTTGGGGACTGCGGGCAAAAAGCACAATTTGAGGTCGAAAAGCGGCTTTTTTTGGGTGGGATATTGTACAGCAATCGCGCCAGACGCTTAGGATGTTCTTAGGTGAAACCCTGCTGCTCAATGGTAACTTCCTTGTTCCTTGTTCCTTCAATATTTGCTATACAGTTTTGAAATTTTACTGTAAAGTCCGATTGGGTCAGATAATTTGCTTTACAAAATATTCACATTTAACCTCTAATCTATGATCAGTTCTCATTCATAAAAAAATGTTAATTTTGACTGCCAAGCGCATCTTGGTTATTGACGATGCGGAAGATATTCGGGAAGTAGCTCAAGTCAGTCTTGAGCTGGTGGGGGGCTGGGAAGTCCTGACAGCGAGTTCTGGCCGCGAGGGTGTTGCTAAGGCTCTTGCCGAACAGCCTGATGCTATTCTATTGGACGTGATGATGCCCGACCAAGACGGGCCTACTACTTTTCAACAGTTACAAGCTAATAAGGCTACGCAGCACATTCCGGTAATTTTATTGACAGCTAAGGCTCTGGCTGGGGACAGGCGGATGTTCGCTGATTTGGGGGTGGTGAGCGTGATTGCTAAGCCTTTTGAACCGATGTTTTTGGCGGATCAGGTCGCTGAGGCTTTGGGCTGGAAGCAAGAATAGATCGATCGTCCGCATTGAATTGTGCAGCTTTTCAAGCAGTAGTTTTGCAGGCAAAGAGAGTTAAAAAAACTTGGTTTCTTGGATATGGTTCCTTAGATCGAATTAGGGCGATCGGACAGGATATATGTAGCAATTTAGACCCCGCACCTTTGGTCCGGTCAGCTTAAGACTCAAAACCTCAGTCCGGTATCAGTTTCCACCCTATCGGTATTGGGGTGAAATTGATACCAATAGGGATGCCTAAGTCCCTATTGGTAGTGCGTCCATTTAACCGAATTCGGCCTCAGCCATGAACTCAGTATTCCTACTGATTTATCCGCGAAATATAAGCTGGCAGGATTATTTTACTTTTTGTAACAACTCACTCGTCTTCATAAGTTCTTCAGGTTTTAGTTTTATGTTTAAGCAGAACGTCAGGGATCGCTCCTGACTGTTGGCAGACACATTGGGAGAAGACGATTATGCCCTCAGCTTACATTTTGCTACTAATAGTTTCTCTGGCAGCAGTCTGGATTTACTGGCAAACCTCTCAAGATATTTTTGTTCTTGTGGCTTGGGCCGGGCTGGGTTGTTTTATTTGGGGTTTCTCTTGGGCTCCTTGGAGCGTTCAGCTTTTGATTGTGGTGTTACTCTTGGGCCTCCAAAAGTGCTACTTGCGCGACGCCCAAAGCTATGAGTGAAAAAAAATTTTTATTTTTGTGCCTGGAATTGAGATGTGCAGGCTTTCGTGAATCTCTCTAATGATTGGGTTATCGCTCCATATCTTCAAAAAAGGTTTAAAATATCATGAATAGTTGCCCTTGTTGCTCCTCTAAATTGCTCCGCCACGCTCGCCACAATCGCGTTTATTGGTTCTGCTCGCACTGCTGGCAGGAAATGCCGGATCTGTCGGAGATGATTTTACGTAACAGCGTGCGGAATCACAAACGCGATGGTTTGGTGAAGGTTGCGAGTTTGACTCCTAAATTGAGGATTTTTGATTCTGTAGAAATTGCTTAGTTTCCTGGAGTTAGTCTCGCGATAAATATTGAGACTGAAAAGATTTTTGTTTGTGCCCTCAGTGGGATTTTTGGATAAAAAATGCACTCATCCCCTTCCGTGTGAAGTGAAGGGGACTTATTAGCGGGGGGGATGAGTGCACTTGTGATGGGGTCGATCGCCCTACAGAATTTCAGCTATTGTATGCAGTTAAGCTGATTACATCAAACCGATTTGAGAGAGAATGCCTTGACCGGTGATGTATTCGGTAGCTAGGCCGATAACGAAGCCCAACATTGCCAAACGGCCGTTCCAGGTTTCAGCAAACTCAGTGAAGCCAACTTTTGCGTCTTTGTTTTCCATGACCATAAACCTCGTTTAATTTCAACCTTATGTAACTAAACTTAACACAGCAGTATAAAGTTTGCAACATATTTTTACATTTACTGTTCAAATGCCGGAGATCAGCGGGATGGGCCCGCAGGGAGAGGGGCTCGCGGGGGGAAGGTCGATCGGTGTCAGCTTGGCGAAAACCTTGGTGAGATGTCTAAGGATGTAAACAAATTATTTTGAGTTAATACTTGACATCCAATAATTAGAACGCTAGCCTAAAAGCAGAGCTAAAACAAAATATCGCATTCAAAATGAAGGAATGTTGATTGAGTCGTCTTAGCTACACGGTTTATAAAACTGGGGCAAGTTTCTAGCACCCCGTTGAGCGGAATGTAAGTCTAATGTCGTTTTAACAAGTTGATACAAGCTTGAGAAAATTGAAACATTATTGAGTTCCATTTCCCTTCAGCGGGCTGCTACTAAACTCGTTCCAGTTATGTAAACCCTGTAGCTAAGACGCTAATCAAATCCCAACAAAATTACAGTGTTTTGTGGTAACAGATTGTCCTGTGCCGAGATGTTAATTTTTGAGCAAATCCACAGACAACACTCCATGAATGCTAGATGCGCGATATGTCGAGGCTGTCCAATCAACCTAATTGTAGGAATGAATACAATGGTGGACAATCATCGAACCACAGGCAAACAAAAAAGCCAGTCTCAGCCTTTATTTTCTATTTACGTCGATCTTCAGAACACACACTTAACGGGACTTAAACATAAAATACGATAAAAATAGGTTATAATGCTTACATAGCAAGCATATAACGTTAAAAAATGA
>NZ_JAUBTG010000015.1:58708-119387 GCF_036702395.1 Microcoleus sp. D3_18_C2 | reverse complement strand
TTAATGAACCCTAAACATTTAAGAAATTGGTTTGCTAATTGCTGCTACTGTACCTCATAACAGCGGGAACCGCTGTAAATCTAAAATCTAAAACCCAACATTTATCCGAGGTATTTCCCATGAGCAAGTGGTATCCGCAGCAAATTTTGCAAGAACCCGGTGTCAGAATCACCGCAACCGAAAAACAAACAATTCTTAGCAAATTTCCGCCTCCCGACGACAACGGTCAAATCTATGCCGACGGCGTTTTTGAAGGCGGCGGCGTGCGCGGAGTTGCGTTTTTAGGAGCACTCAGGTGCTGTAGCGATTTGGGCATCCAGTGGCGAAAATTGGCCGGCACTTCGGCAGGTGCAATTACTGCCGCAGTATTGGCAACCGACTTGTCAATAGATGATTTAGAGGAAATTTTAGGACAGCTCGATTACAGCATATTTTTAACTCAAAAAAACAGTCCTCTAATTTTAAACGGCGACCCCGCCGACGACTTGCAATCTCCTGCTTGGACTCTACTTTTCTTAACAGTTAGCCGTCAGATGGGAGAATATTCGGCGCAACCGTTCCGGCAGTGGCTGGAAGCAATGCTCGGTCGAGGTAAATTGCACACTTTTGCCGATGTCAAACAAATCGTAAAAGAGCGGGAATTAAAAGTAGTAGTATCCAACCTCAGTCGCGGTGAAATGTTGGTGCTGCCCGACGACTTACACCGACGCGAATCTACCGATTCCGATCCTTTGTACGAGCAGTTGCGACTCAAAAGGGCTGAAGATTTTAGCGTTGCTGAAGCCGTTCGGTTGTCGATGAGTATTCCGCTATTTTTTGAACCGGGAAAACTCGGCGATGACTTAATTGTAGATGGCGGAATTTTGAGCAATTTCCCCCTGTGGATTTATGACAAACAATCCGTCGGTGCGACTCCTGCTATGCCGCGCTGGTTTACCTTTGGGTTTCGATTAGTCGATACCGGAATTGAGACTAAAGTTAAGATTGATACTCCGCTGTCGATGCTGGCGGCGATGTTCCGAACGATGATGAAAGCAAGAGACCGCTATCACCAGCGAGAAATGGATAAGGGCAGGGTGATTAATATTGATGTGACTGACGCTGGGGTGACGACGACGGACTTTAATCTCGATGGCGATCGCAAGGCTCACCTGTACCGCTTGGGGTATTTGTATACTAAGAGGTTCTTTTTGAGTTCCAATTTTAGTTGGGAAAAACACTTGAAGGCTAGGGGCTTTGGGGAAGAGGCTGGAGGTTGAGGTCGCGAAAAGTATACAGAGTAAGGGATTGAGGAATTTTTAAATTAGGGGTTGGCAAGAATAAGATGTGTGTGCTATAGTTAGTTACTGTCATCTTGGAGAGGTGGCTGAGTGGTCGAAAGCGGCAGATTGCTAATCTGTTAAGGGTGTTAACATCCTTCGAGGGTTCAAATCCCTCCCTCTCCGTTTTAGAGCTTCTAGGAAAAAGTTCCTTTTAATCAAATTTTTGGACGGGCTAGAAGCCCATCCCACAAGAAAATTTTGTGGGATGGGCTTCTAGCCCGTCCCAATTATTTTTGCAGTTCAAGTCTAGTCTAGCCGCAATAATCAACTACTAAATCTAATTAAGCACTTTCATCGCTTCGACAACTTGCCGCGAGATAAATGGCAAAATTTCTTCATTCTTGCTATTCTCTTTCCCCTCGGTAAATACAACCAACAAATACGGCCGTAAGCCCTCTATTTCAATATAAGCAGCATCGTGACGAACTTGACTTGTCAGTCCGGCTTTTGACCACAATTTTGCTGATTCTGGCAATCCGCCACCTAAAAAACCCGTTACTTGATTTTCAGGATCTGCCTCTAATTCTGCTGGGTCTAAACTGCGTTTCATTAAACCCATCATTTCTTGCGATGCTTGGGCAGAAACAGCTACGCCGCCGATTATACTGTGCAGCAAACGCGCCGCTGCATTTGTGGTCAGCATATTTCTATGTTCCATTAATTCTCCTAGACAAGCTCGCTCGCGACCATAGGGGCCGTCACACCAGGTTTTCTGATTGACGTTAATATTTTGTAATTCCGGCCAATCCAATGATTGAAAGTAACGGTTGACGATGTTTCGCTGCTGTTTCCAACTTTCA
Organism: Microcoleus sp. D3_18_C2; assembly: GCF_036702395.1. Classification (NCBI taxonomy): domain Bacteria; kingdom Bacillati; phylum Cyanobacteriota; class Cyanophyceae; order Oscillatoriales; family Microcoleaceae; genus Microcoleus; species Microcoleus sp. D3_18_C2. The sequence continues at coordinate 117,265 of NZ_JAUBTG010000015.1, read as the reverse complement.
AAGGGGCCTGGTGATAATTCTGGGCCACTGGTGGTGCCGGTGAGGGCGTCTACTACTAAACTTGTGGCGTCGTTGCTGGAATCAACTATCATATCTCGGACGGCGCGTTCTAATTCTGGCGATGTTTGAATCATGCCTTTTTGCGCCCATTCCCAGATGGCAACGAGGTAGAATAATTTGACGATGCTGGCTGGATAAATTCGTTCGGAACCTCTGGCGCTAAAACCTCGCGGTTGATACTTCCAAAATTCTTCTGGACTCAGGGCGCCGCCTGTATTGACTCGCACCGGGGGATCGTAGACTATCCAGGTAATGGCTGTACGATCGCCACTTAATCCTGTAAATTCTGACAATGCGGAGTCTATAATGCTACTGCCGAGGGTTTCTAATTGTTCGTCTTTGTGAAAAAATGTCATGGTTAATGGCTGACGGTTAACGGTTAACGGCTAGCAGCTAATGGCAATCTATCGTTAAATGCGAACAATAAATGCGAACAATTAACAGCAAACAATGAGCAATTAGCAATGGCCAATTATCAATTATCTGATGTTGTGGAGTACCGGGCCCGATCGCACATAAATATTTACGATTCCCCAAAGTGCGATCGATTGGCAACTCAAGCAGCGCTGGGGCGGCATTTGCGAGTTGTTGACCCCCCCCAGCCCCCCCTTATCAAGGGGGGGAGAAATGCCATAGACTCGGTTGTTGAGGGGGATACAACGGCTGTGATGGTGCGACTGTGCGAAGATGATTATCCGGGATGGCTGGATCTTCGAGATGTCGAGTTGCTCGATGTGGCAGAAACAGTGTATCATCCTCTGGTGGTTTCTGAGGCAGAAATCAAGGAAAAATTACCAATTGTAATTACTTTCGCTCGCGAGGCTATGCACCAATCCAATTATTATCTTTGGGGCGGTACAGTCGGGCCAAATTATGATTGTTCCGGCTTGATGCAAGCTGCTTTTGTGGCTGCGGGCATCTGGTTGCCGAGGGATGCTTATCAGCAGGAAGCTTTTACTAAACCGATTAGTATCAGTGCTTTAGAACCGGGGGATTTAGTATTTTTTGGTACGCCAGAAAAAGCAACTCATGTAGGATTATATCTCGGAGATAATCGCTACATTCACAGTTCGGGACAAGCACAAGGTCGCAATGGTATCGGTATCGATGTTTTGTCGGAGGATGGCGATCGAGTCAGTCAAGCTTATTACCAGCAATTGCGGGGATATGGTAAAGTTGTGGCAAGTTATCAACCTAGTTAGTTGTTGACGGTTGACTGTTGACGGTTGACGGTTGACTGTTAATATTATCGAATAAAAAAATGGACGCTGCATTATTTTTGGAAAAATTGGCTGCACAGCAGGCTGGCGCGGAGGTTGTTCTCGACGTTTCAGTGGTGGTGCCGGTGTATAATGAGGTGGAAAGTTTGCCTCATTTGATTGAGGCGATCGCCTCTTCTATCCAACCATCTGGACTCAGCTATCAAATTATTTGTGTAGATGACGGTTCTAAGGACGGTTCGGGTGCACTTCTCCAGCAGTTAGCCAGCACTCGCGATGACCTTTGTGCTGTAATTTTGCGCCGCAATTACGGGCAAACTGCTGCCATGTCGGCAGGTTTCGATCGCGCTCGCGGTCGTGCTATTGTTACCCTAGACGGCGATTTGCAAAATGACCCGGCTGATATTCCGCTATTGTTGGAAAAGTTAGATGAAGGCTACGATTTAGTCAGTGGCTGGCGCAAAAATAGGCAAGACAATACTATTAGCCGGTTGATTCCTTCTAAAATTGCTAACTGGTTAATTGGTCGCGTTACAGGCGTAACTTTGCACGACTACGGCTGTTCTTTGAAAGCTTATAAATCCGAGTTGGTAGCAGACTTGAATCTCTACGGGGAATTGCACCGCTTTTTGCCAGCGTTGGCGTTTATTGAAGGGGCGAGAATTGCAGAACTGCCGGTGCGACACCACGCCCGCCGTTTCGGTCAAAGTAAGTACGGAATTTGGCGAACTTTTCGGGTGTTGATGGATTTGTTAACTATTTCTTTTATGAAAAAGTTCCTGACTCGACCAATGCACGTTTTTGGACTTTTGGGATTGGGTTCTATGACGTTGGGAACGGTTTTAGGAATATATTTGACTTTCGTGAAATTTGGCCTCGGTCAAAGTATTGGCAATCGTCCTTTGCTGATTTTGGCTGTGGTTTTGCTGTTAACTGGCGTGCAGTTATTTTGTTTTGGTTTGCTGGCGGAAGTGATGATGCGGACTTATCACGAGTCGCAGGGAAAACCGATTTATCGGGTGCGCGAGGTATTTGGTTCTAAGTAACTAAATGACTTTTTTTCATCTTTCCGATCCCCCCTAGCCCCCCTTAATAAAGGGGGGGACAAGAGTATCTTCATAGTCGCACTTATTAAGGGGAATTTAGGGGGATCGAGACTTTGATAAAAATGAGAGAGATAGTGGGTTTTAGGCTTAAGTTGACACCAATACTTTCTAACTCATCACTTTTTGAGCTTGTCGGAGAGATTGAATAGTTGCGATCGCGTGTTGGGAAACTGCATCTATTTCTGCTTCGGTATTGAACCGGCCAATACCAAACCGAATTGAAGCATAAGCTAATTTGTCCGATCGCCCGATCGCTGCTAAAACATGAGATGGCGATATTTTCGCCGAAGTGCAAGCAGAGCCCGAAGAAACCGCAGCCGCCGATTGCAAACCCAACATCAACGCTTGACCGTCAACGCCACCTACACTAATATTGAGATTCCCCGGCAATCTCTTCGTAGCGTGACCGTTGAGAACAACATCGCCTAATTCACTCAAATTTTCCCACAAACGCTGCCGCAAATTAACCACTCGTTCTGTTTCCGATGGCATTTCCGCAATTGCCAATTCTACTGCTTTGGCAAACCCAACTATTTGCGGTGGGTAGAGAGTTCCCGATCGCATTCCCCGTTCATGACCTCCTCCGTGCATTTGCGGCGCTAGCTGCACTCTCGGTTTGTTGCGACGCACGTAGAGAGCACCGATGCCTTTTGGCCCGTAGATTTTGTGGGCTGTCAAGGACATTAGATCGATATTCATCTCCTCTACATCCAGGGGAATTTTGCCGATCGCCTGTGCCGCATCTGTGTGAAAAAGAATGTCATTTCCCCGACAAATTGCAGCAATTTCTGCGATCGGCTGAATGACGCCAATCTCATTATTTGCCGTCATCACTGAAACCAAAATTGTCTCTGCCCGAATCGCTTTGATCAAATCGCCTATATCAATCAGCCCGTCGCTTTTCACTGGTAAAACAGTAATGTCAAACCCCAATTTTTGCAAATAGGTACAGGGGTCGAGAATAGCATTATGTTCGGTTTTTACTGTGATAATGTGCTTTCCTTTGCTGAAATAAGCTTCGGCGATACCTTTGATCGCTAAGTTATTTGCTTCGGTTGCACCGCTGGTAAAAACAATTTCTTCGGGGGAAGCATTGATCGCTTCTGCTAAAATTTGTCGTGACTGTTTAACCGCTGCTTCTGCTTCCCAGCCGTAGACGTGGCTGATGCTGGCTGCGTTGCCGAACTGTTCGGTAAAATACGGCAGCATCGCCTCAAGTACCCGTTGGTCTACGGGGGTTGTGGCGTGGTTGTCGAGGTATATAGGACGTGCGGACATAGTGCAGTTTTGGTTGAAAAAAGTGTTAGGTTTATTGTAGACGAGCCCCTTGTTCTACTACAAAACTTTATAATTAAGAAATATTTGTGAAGATTTATGCGAGCTGACATTCAGGGATTAGAAATTACTGTTGGTGAACTCAAGCACCTCACCGGCGCGGGGCCCGATCGCGTATACCGCCCGCCGACAGCGACTAAGTTTGCCCGCGAAGCTTTGAAAACAGCCGGTTTAATAGTTTTGGTTCTAATCAGTTGTTGGCTGCTGGTTGCGATATTTCCTAGGGCGTATGTGTGGTGGTTCGTCCTTCACTTCGCTGCGATAGTTGGTTTAATCTTGGAGGATGCCTGGAAAATTTGGTGCAGTCGGCAAAACCAACATTTAATTAATCTTTTTGATGATGTCGATCGCTATAATGGTATAATCGAAGCGATAGAAATTAACGATAGGATAGAAGATGCCGGCAATGCGGCAGTCAAAATCGGCGATCGAGCAAAAGTTATTGCAGCCTTGCAGCTAATCAGAGAGGATTTAGTTCGAGCTTTGAAAACCGAAAGAATTCTCAGGGAAAACAAAAAATTTGTCGCTACTAACTCCGAATTGTTTACCAATAATTTGAAAAGTTTGAATTCCCTGCAAATTAGCGATCGAGCCACAGAACAAGGGCGATTGCTAAACGAAGCTTTGCAGATAGCCGTGGGGGTTCAAGCAGAAATGAAAAAGTTGCAAGATCGAAAGGCTGCTAATTAAAAAAATGGCAGAAGTTAGTAGCGTACACGGCGGAGGGCGCCTCTTACCCATTAGCAATATACAGCTTACTGAACCGCAACAGGCAGGATGCCTGTTCCACTCGAACTCAAAGACATTTTTAAAATTATGAATGAGGAGAATAGTTAAAAAAATATCATAATTATTGTAAATTTTTTCCTGTTACGTAACAGGTAAGGATATCTTGGAAAGGTGACGTTAACAACCAGGTCAGTATGTCTTCTGCCAAACCCAAGATTATAGTTCTCGACGACGATCCGACAGGTTCTCAAACCGTGCACAGTTGCTTGCTGCTGACACGTTGGGACGAAGACACCCTGCGTTTGGGGCTGCGGGACAAGTGCCCGATTTTCTTCATACTGACAAATACTCGATCGCTAACTCCCGAAAAAGCAGCCTCCGTCACCCGCGAAGTGTGCCAAAATTTAAAAAAGGCGATCGCCAGCGAAAAAATCGAAGACTTCCTAATAGTTAGCCGTTCCGATTCTACCCTGCGCGGTCACTATCCCATCGAAACCGACGCGATCGCCGAAGAACTCGGCCCCTTCGACGCCCATTTTCTAATTCCCGCCTTTTTTGAAGGAGGCAGAATTACCCGCCACAGCGTACACTACCTAATAGTTAACAGCGTCCCGACACCAGTACACGAAACCGAATTTGCCAAAGATTCAGTCTTCGGGTACAGTCACAGTTACCTGCCAGACTATGTAGAAGAAAAAACCAAAGGTCGCATCCCCGCTGATGCAGTCGATCGCATTTTACTCGGAGACATTCGCTACGGAAGTTTAGATCGACTGATGGACATGACAGACAACCAATGTGCAGTTGTTGACGGCCAAAGCCAAGGCGATTTAGACACATTTGCCAAACACATTCTCCATGCAGTCAGTCAAGGCAAAAAGTTTTTATTCCGCAGTGCAGCAAGTATTTTAACATCCTTAGCTGACCTCGGCCCGCAGCCAGTAGCAGCCGACGAAATGGCAAAATACGTGAGGGATGGCAAACCCGGTGCAGTCATAGTTGGTTCCCACGTTAAGAAAACTACTGAACAATTGGAGCGCTTGTTAAAAGAACCCAATATAGTTAGCATTGAAATAGATGTATCTCACTTGTTAGAAGATTCACCAGAGTATCGCACCCAACTGCTCGATGAAATTCTCGAAAAAGCCCGCACTTCTCATGCCGATGGCAAAACGCCTGTAATTTATACCAGCCGCAAGGAACTCGAATTTGAAAATACCGAAGTCCGGTTAAAATTTGGAGAGGCGGTTTCTGCTTTATTGATGGATATCGTGCGGGGACTGCCTGCCGATATCGGGTTTTTGATTAGCAAGGGCGGCATTACTTCTAATGATGTTTTGAGTACAGGTTTGTCGCTGAAAAGTGTCAGGCAAATCGGTCAAATTATCGCAGGTTGTTCGGTGGTGAAAACCGAGGCTAATCATCCTCTGTTTCCCAATTTACCAGTTGTTTTGTTTCCGGGAAATGTGGGGGATAGCCATGCTTTGGCTACGGTTTACAAGCGGCTGAGCAAGTAGTAGAGCTCGTTGAATCGCTGATTAACGCAGATGAATGTAGCTTCAAGTTAGGGAGTAGAATGTTCATCTGCGTTTCGTCGCTGGGTTTCAATGCTCGATCGAACTTTATGGCAACTGCCACTGCACGACCACTTCAAAAAAAATCTCTCGCCTACTTTTTTGCCAAATCGACCCTAGTATGATATAGTAGAGAGTCTGTGCGTAATTACAGCCGATCGCCAAAGTGGAAAATCGCCTCATCGTTAGGCACTATCAAAAAAATTAGATTTCTCAAAAATACTTACCTCAGAACTCTACATATAGGGCCAACAGCACCAGAGCTACTGCTATCAGTAGCGTTTCCAGCTTGTAACCGCCTAAATTTTCAAATTAAGTAGAAATTTCCACATAGTAATTTTCAGCTCAAAGGATTAGCATATAAGGGTGACAGAACATTATCATCCCCTAAACTCATTAAAAGATGGCCATTGGTTCAAGCTGATCTGTGGGGCGAGCTTTCAACACCTGCCTGCTGTACGGAATCTCACCTTGGCTTACACCTTAGCAGGCGCTGACTGTATCGATGTCGCGGCAGATCCCGCCGCCGTCGCCGCAGCGAAAGAAGCCCTACAAGTGGCCAGCGAATTACAGGCAAGAACTCAAAACCGCAGGTTTGGCGGCAAAGGGTTGCCGTTGCTGATGGTGAGTTTAAACGATGGGGAAGACCCGCATTTTCGCAAAGCCGAATTCAACCCAGCCGATTGTCCGGCGGACTGCTGGCGGCCGTGCGAAAAAATATGTCCAGCCGAAGCAATAGTTTTTCAGAGTGCTGGCAGTGGTTTTTCCGGGGTGATAGACCAGCAATGCTATGGCTGCGGTCGCTGTCTGCCGATTTGTCCGAGCCAACTGATTTATACTCGTTCTTACGTGTCTGCTTCCGCCGCGATCGCACCTTTAATCTTGCAATCCGGTGCGGACGCCCTAGAAATCCACACGCAAGTAGGCAGAGAGGCAGATTTTGCGCGACTTTGGTCGAGCATAGCTCCCTGGGTCGCTCAACTCAAGGTAATAGCAATTAGTTGCCCCGATGGAGACGGTTTGATTGATTATTTGCGGACACTCTATCAAATAATTTCCCCCCTTCCTTGTCCCCTAATTTGGCAAACGGACGGTAGGCCAATGAGCGGAGATATCGGAACAGGAACTACTAGAGCAGCAGTCAAACTCGGTCAAAAAGTTTTGGCTGCCCAGTTGCCGGGATACGTGCAACTTGCAGGCGGCACTAATGCTCACACTGTCAGCAAGCTGAGAGCCGAGGGACTGATGAAGGATGCCGGGAAAAATTTGTCAGTTCCCCCTGTCCCATACATTGCAGGTGTAGCTTACGGCAGCTATGCCAGGGTTTTGCTATCGCCAATTTTAGAACAGTTAGAAACAATGCAGACCGATCGAGCTTATGCCGTTCCGGTGGCAGTCGCGCAGCCAGGAGCCGGAGTTCAAACATCTCGGCTACCTCAGCTCGAAGCCGTCCCAGAACTTCTCTCAGAGGCCGTGAGTTTAGCTAGTTCTCTAGTTTCCCCGCTCAAAGAATTTTAGTCAGTAGTCAGTAGTCATTAGCCATTAGTCATTAGTTAGTGGTTAGTAGTTAGTAGTTAATTTCAACAACAACTGGCAACTGACACATAACAACTGGCAACTGGCAACTGACAACTGTTAACTGACAACTGACTAAAAAGTTGAAAACGTCACCGAACACATCGAGGCGAATGCAGATTACAGACGACCTCAACAAATTATTAGACATCGTGCCAGATGAGATCCGGCAGCCCTTAGAGCAGCACCCGCAGCGCAACAATCTCATTGAGATTGTCATGGATTTGGGCCGCCAACCAGAAGCTCGTTTTCCATCCTTGGCCGAACCTCTTTCCCAAACTCCGATTACCAAAGCAGACCTCAACTATTGCATCGAGCGAGTCGGCCACTTCGGCGGCGACAATCGAGCCGGTATCGAGCAAACCCTGCACCGAATTAGCGCCCTTCGCAACCGCAGCGGCGAGATTATCGGCTTGACTTTGAGGGTGGGCCGCGCTGTGTTCGGGACGATCGGCATTATCCGCGATTTGGTGGAAACCGGTCAGTCAATTTTGATGCTCGGCCGCCCCGGAGTCGGCAAAACCACGGCCCTGCGGGAAATTGCCCGCGTGCTCGCCGATGACTTGGAAAAACGGGTGGTAATCATCGACACCTCCAACGAAATTGCCGGAGATGGAGATATCCCGCACCCGGCGATCGGCAGAGCTCGCAGAATGCAAGTTTCCCGCCCCGAACTCCAGCACCAAGTCATGATCGAAGCAGTGGAAAACCATATGCCGCAAGTGATCGTGATTGACGAAATCGGCACGGAGCTCGAAGCTTTGGCGGCTCGGACGATCGCCGAAAGGGGCGTGCAGTTGGTAGGTACCGCCCACGGGAACCGGATCGAAAACTTGATGAAAAACCCGACTCTGGCAGATTTAATTGGGGGCATCCAAGCGGTGACGCTGGGAGATGACGAAGCAAGACGGCGCGGTTCTCAAAAGACGGTTTTGGAGCGCAAAGCACCGCCAACTTTTGAAATTGCCATCGAAATGCTGGAACGCCAGCGCTGGGTAATCCACGAGCGAGTTGCAGATTCGATCGACACTCTGCTGCGGGGACGCGAACCGAGCCAGCAAATCAGAAGCGTCAGCGAGACAGGAGAAGTAATTATCGAGCGCGAGTCAGCCGCTCCCCCCGCGCGGTTTCCGGGGATGGCCGCTTCCAGCAGCACGGCTGCGGTATCAGCAATCCGGCCCGTCACACCGCTCTCTGGCTGGCGGAGTGCTGGCAAAATGGTGCCGATGCCCGCTCCAGGCGAGAACTTGGCTCCTAAAAGCGCGCCGGTTTCTGAGACTCGGTATTTCGAGCAACTGCTCGAAGAATCCCTGTCCGTCGAGCCGGTACCTAAGCCCGGACGTTTTTCCCAGAATGTCGGCCCTAACGGCGAAGATTTGCCCCTCCACGTTTATCCTTACGGCATACCTCGTCACCAGCTCGAACAGGTGATTTCGACGCTGAACCTGCCGGTGCTGCTGACGAAGGATATTGAGAGTGCTGACGTGGTTTTGGCTTTGCGATCGAACGTTCGGAACCAGTCGAAATTGAGGCACTTGGCCAAAACTCGCCAAGTTCCCCTGCACACAATTAAGGCCGCCACTATTCCCCACGTAGCGAGAGCTTTGCGGCGCCTGTTGGACATGGATGACCCAGGTACCCCGGAAGTGGCAGACCTCGCCTTATTCGCCCGCAGCGGTTCTTCTGACGAGCTCGAAGCTCTCGAAGAAACGCGCTTAGCAGTCGAGCAAATTGTCATTCCCAAGGGACAGCCGGTGGAACTCCTGCCCCGTTCTCCCAACGTCCGCAAAATGCAGCACGAACTTGTGGAACACTATCACCTGAAATCCCACAGTTTTGGGGAAGAACCTAATCGCCGCCTGCGGATATATCCAGCTTAAAGTGGGAGATTAGTGCCTTTGAAGGCAGAAGGTGGAAGGCAGAAGGGATAATTTTTTCCTGGGTTCTGTCTTTGACCTTTTGCCTTTTTCCTTTAAGTAGCTGGCAAGTTTCTGATATGATATGGTGTGACACTGTTCTTGTTCAGGCGATCGGCTAAATTCCAGATTTCTAATTCCAAATTCCCCAATTTCCAATTACCAATACTTCTACTACACGAGCTTACAAGTTACCCAATTCCCAATAGTTCAGCTACGCACTTCCCTTCGGCTCCCTGCGGCTTTGCGAACCGACGAGCCGCAGGCTGGCAGCTATGCTCAGCCCAAACTCAGCAGCAGCTCAGTAAAAGTTGCCACTACCCAAATTATTAAATTAATCTACCTCAGTGGACATGAATGATTCCATAATTCAGCTATTTATCAACTTAATTACTACTGAGATGGGTGTGCGAATTAGGTCTCAAGATCGAGCTGGTTTGTCTCATAAAATCATGAGTAGGATGAGAGAAAAAAAAATTGCAGACCCAGAAAAGTATTATAAACTTTTAACCGCCAAAACTTTTGAAAGTAAAAATGAATGGGCGAAATTAGTATTGCTATTAACAACAACTGAAAGTTATTTTATGCGAGATAAAGGACAGTTCGCTCTGTTGAAAAGAGTAATTTTTCCTGAATTGATAGAGCAGAAAAGAAACTTGCACAAGACCTTGGGAATGCAGCCGACACTGCGAATATGGAGTGCGGGCTGCTCCACCGGTGAAGAACCTTATTCTTTAGCTATTGTTTTAAAAGAATTGATTCCCGATTGGGAGCAATGGAAAATATTAATTCTAGGTACAGATATCAATGAAAAAGTAATCAAAAAAGCGCCCCAGGGAGTTTACAGTCATTGGTCGTTTCGCTTGGTTGACCCGCAGATACAAAAGCAGTATTTTCATCAGAGGCAAAATGATTGGGAAATTAATCTAGAATTGCGCGAAAGTGTCAACTTTAGTTGTGTAAATTTAATCACAGATGACTTTCCTAATATTTACCAAAATCTTTATAACATAGACTTAATTTTATGTAGAAACGTTTTTGTGTATTTTGAACATAAGTATATTTCACTGGTACTGAAAAAATTTTCCAATACCCTGAGACCTGGAGGATATTTAATGACCGGTCACGCTGAAGTTTACGGTCAAATTATGAACGAGTTTGAAGCCAAGATTTTCCCGGAGTCGGTGGTGTATCAGCGTCGGAATGCAGTACCGGAGGAAGGCTGTCAAATAGAGTCTATGGTTGCGACTGTAGGAGAAGCCAACTCGGCATTTCGGGAATTCCCGAAAGCAGATATTATGGGCGATGATAGTGGTGAGTTGCTAACAGGGGAAACTATGCCACCTCGTTTTACTACTAACAGCAATTTTCCAGAGATAGAGATGCCTCCGGTATTAAAAATAAGTAATCCGCTGGGAAATATGCTGCCCTATCGCTATCTGGAGGACGGCTTGCCGAACAATGCCGTGTCAGTTACAGAAAAAATAATAGCAGAAAATACTCAAAATCAAACGCATCAAATGCTAATCTTAGAGGCTAAAAAGTTATTTAAAAATCAAGATTATGCTGAGGCAATCAACAAGGCACAAGAGGCAATAGAGTTGCAGGGCCCTAATTTTGATGCTTATTTTTTAATTGCTCAAGTTCAGGCAAATTCCGGCAATTATTCTCAGGCTATAGAATACTGTAATCGAGCTAGGAAAGTAGATCCTGGATCAGTATATACTGATTATTTACAAGCTCAAATTGCTGAAGAACAGGGGCAGTTGGAAACAGCAAAAAATTTATTAAAAAGGACTATTTATATGTGTCCATCTTTTGTTTCAGCTTATATAGAACTAGGGAATATATACCATAAAGAAGGTCAAATAAAAAGAGCTATTAAAATGTACAATTCCTCTTGTGAAATCCTGAAAGCACTACCGCCAAACACTCCCATAGATTCCCAGGGAAAAATGACAGCTAGTCAAGTGCTGATGAATGTTAAAAAAAAATTGTTAAAATTATACAGTAAAGAAACTGTACACTAAAATATGGAAACTAAACCGTATCTTATCTTTGAACAGAACGGTTTTCTCTGCGGTATAGAAGCCTGCTACGTTCGGGAAATTTTCTTTCTGCCGGAGTTGACAGCAATTGCAGAAGCACCTCAAGATATTGTTGGGGCGATCGACCTTCGGGGCGAAATTCTGCCCGTGATGGATCTGAATCTCCGTTTTGGATACGTTTGGCAAGGGTATGCTGTGACAGATAGTACGATCGTCATAGAGTGGCAAGAATCGAAAATCGGTATAATTGTCAATCAAGTTCGCGAAGTTAAGGAACTCTCAGAAGAGGCCATCACTCCGCAGCTATCTTATGGGCGAGAGAATTTAGAAGCCTCTCATTATTTTGTAGCTGGACTAGCCCGCAGCGAAGCCGATATTATCATGCTGCTCAATCTCGATCAATTAATTCGATATTCTCCCGAAAAGTCAGAGGAAAGCTGGCCTGTTTCTCCAAGCCATGCAGGTAGTGAAGCAGCAGGTGAGGCAGAGACGGAAAATTTACACGGGCTAATAAGTGCAAAATTGTTAGGAAAAAATCCTCAAATTTTGAGCAACCGTCACGTTTTTTGCCCGCAGGCTACCCCCGAAGAAAAAGCAATTTTTCAATCGCGCGCTAATCATTTGAGGCGGCGAAACGAGGGAGAAAATGATGCAGCCACTAATATGTACCTGGCGGTGTTTGTTTTGAATGGCGAATACTTTGGTATTCATTTAGATTTAGTTCGGGAATTTACTGATATCAACCAAGTAACTCCGGTTCCTTGCACTCCCGATCGCATAGTGGGCAATATAAATTTACGGGGAGAAATTGTGACTTTAATTGATATTCGCAGTGTTTTAAATATGTCTTTAAATATGTCGGAGACTGCAAATTATCTCTCTAAGGCGATCGTTGTTGAAGTGACAGATTTGGTCGCTGGTATAGTTGTTGACGAAATATTAGATATTATATACTTAAATGTGTCGGAAATTGCGGCTGTTCCGGCAGCCCTGCATTCTGCCAACCGCGAATATCTACGGGGGACAGCTATTTACGGGGAAAAAATGATGGCTATTCTGAACTTGCAAAAACTGCTGACAAAAGGAGGAGTAGTTGTTGATGAAGAGGTTTGAATCCAGAACAGGACTTACGCAAAGCATCTCTATCATGAGTTCAGTGAAGCACCTGGCTTGATACTTCATTTCCTTCGCAATCCCGATCCAACGCAGAGATCAGAACTGGTAACAAGCGGGACTTAGCATGAGAGAATTATCTTGAAATGCGTCCACCACTAAAGAAGTTAGTTATACCACAATACGGTTGAGTTAAGCTCGATCTCCCGGCGCCAAGGGCGGGCACGGGGAGTAGGGGTCGCACCGCCCCTACAAAGGGGGAGTAGGGGGTGGACAAGAACTTACTCAAAGTCCTCGCAACGATGCGGGGGATGCTGCAAGGAATCTCTGAGGAATAAATAGTTTTAACCAAAGCGTATTCAGTTATACCAAATCTGCTTTTCAAGCCAGATTTGACGAAGCAATCTAATTCGTATATTCACGTGCTTAAATTAAGGAGAAAAATATGTTTGCTAAGTTAATAAAATTAAATATTAGAAATAGAATGTTGCTGGCTTATGTAGCCCCTGCCACTATATACTTGGGTTTTCCCCTGCTAGTTTATACAACTACTAATCAGGTGTTGAATAATTTTGCAGAAGTAGAAAGGATCGAAAATGTGCTCAGACATACAAATGATATGTCCGCAGGTGCTGAACAAATGGTAAGGGGGATGCGCGGGTATTTAATTAATAAAAATCCGCAGTTTTTAAATGATTTTAAGACTGGTGGAGAATTAGCTCGTGAGTCGGGAAATAGTGCGGAGTTGAAGATGGAAAATCCTGAACAGAGGATGCGTTTAGAGAAGATGCTAGAACTCTGCAACGAATATTATGACGGTTCTAGCGAAATAGTTGCTTTATTACAAAAAAATAATAGAACTGCTGCCTTGGCTCTCTTTAATACCGGAAAACAGACACAATTTGTGGATGAATTTGTGGAAATAAATAAGCAATTTCGCGACATAGAAGTAAAAGCGATTAAGCAAGCTACTGAAAAAACGAAGCAATCTTTAGTTTTTTTAATCTCGGCCTTGGTATTTGGTTCCGTGTTTTTATTGGTGTTAGGTGCGGTTATAGCTTGGCTGATTTCGTCAGGAATTGCTCAAACTATCGATCGCGCAATTAGCTCGATCGCCGCTTCTTCCACTGAGATTGCAGCCACCGTAGAAGAACAGGAACGCATGGCAAGTCAGCAAGCAGCTTCCGTAAATCAAACTACTACTACAATGGACGAATTGGGAGCATCTTCCAGGGCGACATCACAGCAGATAGAAACAGCCGTGGTTCAAGCAATGCAAGCTTTGAATTTAGCTGGAGGTGGCACAAAAGCTGTAGAACAAACTTTAGAAGCAATGGCAACTCTGAAAACTAAAGTTCAGGATATTCAAGGACAAATTATAGAGTTGAGCGAACAAACAGATCACATTGGTAATATCTCAACTGTAGTTAGCGATTTGGCGAATCAAACTAATATGTTAGCACTCAACGCTGCTGTTGAAGCAGTGCGGGCGGGAGAGCACGGCAAGGGGTTTGGCGTGGTGGCGTCAGAAATTCGCAAACTTGCCGATCGCAGTAAAAAGTCAGGAGCACAAATTAATCTATTAGTTGCTGATATTCAAAAGGCAATTAACTCAACAGTAATGGTGACAGATGAAGGAACTAAAACAGTGGAATCGGGCGTGAATATTGCCTCAGAAACCGCGGCTGCATTTGCAGGAGTTGCCAATGCCATTAACAATGTGGTTTTGAGCTCTCAGCAAATCTCGCTGAATGCCAAACAGCAATCGATCGCGATCGAACAGGTAGTGCAAGCTATGAACTCTCTCAATCAAGCCGCAGCCCAAACCGCTTGCGGTATCAGTCAAACTAAAGTCGGTACTCAAAAATTGAATGAAGCAGCCTTAGATTTGAAAGCAGTTTTGTAGGAGAGCAATGAATTATGAGTAGTTCCCCAAAAATGCCAAATATATCCTTAAGAATGAAAGCAATTGCTTGGGCGATCGATTTCCCTACCATTCCAGCGATATTAACCGGAGTAATAACTTGTTTATGGGCAAATGCAAATAAAAACCTAATATCAAATCAGCAGTGTAGTGAGTTGTGAGTTATTATTAGGGGGTTGTTATTTTTTCTTTACTACCACTTCCCAATTCCCAATACTTCGGCTACCCGATCCTACAGTTTTCCAATTCCCTATACTTAGACTATGCGATCGTACAAGTTACCAGTAACCGATTCCCAGTAACCAATGATTAACAAATTTTTCCAAAAAATGCAGCACCGACTGTTGCTACTTCTAATTTTAAGTACCTTAATTCCCGTATCTATTGTTGGTTGGTATGGAATTTATTCTTCAACAGAAGCACTGCAAAAGTTAGCATTGATAACCCTTAGTGACAGTGTTAATTCTACCGCCAATCAAATGATTAACAAGTTTGAAAATCTGAGAGCAGATATTTTGTTTCTCCGCAAAACTCCCCCTGTTCAGGGAATGATTAGAGCCAGGGCAGGAAATGGAGTAGACAAACAAACTAATTCAACTTATAAAGATTGGGTTTATCGAATGCAGCTCACATTCTTATCCATGATGGAAGCTAAGCCATATTATGTGCAATTGCGTTACATAGATAACAGCGGTAAGGAGATAGTCCGCGTAGATTATGACGGCACAAATCTCCAAGTTATTCCAGATTCTCAACTACAAAATAAAGCAGACACAGATTACTTTTCGGCAACTATGAAGCTAAAACAAGGAGAAGTCTATGTGTCTTCCTTAAATCTGAATCAGGAAATGGGGAAAATAGAAATTCCTTACAAGCCAACAATTCGCTACGCAACTCCAATTTTTGATACTAAAGGAGAAAGACAAGGCTTTATCATTACTAATGCCCTGGGTAACACTCTGCTCGATATGGTTAAAAAGTTCAATCCTGAACTATCAGACAAATCTTTTATCTTAAACCAAGATGGGTATTATCTGGCTCATCCCAATCCTAAAAAAGCCTGGGGACTTGAACTCAAAACTAAGGAAAATGTCAAAAATGATTATTCAGGAGACCTTGTTGCTAAAATACTCTCAGGTGGTCAGGGAAATATTGAAAATCGGGAGCTAGTGATTAGCTATAATACAGTCTTCCCCAGCAAACAAAATACCAATAAGTTTTTAGTAATTGTGGATACTTCACCCAAAAAATTGTTATTTTATTCCATCGATTCTCTTCAAAAAATAGCAGCGACGATAGCTATTGTTTCCCTGGCTGTGGTGCTGGGATTTGGATGGTTTTTTCTGCAACAAATTGTTGCTCTCATTCGGGGGCTGATTTACCAAATTTCGTCATTTTCAATGCAAATAGAATCTAATATGAACAGGCAAGAACAAATAGCAGATAGGCAATTTGTTTCGGTTAACCAAACAACTATAACTCTCGAAAATTTAGGCCGCTCTTCTCAGCAAACAGCCGAGCAAGCTGAGTCTGTTGCCGTTGCTGCTCGCCAAGCTTTAAATCTAGCAGAAGAAGGTACTACAAAGGTAGATCAAACTCTCAATCAAATGCTGAATCTTAGAGAAGCTGTGGTGGCAATTTCTAAGCAAAATCATCGACTAGACGACAGCACGAGTCAGATTGGCAATATATCGACTCTCGCAAGTTTGGTTAGCGATTTAGCCAGCCAAACTAATATGCTGGCTCTCAACGCTGCTGTTGAAGCAGTCAGAGCCGGCGAGTACGGTAAAGGTTTTGCGGTGGTAGCAAGCGAAATTCGTAAGTTAGCAGATGAAAGCCAACAAGCAGCACAAAAAATTAATGGTATTATTCCAGAAATTAAGGGTGCGATCGACTCCACGGTGAAAGCAACTGAAGATAGTCGCAAAACGGTTGCAGAAGGGGTAAAAACAGCACAAGATACGGCAGAAGCTTTTATGGGTGTGAGGGAAGCTTGCAATCTGGTGTTTGCTAGCAATCAGCAAATTTCATTTAATGTGAAACAGCAGGCGATCGCAATTCAGCAAGTAGGTGATGCGATGAGTTCTATGAAGGAATCAGCGTCTCAAACAGTAAGCGGCATTACTCAAGTTAAAATCGGTACTCAACAACTGACAGAAGCTGCATTTAATCTTAAAGAAGTAGTGTAGTCATTAGTCATTAGTCATTAGTCATTAGTCATTAGTCATTAGTCATTAGCAATCGACTGAGTATTCAACATAATTATCATTACCCATTACCCATGAGCAATGCTCAATTACTTATTACTAAAAAACATATATGATGATTGAAGATCAAGAACTTCGAGATGTATTTAAAGTTGCTAGTCAAGAACACTTACAAAAACTAGACGACGGATTGCTGTACTTAGAACAACATCCAAGCGACTTAGCTAAGTTAGAACAATTGTTGCGCGAAACCCATTCTCTTAAAGGTGATGCTGGGATGCTAGGCGTAAAAAATGTAGCATCTTTAGCTCATCAAATGGAGCATATTTTGGGTTCTGTCAAGCGGGGAGAAACTCAACTCAATTCCGATATTAGCGATCGACTTTCGCAAGGTTTAGACGCCATCCGCCAACTCGTTAACGAAGCAGTTACCGGCGAAGATTCCGGCATTAATACTTTTTACATCCTCGCTAGCATGATGGGTGCTTCTAGTCAGTTACAGCCACAGGCGGCCGCCTCAATAGTAGATTCCTCATCTTCACAAGTACCAGAACAACCGTTGGTAGAACCGCAATTTACTGAGCCTCCTACCCAACAACCAGAAACCAACGTTGAAAATTCAGAAGTCGTTAACTTAGAGAAGAATTCCTCTTTTTTACCCCTACAATCCCAGCCAGAATTTCCACTGCAAGCTCAAAACTTGCCTGCACCTTCTGATTCCGCCCCTGCGTCGGCGTCGCAGTCGGCAGTTACTGCATCCTCTACCTCATCTTACCGCATTGAAACCATTCGCGTTGCGACTCAAAATTTAGACGATTTAATGACTCAAGCAGGGGAACTTACTGTCACAAAAACTCGACTAGGACACCGAGTTGCAGAGATCGAAAAAATTACAACTTTGTGGGAAGAGTGGAGCCGAGAATATTTTGTAACTAGCTTGACTGTCGATCGGATGCAAATAGATGAAAACGGTATTAAAATCAACGGCAAATTTAGCCAATTGCAGGATTACTATCAACGTACAGAAGAACGTTTAGAACGTCTTGGAACTTTAGTAAACTGCTTGAGAAATCGAGTTTATGAAGATACTGCCAGACTCGAATTAATCGCTGAGGCATTAGAATCAGGAATTCGCACTCTGAGACTGTTGCCTTTGTCTACTATTTTTAATTTATTTCCTCGAACTGTTCGAGATTTAGCAAAACGGGAAGGTAAAGAAGTTGCCTTAGTGATTGAAGGAGGGGAAACTACAGCCGATAAACGCATTTTAGAGGAAATGAAAGACCCTTTAATGCACATGATTAGAAATGCGATCGACCACGGCATTGAAACTGTTGAGGAGCGGAAAAAACTAGGTAAACCTCCCGTGGCTACTCTCCGAATTAAAGGCTATAATATGGCTAGCAATATTATTATTGAAGTTGCTGATGATGGTCGGGGACTAAATTTAGAGAGCATTAAACAAACGGCGCTAAAACGTAATATTTGTACGCTTGAACAACTGGCAGAAATGACCGAAAATCAAGTACAATCTTTAATTTTTACTCCGGGTTTTTCGACCAAAAAATTTGTTACCGAAGTATCGGGGCGCGGGGTCGGATTGGATGTAGTTCGCACTAATGTTGAAGCCCTAAAAGGTAGTATTCAAGTAGAGTCTTTACCAGGAAAAGGATGCACTTTGAGGCTGCAAATCAGCACGTCTTTAGCTACAGCAAATGTATTAATTGTCATAGTTGAAGACATTCCTTATGCTCTGCCAGTCGAGTTTGTAGACACGGCACAACAGGTGTCTCAGTCTGAGATATTTGCTATAGAAGGTAAGGAAACTATACTTTCAAAGGGTCAGCCTTTGTCAGTTGCTCATCTGACAGATTTACTAGAATTAAATAATAAAAAACTGTGGCAAAAAAATCGGTATTTGAGACAGGAAACCGGGAGAGAAAATCTGAAGGAGAATAAAAACTACTTCCGAAATTCAAGTTCTTCAAAAATGCCTTGTATTGTTTTAAAAGTTGGGGAGGAAAGATTGGGATTATTTGTAGATGCTTTGATAGACGAACAGGATGTGGTGATGAAACCTCAAAGTCAATTGCTCAAACGGGTGCGAAATGTTTCTGGTGCCACAATTCTCGGTACTGGGGAAGTTTGTATGGTACTCAATCCCCACGATTTGATAAAATCTGTACGCCAGCAAGTTTCGTCTCGTGGGGTTGGGAGTGCGCGATCGCAACTTGAGACTGCCAGCAGAAAACAAGTTATACTATTAGCAGAAGATTCGATCGCCACGCGCACTCAAGAAAAGCGCATACTGGAAGCTGCAGGTTACGAAGTTGTGACTGCGGTAGACGGATTGGATGCTTTCCATAAATTGAAAACTCGCGATTTTGATGCTGTGATTTCTGACATACAAATGCCAAATTTAGACGGTTTGGCCCTGACTATTAAGATTCGCGAGCAAAAAGAATACAGTGAGTTGCCGATAATTTTAGTGACATCTTTGGCATCGGATGAAGATAAAAAAAGAGGTGCTGATGCGGGGGCCAATGCTTATATTCCTAAAGGTACTTTCAATCAAGATGTGTTGGTAGAGACACTAAAAAGGTTAGTTTAGTCATTAGCTATTTGTTGTTAGCTATTTGTTATTAGCTATTTGTTATTTACTACCAATTAGCAAAGCCCAATGCCCTGTGTCTAGTGAAAAATTCCCCGTGCATGGATGCCGAATTTATCATTTCCCATTCCCCATTCCCCATTTCCGAGCAAACTGATGTTGTTGCCCATTAAACTATTGTTAGTTGAAGATTCTCCAGTAGTTACCATCGTTCTCAAACGAATTTTTGAGTCCTCGCCAGACATCCAAGTTGTAGGAACTGCTTGCAACGGATTAGAAGGACTAGAATTAATTCCCAAACTTCAGCCCCAAGTAATCTGTACGGATTTGAACATGGCACCAATGAACGGGTTAGAATTTACCGAAGAAGTAATGAAGAAATATCCGCTACCAATTTTAGTAATTAGTGCTTCAGTGCAAGCGAATGATACTCAGAATGTATTTCAAGTGTTAAAGGCTGGTGCATTGGATGTTTTTCCGAAACCGATGGGCGGGTTGGTATCTGATTACGATCGCCTAGCTAATCAATTAATAGCTAAGGTGAAAATTCTCTCAGGAGTTAAAGTATTTACACGGCATCCAAAAAAGATACCTACTGAAGATCAAAATCAAATTGTAAAACTCAACCAAGCACCAGTTCCTAATTACAAATTTTCTAACGAAAATGTTAAATCTCCAACTATTAAAATATTGGCGATAGGGGCTTCTACAGGCGGACCACAAGCACTGTACGCGATTATTTCTAAACTTCCAGCTAGTTTTCCCGTGCCTATAATTTGTGTCCAACACATCAGTGAAGGTTTTTTGCAAGGATTAGTTGATTGGCTGGGTTATGAATCGAAACTGCCTGTTAAGATAGCTGCTTTTGGGGAATTGCCACAAGCAGGGACTGTGTATTTTCCTCCAGAAAAACGTCATTTAGAATTGGATTCTCAAGGGCGATTTATTTATTCAGAAGCTGCTCATGCTGCGGGACACTGCCCTTCTGTAACGGTGACATTTAAGTCGGTAGCTAATTTTTATAGTCGGGCAGCAGCGGGGGTTTTGCTGACAGGAATGGGTAGAGATGGTGCTGACGGAATGTTGGAGATCGCTAGACAAGGGGGGTTGACAATCGCCCAAGACGAGGCTAGCTGCATTGTCTTCGGAATGCCCAAGGAGGCGATCGCCCTCGGTGCCGCCAAATATGTTCTACCTGTCAGTGCGATCGCTCCCTTACTCCTGGCAAAATTAAACATTTAGGACTTACCTCGCAAATAGTGCAGAATGCCCCGCCCCTCGACTTGTTAAAGAAGTCGAGGATCAGAGAGCGCGATCGCAACTTTTTACTTCATTAATTACTCAAAACTGATTTTTTGTCCTAAGTCCGATTATTTGATTTTGATAAACTTACCAATTACCTCGCGCAACTTATCAGCATCAAACGGCTTAGTTAAATACTCTGTTGCTCCCGCCAAACGCCCCTGTACCTTATCAAAGGCTCCATCTCGCGCTGTCAGCATTACGATCGGCAAATTCTGAAACTGAGGCAAGCTCCGCACCGTGCGGCAGAGTTCCAATCCGTCAATACCGGGCATCGAAACATCCAGCAACAAAACCGAAATTTGTTCGTGATAAATCGTTGACAAAGCATCCACTGCATTGTCGGTTACGAGAACTCGAAACTCTTTGCTTAAGGCCTGTTTAACAAGTCCTTGCATCACGACGCTATCATCAACTGCCAAAATAGTTGGTACTTGACTGCTACTTGCAGACATATTCTTCTCCCTGTTTATTTATAGTTCTTGAAAATACAAAACATACTTCGTTCAGTTATTTTTTGAGAGTTGCCTCTAGCCAATAATTGTCAACTCCGTTGGAGCGTTAGTTGAAACTTTACCCCTGTTTTTTTACCTCAAACTCGAAAAAAGGGATTGGGAGATTGGTCGATCGGCAATTACAACAGTTGCAAAATGTGCATCCGGGGTCAAAAACCCTAAAAGGTCGAGTTTGAACAACTATTGTTACAAAGTTTAACATCTTACCAATTTTTTGTAATTCATCTCCTAACTGTAGTTGAACACTCGGCTAAGGCACAGCTCGGTAAAGGACACTGGTATTGTGGCACAAACCCCTGATTTAAATCTACCAGCAAGCCAGCTACCCACGATTAGAGAAGTCTGTTAAAATACAATTAAACTGATAAAAAAATTCTAGGTAAGCAATAGTCATATATTTTGGAAAGCTGCTTCCTCCCAACAGAGGGTCTTAGATTGAGAGAGTCCGAGGTATTCAAAAGCATAGTCAACTGGAAGTATAATTTATATAGTCTTAGATATGGGGTGCTCTAACTCCGATAACTCAAAAGTTTTCAGATCAGTCAAGAGGTTAGTCTGAATTCGGCGCAAGCAACCTGCGCCGAACTTGCGCCCCGAGTCTCCCAGCACAGAATTCATAGCTTGTTTTTCAAGGGAAGTATTGAGAAGGGCGGTTGCCAGCAACTAGACGGGCAGTTACACATGATGAAAGCACCCTTGCCTCTTGGTAAAAAAAAAGTGTTCAAGCTCCATAACATTGATTTGTATCAGCTTCTGGGATCTGATCCAGAGGCTTGCTTGGACAGTTTGGTCGGTTTGGCAGCTCAGATGAGCCGAACTCCTATTGCTTTCTTGAGCTTGATTGACGGTAATCGCCACTGGTTGAAGTCGCAGTTAGGTATCGATCGAACTTTGACCCACCGTTACCTGAATTTTTGCGCTCGCGCCCTAGACCCAACTCCCGAAGATTTCGCCCAGAGTTCAAACTCAAAGTCGGAATTTGACCGGGCAATTTCCCTGCAACAACCGCCCGTTGCTTCCGAATTTGCGATCGAACTTCCTATAAATTCCTTTAAAGAACTGCCTGCCGCCATTGTTAGAGACGCTTCCACAGATGTGAGATTTGGCGATCATCCGCTGATCGTTTTCTACCCCTTCGTGAAATTTTACGCCGGAATCCCAGTTGTCAGCTCTGAGGGGCAGGTGCTGGGAGTGCTATCCGTCATGGACTCGGTGCCGCGAGACTTGACAAAAGAAACGATAGAAGCTATGCAAGCTTTAAGTCGGCAAGTTGCGAGTTTGGTGGAGCTGCGCTGGCAATTAGTCAAAGCCCAGAAACAGTTGCCAGAGGTAGAAGATATCACCTCGGACAGCCCGCAAATCTCGGAGTTAGTTTCTGGCTCGAACCGATCGAGCTTGTCTGCGGTACCTACGCCACAGAGTAGCAGGACAATATACGGCACAAAAAACCTCCCGACGCTGGGGGAAACAGGCACATCTCAATATGTGTGGGAAGCTTCAGCGGGCATCGGGCGCGCGGACGATACCCAACAAATCCGAGAAATCGTTGCCGGCCCGGGCGACACATCCGATCGCCAACTGACGGCAGCGTCCCTACAAGAGCGAGCTCGCTTGGGAACCCTGCAAGCTAAAGTCGGTGCAGCCCTCGGACAAGGCGGGAAAATATCGGTCATCCTCAATCGCTGCACCGAGGCAATGGTAGAGTACCTCGACGCCACAGGGGCGAGCATCTGGACTTTCAACCAGCAGACAGAGCGGTTAGAATTGCAGGCCAATTCAGGACTTAGGAGCCAAGATTGGGCAAAAGAAATAGAAGATTGGGTGCCAACAGAAGTGGGAAAACTCCAAACGGCTCCTGTGTGTCTAATGTCGAACCCGTCTCTGTGTACCATTACCTATCCGTTGATTGTCGAAGAGCGGCTGGTGGGAGTGATGGCTCTGTGCAGTAGCGCTTTGGCAAGCGAGGGAGCGCTAGAAGTTCTGGGTTGCATTGCTAACGCCATCGCCGTGGCGATCGATCGCCACGCAGCCCGAGAAGAATTGTTGAGCCGCCGGGAAGGCCTGCTCTTCGGCCTCGCCAGCCAGATGCGGAATTCCCTAGACCTCGACAAAATTTTAGATACGGCTGTGAACGAAATTCGCAGCTTGTTGCAGGTTGACCAGTGCTACTTTTTGTGGTACTCCATCTCGCGAGACGGTCAGCCCAGCTTTGCAATTACCCACGAGGCGGCAAATCCCGAACTCAAAGAGCGGCTCACAGAATACCCGATCGAACAAGTAACGCTGCTGGCCGAGAAAATTAGCCACCGCCAAACCCTCCGGATCGGCGACGCTGCCACAGCACTGTGCATCGAACCGGCCACGCGAGCTTTTTTGAGAAGTATCGGGATTGTTTCTAACCTGCTGCTGCCGCTCAAGACTCGCTCCGGTCAAATGGGTGCTGTAGTTTGCAACCATTACAGCAGCCACCGTTCCTGGGCGACGAGCGAAGTGGAATTGCTGCAAGCGGTGGTGGATCAACTGGCGATCGCGATCGACCAAGCCGAACTCTACGCCCAAACCCGCGCTGCCGCCTTAGCCGCCCAAACTCAAGCCCGCCAACTGACGGAAACATTGCAGCAGTTGCAGCAGAAAGAAGCTCAGCTCATCCAAAACGAAAAAATGTCCTCTCTCGGTCAAATGGTCGCCGGCGTCGCCCACGAAATTAACAATCCGGTTAATTTTATTTACGGAAACTTGACTTATTGCAAGCAGTACATGAAAAATCTGCTGGATTTGCTGCACTTGTATCAAAAGCATTACCCCGAGCCTTGCCCCGAAATTCTCGACAAAAACGAAGAAATCGATGTTGAGTTCATAGTGCCGGATTTGCTGAAAATTCTGTCTTCAATAGAGATGGGAACTGAACGCATCCGCCAAATTGTCCTGTCTCTGCGGAACTTCGCACGGCACGACGAAGCAGAGATGAAGCCGGTGGACATTCACCAAGGGATTGACAGCACGCTGCTGATTTTGCAGAGTCGCTTGAAGTCAAACGGGCTAGTGCCGGGAATTGAGGTAATTAAAGACTACGGCGACTTGCCGAAGGTAGAGTGCTATCCCGGACAACTCAACCAAGTATTTATGAATATTTTGGCGAATGCGATCGACTCTTTGGAAAATCAGCCTCCACCCAAGACGATCAAAATCTCGACGGCGGTGGTGAACCCAGACTCGGAGGCTGATGAGTCAGGAAAGTCGAGGGGTCAAGTTGTGGTGATTCGGATTCAAGACAGCGGGCCCGGATTGCCCGAAAAAGCTAAATGCCACTTGTTTGACCCTTTCTTTACCACTAAACCTGTAGGCAAGGGTACGGGGCTCGGCTTGTCTATCAGCTACCAGATAGTGGTGGAAAAACACGGAGGAAGTTTGAAGTGTATCTCCGAACCTGGACAGGGAGCGGATTTCAGGATTGAAATCCCGGTAGCTCGCCCCCCTGCGATCAAAGAATAAACCTGCGGGCGATCGGTCTCAAAAAGATTTTTAAAATTTTCTTGTCAAAATGCTTGACAGATTCCTGTGTTTGAATGTTAAGATAGTGAAGGTTAAGACGTTGGGGCGTCGCCAAGTGGTAAGGCAGCGGGTTTTGGTCCCGCCATTCAGAGGTTCGAATCCTTTCGCCCCAGTTAAATTGTGTCCGGTCAATCAATTGTTGAACTCATTGTTTCTATTCTGACCAAGGGCGACGAGCGATTAAAAGGGCGGGTTTTTGAGATTGTCAATTGTTGGCAGATATTTTTCGTGAACCCGCCCCTACCGTATTAGGGGTAATCGAGCGGAAATAATATCATAGGATATCAGAAACCGGGTTTATTCCTGCGGGTTTTACCTAAAATCCTAGATTGGTGGTCAAGAAATTGGTTTTTTTGGTCGCCAGTTTCCATTTTTCGCAGAAACCGTTGTTTGTGCGTAAGATCACTTCTGACTGCGCCGGAATTGTATAGCAGAAGGAAGAAGGAAGAAGGAATAAAATCAATCGTTTCACCCATTAACAACGTCCTAACCGTCTTGGCGGTTGCTATAAAATCGAGTTAACATTCAACACTCATATCAAATCCGGTTGCATTGCAATGATTAAACCGCTGTTGACGCCGAGAATACAGAGGAAGAGAACAGAGAGATGAATAATTCCGATGCTACCGGATTTGAGATCAACCATCATTCAGTTTTTCGACTAACAGTCAACACTCAACAGTCAACAGGCCCTACTCCATATCACTGCAAAGTGCTGGGGCCACGAGCATTTAGCCGATCGAAAACGTATCGGGAAATTGCCGGAAATGCTGTTTCGTCCTTGGAATAAGCCGGATCGTCTGCGAAAACAACTAAGATATAAATCGCGCGATCGTCTAAAGTTCTGACAAAGGCCGCTTCGCTGCGGGATTTGGAAGTATAGCCTACTTTGGAACCAAAATAAATATTAGTTGGTAAAGATTCGCCAAGAAATCCTTTTATCGAATTGCTAGGGTCATTTTTCCATGCCTTGGGGTCTAAGTCTCTAGTCAGCAAGTAAGCCATTTTGCGACTGGCGACGCTGGAAACGGCTTGCCTCGTATAGATTTCATATATTAATCTTGCCGCTTGGTCGGTAGTTACTTGATTGCGAATCGGCACAGAAGCATCGCCCCG
Source organism: Microcoleus sp. D3_18_C2 (assembly GCF_036702395.1). NCBI lineage: Bacteria > Bacillati > Cyanobacteriota > Cyanophyceae > Oscillatoriales > Microcoleaceae > Microcoleus > Microcoleus sp. D3_18_C2. The sequence goes on along the minus strand of NZ_JAUBTG010000015.1, from coordinate 91,362 downwards.
CAATTGCAAGTCGCGACCGATTGGCCCTTCTTGTCTTAAATAGTATATGGGATAATTTTTGGTGCTTATACGAAGATCATTGTAGCCGGCGGACTGGAAAAATGTGTTAATTTGAGTGCGCTTTTTCAGCCAGGTTTGCAACTCTTCTCCTGCGAGCCTGCCGCCGGATTTTGTATCTGTGATTTTGTCTAAAATTCTGCTAGCAGCATCGTTGTTGGAGACGCGAATCATTTGTTCGAGGTCGTTTTTAAATGCAGATTCTCTTTGCGTAATGATGCCTTTTTCTATGGCTGAGTAAAAGGCGGCCATCCAAAATAACTTGGCAACGCTAGCGGGAAATCGGAGAGTTTGATTTTGATATCCGGCAAAGGTGTGACTTTGGGAATTGCTGACATCAAATAAGGTAATTGATAGCCGTTCTGCGGGCATTCCTTTGGTGGTTGCAATCTTCACAGCTTCATCAACAATCCCTTGCAATTCTTGAGAGTAAACTGGATTGGGAGGTGTTTTTATGTTGTAGCTAAAGGTAGGCTCGCTTTGACGATCGGCTAAATTTTCCGATGGTTCAATTGTCGGAGGCGAGAGTGTTTCTTGAGGCGAGACGGCCTGTTGAGCCAAGATGACTGGTGGTTCTGGGGCGCGGCGAATTCTGAACGGTATTGTGACAATCCAACCGATCGCGATCGCCCCGGCAATTAAACACAGGATGTTACGGTATTTTAAGCGAGAAAATTTCGTCCTGACTCGACGACGGGATTTGACAGGAGGCTGGCTGCTTTGGCGTCGTGGCCCGATTGCGCCTAGGGGCTCTATTGGGCGTCGGGGGGAAATTGGGCGGGGGCGGCGTCGGCGTTCTACTTGCATTACAGTTTTGTGCTATCAAACTCGCACGATCAGTTTATAATAGGGCGGCATCTAAATGACAAGTGTATCGATCTAGTCCGCTGTTGCCAATTTTATCGGTCTACTAGGCTGATTGAGAATTCTAGTAATTGTAAAATTTTCAGGATAGCACTGAGTTGAAGCAAAATCCTTGGAAAAACATGAAAAATTTTTGGAGTCTGGCTGTTTTGGGATTTGCGATCGTCGGCGTGAATAATTCTTTGATACCTGATGTTTGGGCATTTCAGTCTCAATCTACTACGGGATATGTTGTCGATCGACAGACAGCAGGACAGGGCGCGGATCTAGCGTTTTCCTTGACGGGAGAAAGCGAAAATCTGGAATTAACAAACAAGCCAACTGTTTCCAGTTTTCCGAGTATGTTGTGGGACTTCAACAATTTAGCGGAAATTTCCTATTCCGAATTGCTGAAACTGCTGGCGAGACGATCGGACTCCAATAATACCGAGAGAGAAACCGTTGCACAGCCTGAAGACATAGCACGTTTTGAAAAGGTTGTACAGTATGCAAAACAACAAAATTTGCACGATCGCTCGATGGGAGAAATCGTCCAGGCGATCGCCGATAACTTCCTAGGGAAGCCCTACGCCGCTGGCTTGCTGGACAAATCCGGCGAAGAAAAGTTGATCGTAACTTTGAATAAATTTGATTGCGTTTTATTTGTAGAAACCGTTTTGGCGATCGCCAGGGGCGTAGCAGTACAAGATTACGACTATCAAAACTTTGTAAATCGCATAGAAGAACAGCGGTATTTAAACGGTAAAATGAACGGTTATTGCAGCAGATTGCACTATTTTTCCGACTGGATTAACGACAATCAAAAACGGCAAACTGTGGAAAATATCACCGCCGAATTAGGCGGAGTGCCCATGAATAAAACACTAAATTTCATGAGTCAGCACCGCAGCAGTTACCCGCAAATGCTCAAAGACGAAGCAACTTATCAGTGCATAGTCAGCCAAGAAGCCGACTTAGCCAAAACTACTGTTAATTACATCCCCACAAATCGCATAAAAAGTGTTTATTCTCAGTTAAAACCAGGGGATATTGTAGCGGTAGCCACCGATGTTAAAGGATTGGATGTCACCCACACAGGTTTAGTCTACCGCAATGCGGACGGCAATATGGGTTTAATTCACGCTTCGCCGGCTGGGGAGGTAACAGTTGCTTACGACTTACAGAGATATATTAGCAGAGTCGAAAGTGCGATCGGCATAGTAGTCGCTAGGGCGAAAACACCTAATTAAATTAGTTTGTACTCCTAGGTTGCATCAGCTTGCATTATTTTAGCTGCCAATTCACAATTTCTGTACTGATATCAAATCCGGTAGCATCGTCCTGTATTCATCTCTGTATTCTCTCCCTCTGCGTTCTCTGCGCCCTCTGCGGTTAAATCATTCCGATGCAACCGGAAACGATATGACGCACCCTACCAAGTAGAGAAACCGGGTTTTTTGCCGAATTTGCGGATGGCAACCCGTCTTTTTGTAAAAAAACCCGGTTTCTGGGCCCCCATCGTCAGCCTCAAATCAATTGACAATTTCGCTGCGAGATACCTTACTCTTTCTAGCAGGATTTGGCGTTAATTCCGGCGGCGAAACTTGAACACTTCCCCACTCATTCAAAAAGCTTTTCAGCAAAACCTCTTGCTGAGTGCGAAATGTCTCGACATTTGCCCCTCCATTCATAATCACAAACCACACAGTTTCTTGTTTTTGAGTTGGCAAAGCTCCGCCCAAAGCGCTAACATTATCCAACGTGCCCGACTTGACCACTGCTAATTGGGGTAGCGGCCGTTCTGATAGTATTCCTTCATCTTTCCCAACTACAGTTAAGACATCAGCAATTGTCATGCTGTAAGGTTCAAGATAGCGTTCTAAAGCTATAAACAACGCGCAAGCAGCCCGGGGAGAAATGAGATTTTCTTCGCTCAATCCCGAACCGTTGACGAGTTGAATTTCTGCGGGAGGAACTCCGGTTGCTGCTGCTGCTTTTTGCGCGACTGTTTTAGCGCCACCGACAGTATCAGCTAGCATATCTGCCATGAGATTGTTGCTGTACTGATTCATTTTTTTGATCAGTTCAGCGAGGGGCAAAGAATAATGTTTGACTAAAGGCTGCACGTCATTGGGAGATGCTGACAAAACTTTTACAGAACCCTCAATTGCTATTTGGGGTTTCGGCGTATTTGGAGGCAGGGTTTGATACTGGGCGGCGGCTTCGCTGGGCCAGATTTGACTGTTCAATCCTTGTTTGAGCAATTCTCCCGATTTGAGGGGATCAAGTTCAAAGTTCATGTAAAACTTATCGACAATTATCAAATTGCCACTGACTCGCTTGATCCCTTTTTGACTTAAGGCGTTACCAAGGGCGATCGCCTCTTCCCAGACAAACAACGGATCGGCGTTTCCCTGTATAATTAAATCGCCTTTTAATACGCCGTTTTCAATTTTTCCAGTTGTACCAATTAAGGTAATAAATTGATGTTCCGGCCCGAATTGTTGCAGCGCTACGAGAGATGTTGCTACTTTGGTAATAGAAGCGGCTGACAGAGGAACGGTACCTTGATGATTGGCTAGCAAAGTATTGCCAGATTGCATCCAGACGCCTTGGTTTTCTTTGGCAAAACCTTGGGCGGCCAACTCGTTGAGATATTGCTGGATTTTGGTATTTGTGGGGGTTTCGGGATTGGTAGCAGAGACTATTAATGGCTGCTGAGGCTGACTTGGTTTAACCGGCGGCGGGGAGGATTCAGCTACAGGAGAGGGAGATGCAAGTTGAGCTGATTCAGTAGCGGCGCATCCGGCAATAATTGTGAGAAGGGCGATCGAACTCGCAGCAGTCAAGTAGCGGTTTTTCAGCATTACTTTAATTTTTTTCATCATAATGTACGATCGTCTGTTCGGCACGCCCGATGGAAAGTTTAGCATTCTTCTCGCGCGTGGGGCGAGCCTCCGGATCTGCATTACCAAACTCCCGAACCGCTAAAATTGCCTATCTTCTTCCTTCTCCATCTTTCTTCGCGCACTTCGCGTCTTCGCGGTTGGTTAAATAGAGATTGTTTAAAGACTGCGGAATTTTATACCAATAGTCCGGACTGTTTTTAGTTCGTAGTCTGAAACCCTCGATTTTTCGTTGGTATCTCGATTGCCTTGGAGCCGGGAAACCCTTATTCTACGGTTGGTAATCAAAAACTGTTTGAAGTATTGAAATCTAAAATCTAAAATCTAAAATCTAAAATAGTCTGATCTTCAGCGCCTGGGGCCTTCACCCCAGGCCGATCGCTCTCACAAATTTAAGGGTAAACTGGTTTATCCGGCCATACTCCCTATACTCAGCGGCACCATTTCGCCGTGCATCGTCAGGCCTAATAACATCGGGCCGCCCGGTCGGATCAACTCTCCTGTAAGCGCGCAGCGTTCCTCCTGCTGTGCTGTGGCATTAATGCTAGCTCGAATATCCGATCGAGAAAACATCTGCCGATACTCTCCAGACTTCTGCTGCACGTAATTCCAGAGCAAATCTCGAATTAAAGCTTGATAGCCTTGATTGCCCGCGAGCTCTTTAAGTCTCTCCTTGAGCTCTCTTTCGAGTCGAATGCTGGTGACTTCCATTTCGGTGGTTGAGGTTCTAGGTAGGGTATGCATAATTTTTTCTCCGTGACGGGTGGACATATGTGTAATATCAGTGTAGTATGTTTACAGCTAGATTGAAAGCCTCTTAACCACCTTCTGCCGACTTTGAAATTTCTCCCCACCTACTCCACCTATCAACTGAAGTGCGATCGCCCCACGGGTCGCTCAGAGTCGTCACGGCACGTCTTTAGCAATGGTTTTGCGACTGTTGCAGCGACTTCGTGGGCGGGCTTGGGCCTAATAAAACCTGGTTATAGTGGATTAGGACAAATTGCAGAAATTAATGACAACGAGGTAGACCGGGACGGTCTGCAAGTGGCACAGCCATATCGAGAGAGGCGAAGCGGGAGGTACAGCTAAACTACTGTACCAAGACAGGATGAAAATTTGCATGAAAGCAGTTTTTCTGGCCCCCGCTTCTCTCGTAAGAGAAGCGGGGGCATTTTGATTGGATATTTGAGAAATTCGATCGGCTTGGGGAACTGGGAAAAAACCAGATGTAGCCAATGCTGACGAAGCAAGCAAGATTCAAAATCTAAAATCTAAAATCTAAAATCCAAAATCCAAATGAGGAGGAGCAAGCCGTGACCGTAGTAACTGATGTATTGAGGCAATCTGTGGTGGTATTTTCTCAGAATTACCTACCGATGAGCCGTGTCAACATCAAACGGGCGATCGTACTGTTGGTAACAGGCAAGGCTGAACCTCTTGATTTTAGCATTGGCAACGGCTGGCTGGTACGATCGCCCAGCACCAGCATCCACGTACCCGAACAAATCCGCTTGACTTTTGGTAACAGGGAACGCCTGTGGAAAGTGCCCCCGGTCAATCGCCGGGAAGTTCTGCGCCGCGATGCTCATTCTTGCCAATACTGCGGTAGCAATCGGCATTTGACGCTGGATCACGTGATGCCTCGATCGAAGGGCGGCCCGCATACTTGGGACAATGTGGTGACGGCTTGCGAACGGTGCAACTCTCGTAAGGGCGATCGAACTCCCGTAGAAGCTGGAATGTCTCTGCGAACTAAGCCGAAAGCCCCCATACACCCCACTGTTGCTTTTGCCGAACTGTTTTGGCACGAATATCAAATAGGGGAATAGGGCATGGGAAGAATTTTAGATTTTAGATTTTAGATTTTAGATTTTAAATTGATGCGTAATGCTCATCTAAAATCTGCCCTAAATCCCAATTCCAAATTCCCGATCGCCAATTTTCAATTACCAATTTTTAACTTTCAATTCCAAATTTAGGGCTGTCAATATGCTGAAGTTGACTTACACTGAAACGGGCTTTAACCTCGAGCGTTTGGCTCAATCTCCCGAACAGTTAGTGGCGCTGCGAGTTGTGCTGGCTATGCGAGTTGGTCAAAGCATCAGCGTCGAACCGAGCACTGCGGCATTTTTGCTGCCCGCGAATTTGCCGGCGCTGTCTCTGTTGGAATCTGAGGCGCGCCGAAACGACAATGATGCGATCGAGCTTTGTGTTGCTGATGCTGACTTTGTAGAAGTGACTCTGCGCGGTACGTGGATTTCTGATGCGTCTGAGGGGGCCCAGGGCGTGTTTGCGACTGTGTTGGGCGATCGGGCAGAGCTCTTGCTGCTCAAACTCTGGCTGGAAACTCAGGCTGCTGCGGAGGTTGTCGGGGAAGTCGGCGATTAATATCGGATGTGGAAGGAAGAGGGAAGAAGGAATAGGGAAGAAGCAAGAAGGAAATATTTTCTTCATATCGCACTCCCCCACTTTCTCCCCCTCTCCCGCCAGAAGCGCACTCAATTCCATTCTCCTTGCAGCCCAAAAGCAGCCCAATAATAAGGAGATTGCCATTCTGGAAGCTGTAGCACTTCGATTTGCGCCGATCGCAATGCCGCAGCAGGCGCCAACTTATCTTGGAGCATTTTTTTGTAAAATCGTGTCATCAACTCAGAAGTTACTTGATCCTCAACACTCCACAGAGAAACCACCACACGCGGCGCACCCGCATACATAAACCCTCTCGTCAAACCCACCAACCCTTCTCCTTTAACATCTTTTCCCAAACCCGTCTGACACGCACTCAGCACCACCAATTCAGCCGGTAAATTGAGATTAAAAATATCATTCAGTCGCAAGTAGCCATTTTGTAACGTACCTTTCTCATCAACCAAAGAAAGCACCAATCCCGATAATTCTGGATGTTTGCTATTAGCAAATCCGTGCGTAGCGAAATGAACAATGCGATATTGAGATAAATCAGGATCGGTTGCCGTGGTACGATTAGCCATAAAGTCAAACGCTTGTTTTTCCAAATCATCCGGTACCAAAGCCAAGATTTGCTCAGCTTCAGTTCGCGAGAAAGGTAGGCGAGTCCAATAAATGTTAGCCTCAGAGGCTGATCTCTGTAATTGTTGCGCTTCCACTGGCAGATTTTCAACAGTTTGATTCTTCGCTACAGAGGATGTACTCGTGCCTTTGAGCCGTTCATCGTCAGTGCTAAAAACTGGATCTGCAAACAAGGCGATCGCCTTTGGAGCCGGTTCACGAGTCGCCATATCCCGCCGCAGAATTGCTAAAGTTGAAGCAGAAGGCAGATTAACAATTTCATGCTTAACTATTAGCGGCGCTTCAGATTTTTCCAGAGTAAGGGCGCCAAAAGGAATGTATTGCAAGGCTCCATCCGCAACAATTAGCAAGCGCTTGTTGCCCAACTCAGAAGCAACCGGAGCGAGGATCGTTTGGCTCAGAAGTGCAGCAGATTCGGCAACCATTTGAGGAGAGGTTCTCGTGGTGGCTTTGGTTAAAGTATCGCGAAAATTCTTAGCCGTGGCTTCAATCTCGGTGCGAGAAGGGAGTTCGTAACTGGTGAAAGAAGTTTTTGTCACCGCCCACAAATAACTGCGCTCCTCACCCAGAGAATATTCTAAAAGTAGCGTATTTTCATCGAGTACCTGTTGTTGAATTTGTGACAATTTGAGAGGTTCGGGATATTTGAGGGCAGCGTAACGAGGACTGCTGGCGCGAATTTGAGCTTCTATTTGAGCAAGTTCCTTGAGAATCGTATCGATTTTTTGTTGAATTTCATTCACAGCTTCTTGGGTAGATTTAGCGATGACAATTTGGTATTTGCGAGTCTGAAAATCACTAAGTTGTTGTTGCAAATTTTGTTCTTGGGCTAGCAGTTGCGAGTCAACACCTTGGCGAATATTTGCGCTCGCTTCGCTAAGGAGTTCAAGCAGACTGCGGGCACGGGCACGTTCGCTAGCATGAAAGGCTTGTGCGTCGTAACCTTTATCGGGATTTTTCAGGTGCAGTTGCATCAACAAATCGATGTAAAACTGGTAATAATCTTGGTTGCGGGCAAAGTAAGACTGCCGCAGTTCTTGGCTACCGATTTGAGTGCGGAGGTTTTCAATAATATTAATTGCGGTTTCGATTTCGGTTTGGGCAACTGTGAGGTTATTTTGTTGGCGGTTTAAGATGGCTTGATTGTAGATGATGTGCGCTTCTTCTGTTTTGTAACCGAGTTGTTGGGATAGAGATAAAGCTTGGTTATAGTTTTCAATGGCGGTAGAACTTTGCCCCAAAGCAGCTTGTATTTTCCCCAGTTGATTGAGGACTGTGGTTTCTTTTACTTTGTCGTTTAAGTGTCGGGAGATGCTCAGGGCTTGGTTGTACGCATTCAGGGCAGTTGACCATTCTTTTGAAGCGATGTAGGTGCTACCAATGCCAGCTAAGGCAGTAGCTTCTACTGCTAAATTACCTGCGGGTCGAGAGATGACTAGGGCTTTGTTGTAGGAGTCTAGGGCATTTTTCCAGTTTCCTGTAGCAGCGTGAATATTACCAATGTTGTTGAGGGTGTTGGCGACTGTCGCTTGGTCATTTAATTGATAAAATAAGGGCAACGCTTGGTTATAGTAATCCAGGGCTGTTTTCGGGTCAGCTAAATCAGTGTAAAGTTGACCGAGACTGTTGAGTAGGGCTGCTTGTTCTGTTTTAGCACCTGCTTGTTTTGATAATGGCAACGCTTGATTGTACGAGTCTAAGGCAGATTGAAATTGTCCGAAATTGACGTAAATCTTACCAATGGATAAGAGAGTCTGTGCAGCTTGGGCGTAGTTTCGCTCTGCACGATAGAGTGCGAGGGCTTCTTCTAACTTTTGAAGTGCGAGTTGTCTAGATTCGGCGGTTTCTTGGCTAGACAGTTGATTTCCTCTGAAAAATGCGACTTCAGCCGCAGAAACTTTGATTCCTGTGGCAATATCCCAGACACGGGCGGTTCTATCCCGACTCGCCGTCAGAATTTGGCGACCATCTGGGCTAAATACGGCACTTTCGACACTATCCTCATGTCCCCGGAAGATTGCTAACAAATTGCCTTGGTTATCCCACAGGCGGGCGGTTTTATCCTCACTAGCGGTGAGAATTTGGCGACCATCAGGACTAAATACGGCGGTGTTGACAGAACTGTCATGATCTCGGAATATGGCTAACAGATTGCCTTTGATATCCCATAGCCGGGAGAGTCTATCCCCACTGGTGATTAAAATTTGCCGACCATCCGGGCTAAATACGACGCTGCTGCTAGAACTAGAGCCTTTCTCTACATCCTTCTGCCCCCGAAACTCTGCTAGGAGATTGCCTTGGGTATCCCACAGACGAGCATACCCGTGGGAATCATTGCCGAGGGTAAGGATTTGCCGGCCATCGGGGGTAAAGATGGCATTATCAACCCACTCATGCCCCCGAAACTCTGCTAGGAGATTACCTTGGGTATCCCACAGACGGGCGGTTTTATCCGAACTGCTGGTCAGGATTTGAGTTCCATCTGGACTAAAGACTAGGGTGTTGACTTGATACTCATGCCCCCGAAACTCAGTCAGGAGATTTCCTTTGGTATCCCACAGACGGGCGGTACTATCTATACTAGCAGTGAGAATTTGATTCCCATCTGGGCTAAATACTGCCCTTGTAACAGAACCCTTGTGTCCTTGGAATTTTGCCAGGATATTACCTTTGATATCCCACAAGTAGGCAGTTTCATCACCCACTGCAAGGATATGTCCGCTATCGGGGCTAAATACAGGTCTGGAGAGTCTTTCTTGAGGGACTTGAAACTCGGTTAGAAGATTGCCTTTGGTATCCCACAGGTGAACCATTTTCTCGGTCGTGGTAAGAATATGGCGACCATCAGGGCTAAATACGGCACGCTGGACTTCGTTGTTCTCCTGTAACTCTGCCAGTTGAGCGTTATTTTTGGACAAGCTTTCCTGAAAAATTTGTAGGGCAGCCATTTGCTCGGCTTGGGCAGTAATTGCCACTGACACATCCCACAACCGGGCAGTGCCTTCATTACCAGCAGTGAGAATTTGCCGACCATCTGGGCTAAAGACTGCACTGTGAATGACACCTTCATGTCCCCGGAACTCTGCTAAGAGATTACCTTTGGTATCCCACAGACGGGCGATTCCAGGGCCGAAAGTCTCACTGCTAGTCGTGAGAATTTGCCGACCATCGGGGCTAAAAATTGCACTTCCAAGATGTGTTTCATCTGCCCGAAACTCTGCTAAGAGATTGCCTTTGAGATCCCACAGACGAGCAGTATCATGTAAACTCTCAGTCAGAATTTGACTTCCATCAGGACTAAATACAGCACTTTCGAGTCTTTCCTTATGCCCTCGGAACTCGGCAAGGAGATTACCTTTAAGATCCCACAAACGGGCAGTTTCATCATCACTTGCTGTCAAAAATTGACGACCATCGGGGCTAAAAACGACACTTTTGACGGCCTTCTCATGTCCGAGTGGGAATTCGGCTAAGAGATTACCTTTGGTATCCCACAATCGGGCAATTTTATCCTCACTGGCGGTGAGAATTTGGCTACTATCGGGACTAAATGTTGCACTGTTAACCATCCACTGCCGTTCTTCTATGTCCTCAACTTTCCTGGGTACCCGCAACTCAGTGAGGAGATTACCTTGGCTATCCCACAAGCTAACCGGATAGCACTGACAATCGGTGGGGAGGATTTTGCTACCATCCGGGCTAAATACTGCATTGATGTGACTGCCCCCTTGCAATTCCGAGAAGGGAACATCTTGAGGATTCCACACACGAATCTTCTCGCTGATGTGACTGTCCCCCCGAAATTCAGAGAGGGGATTGCCTGTGATGTCCCACAAACGGATATTCTCACCATTGGTGGTGAGGATTTGCCGGCCATCTGGGCTAAATATGGCTCGATAGACGCCTTCTTCATGTCCTTTAAACTCTGCCAGGAGATTGCCTTTAAGATCCCATAATCGTGCCGTTTCATCTCGACTGGCGGTGAGAATTTGCCGGCCATCGGGACTAAAGACAGCACTGCTAACCAAACTTTCATGTCCCCGAAATATTGCCAGTTGAGCATTATTTTCAGACACACTTTCTAGAAGGGTTTCCCTAGCCACTATTTGCTCAGATTCAGCAGCAATTGAGGCTGAAACGTCCCACAAACGAGGCACGCGATCCCACCCGAAGGTGAGGATTTGCTTACCGTCTGGACTAAATACTGCACTCACTGCACTCTCATGTCCCCGCAACTTTGCTTTGAGATTGCCTTTGGTATCCCAAATTTGAGCAGTTCCATCTCGACTACTGGTTAGAATATGCCGGCCATCGGGGCTAAATCCTTGTACACCCCAGCGATAAACTTTATGTCCCTGGAATTCTGCTAAAAGATTGGCTTTAGTATCCCAAACCCTGGCTGTATCGCTACTAGCGGTGAGGATTTGCCGACCATCGGGACTAAATTCTGCACTGTAAACCGACTCTTTATGCCCCTGAAACACGGCTAACCCATTACCTTGGGTATCCCACAGACGGGCAGTTTTATCTGCACTAGCCGTGAGGATTTGGCTACCATCGGGACTAAATTTTGCATTAATGACACTATCCTTATGCCCTTGAAACTCTTTGAGAAGATTTCCGTTGATATCCCACAAGTAAACAATTCCATGGGAATCGACAGAAAGGATTTGGCGACCATCCGGGCTAAATACAGCTTTTGAGGAGACTAATCCGCCACTTGTTATCTTTTGATGACCTTGGAACTCAGCGAGGAGATTGCCGTTGATATCCCACAAATGAAATTTATCCCTAAAACCGGCTCGCTCGGAAAACCGACTAATGGTGAGAATTTGCCGGCTATTTGGACTAAATACGGCATTTATGACTTTATCGCCATTCTCAACCCCTCGGAACTCTTTGAGGAGATTGCCTTTGAGATCCCACAGGCGGATGGCTTCATACTCAGTAATGGTCAGAATGTGCTGGCTATCGGGGCTAAAGATAGCACGTCTGACTTCTTTGTCATGACCTCGAAATACCGTTAAATGATTGCCATTAAGATCCCATAGACGGGCAGTTTCATCCTCACTCGCCGTCAAAATTTTACTGCCATCGGGGCTAAAGACAGCACTGGTGAGATCCGCCTCATGTCCTAAAAACACGGCGAGTTGTCCAGCAAATGCTTGTACTGGTTGTTTTATTCCTGATGGGTTAAGGTTTTCTGTTGTTGATGACTGAGACACTCTGGTAGTTCTGGGTTGGCCGCTGATGGGGATGCTGTAGGTGGTAGCGAATACAACTCCTATCACCAGAGGGAGACAGCGATGCACTTTTCGGTATTTATCTGGCAGCATAATTGTTTTTTGGGAGAGTTAAGAATTGGGAGAGGGGGGTCAACTAAACCTTTCTCTAGCGAATCCGTAAAAGCCAAAAGCTATAGTTTCTTTTTGGATAGGCAAATCTGCTTAGCGTTGGCTCATTTTTTACCGAGGTGATTAAAATTAAGATTGGCTGGGCGTTAGTTGTCAAAAAAAAATATTTATGTTAAAGAGAAACTCTATCATTTTTTATAATCTTTGTCTGTCATTGGCTGCGTCAACGGTGAGGAAAAGACTTTAAGGGATGTAACTTGAATCGGCGGCGGGGCGTTGGCTCGTCGATGTTATTATCTTTTGACCCACATCTGCGGAATGTGGGTTTTATGAACAGGCAAGATGCCTGTTCCACAAGAAAATTTATATTTTGTGGAACAGGCATCTTGCCTGTTGCTGACAATGATGCCAGATATCAGTAAGTCCCTTTAGGGTGTATAAATTATATTGAAGTAAATGCCGTTATCTTGCAGATTGTCGCCTTTATCGCTAATTCTCACCAAAGGAAAAGCGTAATCTACTCGCAGGTTCACCCGCTGTATTGGTTCCCAGATTACCCCCAAACCCAGACCTGCTAAAAATGTCTGATTGGTTAATGTATTAGGATTGTTCGCAACGTTCCATACGGTACCCGCATCCAAAAAAGGAGCCAATTGAAGTTTGGGATTTCCCGAAGCATCGCGTTGTAAAGTAATCCGATCTTCGATGGAAACTCTGAAGCCGTTATCACCAGAACGGACGTTTTGGCGATAGCCGCGCAAAGATTGTCCGCCGCCAATTACAAATTGCTGGGAAGGCAACAAACTATTAGCTGACAACTGTAAGTCTGCCTGCAAAATTAATAAATGTTTGTCATTCAATCGCTGTACTCGCTGCACTTGACCCAGCCAACTCAAAAATTGTCCGTCGGGATCGGAACCTTCGTTTTGAGTAGCATCAAACAAGCTAGTGCCGATTGTAAATTGCGATCGCACGGCCCAAGCACCCTGCGGGTCGCGCCGAATGTAGTCCTGTCCCAGCTTAATTGCACTCGTAGTGCTGACACCATTGGAGTCCGGGCCGGTGCCAAAAGGAAACGGTTCGCCTTCGAGAAAAGTTCTGCCTGTCTGATAAGTAAAACCAGCAGATAAGGCAAATTCTTCGATCGGCGTTCTCCGCAGCGGCTGGCGGTAACTAACTTCAAATAAATGCGATTTTCCCGAAATGTCAAAACGGTTAAAAGGTGCTTGTACGATACTGTTGCGATTCGGTGCCGCCCTCAATTGCAAAGTGCCGTTCATCGCATTTAGCGGCACGCGATAGCTAAAATCAAACACGTCTGAATCGCCGAGCGATCGATAATAAGCTGCTGCCAGTTCGTCGCCATTTCCTGTTATATTGCGGTGCCGCAAACTAACTCCCAATCTTTCGGAACCGACACTGGGAGGCGAGTAATTGTCAATGCTGAAAGTAGGTTGAAATGGATTAGCTTCCGAGACTCGGACGATCAGAATGCTCTCGGCTTCATTATCCCCGGCCCGCAGACTGGCTTCTACATTGTCAAATAAAGGATCGACTCGCAGCAGCCGGAGTTGGTCTTCTAATAAAGCTGTGCTTAAAGGCCTTCCGGCACCGAGTCGAATCCGGCTGCGGATGTAACTTGGATTCAATCTTTTAGTTCCTTCTACCTCAATTCGGGCTAGCTTGCCTTCAATCACTTGAATTTGGACTACCCCTGCGGTGATAGTTTGGGGCGGCAAGACTGCTCTCGAAGTGATGTAGCCACGATTGAGGTAAATTTCGGTAATTTTGTCGGCGATTTGTTTGAGCTGTTCTAGGGTGGTAGAACGGCCTTCTAAGGGGTTGACTAAGGCATTAATTTCGTCTTGGCTTAAAATTGTGCTGCCAACTACTTGAATTTTCTGCACATCAATTGGTGTATTCGGCAGCGTTGGGGGAACTGGCGACGGAGACGGCGGCGCTACTGTGGGCGGTACTTGGGGAGGTTCTGGGGAAGGCTGCGGGGCCGGTTGCAGAAATCGATCGCGATTGGGATCTGGCTGAGTCGGCGGCGACGGTAACAGCGGATTTGGTACTAGATCGCGGTTTAAGTCGGGCGGGAGGTTTCCCGGTGGCGTCTGCGGGTTCTGGGCTAAAAAATTACAATCTAGCGGGTTCTGACATTGGCGATCGTTGTCAACCAGATTTGTTGCTTCGGGCAAGAAGCCCGTACCACAATCAATCAAACTGCTTGTGGAACAGGCTTCTTGGCTGTTCTGTGCCCGGTTCGATGGTCTTTCTGGTTCAGGGTTGGTCTCGATCGCATCGGGAAGCTGATTTAAGTTTGTTGCTGTTTCATCCTGCTTGATTTCTAGTTTTTGCAGTGCTAATACTTGATTGCCCGTATCTGCTGAGTTGTCAGCGGCGATCGGCAACTGAGAAATATCGTTTGTTTGGGATATAGCTTTATTGGCGTAAAAGCAAGCCATCGGGAGCGCTGTTAGAAGTGAAATCCCCAACCGAAATAGTGCAATATTTGCATTCGGGCGCATAATTAATAATTTCTCTAAAATAAGTTTGTCGGCTGCTTGACTATGCCAGTTTATCATTTAGTATTAGGCGAAATTTGACCATCAAAATTTCCACCGCCCGCCTTTCCAGATGCCAAAAGTCCGAACTGCCGATCGTTACAAAAATTTTAATTTATTTAGGACGATCGACCAAACAACCCGCAACAGGCAAAAATCATTTGGGGCGCTGCCAAATACCGCGATCGAAACCGAGCTTTTCGTACTTGCTGCACCCCTCATACTATTTTAGATTTTAGATTTTAGATTTTAGATTTGGCAATGACTCGCCCAAAAACGGATACCGTGCCCCGAATGTTCATCAGTGTAGATCCTAAAATTTTAGACTCCTGTTCCTGCTCCCAGATTCAATGCAGCAAGTAAATCTAAAATCTCAAATCTCAAATCTCAAATCGACTGACTTATGGGTATCAGGGTTTGGGGTACGGGCCTACCGCTGCATTCTTTGCGTGAAGCTGGTATCGAATTATTTTCTTGTGATAGGTGTTAACTCACTTGCGACTAAGGGTTCTTGGGCTATTTTGCCGAGTTCGACTGAATTCAAAACTGCTGACCATTTGATCGCTAAACTGGCATCGCTGGGAGACTGGATACGCAATTGAGCTAGAGTTGCCAGGTACTCGTACCAGAGATTTTGTTGGGCGAAGATGCTGAGCTTGGTGAGATCGGACGATCGATCCAACTCTGTTTTCACGGTTGGGGCGACTGCGGTGCGGTTGATCCACCCGGAAACGAGAACATCATCTTTTGTATTTTTTGGGTTGCATTTGATAGTAAAGTACCATTGATAGTTTTTGCCAACTTCCAAGGTTGGCGAGTTGTCGTCGGAGTCGAGGCTGACGCTAACTACACCTGCACGGCTAGTTACCATGCGAAAACTTTTTTTGTATAGTGTTTTGTCCCTTTCGTCTGCTAACTCAAACTGAACTGTTTTGTCTAGGGCTACGGGAAGGTAGTAGAAAAATGTTGGCTTTGCTGATATGGTTTGCCCCATAGTTGATTGGGGAATCAAGGCAGTTAAGGCAGTGGTGGCCGTGGGGCATTCTAAGCCACGGGTTCCTCCCCCTTCCCGCCTTCCGGGTACTCCGTCCTGTGGCGGTTGAAAGCTATTCCAGGCGGATCCCAATTGCTCGCTGTTGGGTCTACTTCCGCTTGCTTGGGCGGGTTGAACTGTTTGCCAGTTGAGGGGTAGCTGCGGTGGTGATGCGCGCTGGACAATGTTTGCGGGGCTGTTGAGAGCCTCTGCTGGTATTAAAAAACTACCGGCGGCCAGTGCCTTTAAAGACAGAATTAAGGAAAGAGCACTGATATTTAGAGCAGACTTCAAAGCCATGACGAACCTGCCTTCTGATGAACCTAGGAACTTTATCGCACGGTTTTATTCTATCCAAGGTTTTGACCGATATAGTAATCTGTTGTACTTAATTTATATCTTCAGGCAGATACGATTATTTGGGTCGCTCTGTTCAACATAGAATTCTCTGTCGCGTTTGTCAGTGGTAGCTTAGTAGTTATACTTACTTCCATTCACAGCAGCAGGTTGGGTTGAGCTTGTTAAACCCTAATATTCGGGGTGTTTTAACTCTAGCAAGAGGCTACAACGCGTCTTTTGGTAAAAACACCTGGTTGATGCGTCAGTCCTGGATATCAGGAAACTCGGCAATTTTGCTGGTGAACCTCAAGCGATCGGCTACAAGTTACAAATCAGTTTTTGTGTACAATACCGGCAAGAAATTTAGCATGAATCTCGATTCACCTGTTCTCTCGGACAAACAGCCTTCGGGGCTGCGGATGGTCAGACCCATCGGAGTCTTGGCACTGCACGGCATTGCTTTTTTAGGAAATAGGTTGTTCGCTGTCGATCGCGCCGAAGGGCTGCTATTGGAGATCGATCGAGAAAGTGACAACACTACTGTTTTGAATCCTTATCAAACGGCTAAGTTTGCCGGCGCAACGGGGCTGGCTATTTCGGAAGATACTCTCTGGTTTGCGCGGGATGAGGATATTTGTTGCTGTCGGGGCGCAATTCTGGACGGGGCGATCGCTGAACTCAAACCGGAACATTTTGTTTCGCTTTCTTATCCTGCTGACGGGATTGCTGTGTGGAAATCTACGCTTTATGTGACTTGCCAGAGATTGGGCTATATTCTGGTTTTTGACCTGAAAACTGGTCGGGAAATTACTCGGTTTTACGCCCCCGGTATTGGGGTAGAAAATATCACAGTCCGGGATGAGGAAATTTGGGTTTGCGACAAGACTGAGCAAACTGTTTACTGTTTGGAACGGGGAACTGGGGAGATTAAATTTAGTGTTTTGACTCCCTTTGAGTCGCCTTCGGGTTTGGCTTTTCACAAGGATTCCGAAACGGGGGAGGAGGTTCTGTACGTGGCTTATGCCGGGGATGAACTTTACATCCGGGATGACCCGAATTCGGAAGATCCTTTTCAGTTGACGAAGCGCGATCGCACTTTTATTCAGCCTTTGTCTTTTCACTACAATGAAGCCGATCGCTACGCTTTGTCAAACGGTTTTTTGATGGAAATGTCTTATGTGGAGGAACTGTCTCCTCTCGATGAGGTAGACATCGAAAATTTGGAGTGGCGGATTGCTTTGCCTTCGCAAACTCACCGGCAAAAGGTTAGGAAAATTACGCCGATTGGAATGCCTTTTACTGAGGAAATTCAGGAAGGGGAACGGGTGGCGGTGTTTAAGTTCGATCGGCTGCACCCTGGGGAACGCCGAATTTTTGGCTGGAAGGCTTTGTTAGAAGTTCGATCGATTAAGTATCAGTTGTCACCGAGGGATGTGGAAAAGATTCCGAAGCTGTCGCCGGAGTTTGCAGCTAAGTATTTGGTGGATAATGACAATTTGGCGATGGATACGGAAATTGTGCGATCGGCTGCTGTGGCTGCCATTGGCTCGGAAACTAACATTCTCAGGCAATTGCTGAGCATTCGTAATTTTGTTTACGATCAACTTTCTTACGGAATTAGGCCTCACATTGACACTCCCGATATTGTGCTGCGCCGTGGTATCGGTTCCTGCGGCGAATACGTGGGACTTTTGTTAGCTTTGGCTAGGTTAAACGGGATTGCTTGCCGCACGATCGGCCGCTACAAGTGCCCCGCTTTTGGTGACAGAAAAGGTGTGTCGCTGGAACCGGATTTCAATCACGTTTGGCTGGAGTTTTACATTCCGGGTTTTGGCTGGGTGCCGATGGAATCTAATCCTGATGATATTCAAGATAGAGGCCCTTATCCGTTGCGATTTTTTATGGGTTTGGCTTGGTATCACGTAGAAATTGGCAAGGGAATTCGGTTTCAAAGTCTCACTAGCGGCGGTCTTCCTTTAAATAAGGAGGAGGTTTCCGTGGGAAGTCTGGCAATTAATCAT
The DNA here is from genome assembly GCF_036702395.1 of Microcoleus sp. D3_18_C2. Taxonomy (NCBI): domain Bacteria; kingdom Bacillati; phylum Cyanobacteriota; class Cyanophyceae; order Oscillatoriales; family Microcoleaceae; genus Microcoleus; species Microcoleus sp. D3_18_C2. The sequence goes on along the minus strand of NZ_JAUBTG010000015.1, from coordinate 73,191 downwards.
GTTAGGTTTACCATTTTGTCAGAGTTGCCAGCAGTTTGAAGGGAGTGTTAACAGTTAACAGTTAGCCGTCTAAATTCAACTGTTAATTGTTAACATTTTTCATCTAAAATCGAAAGTAGAAAATGTAAAATCAGAGGAAGAGGGGTTGTGGAATTTTCGATTGCTAATTTTCTCGTTTTAGTGGCCTTTGTACTACTGCTGACAGTGACTGGTGGGGTGGCTTATTTGACAGCGGTTGAGTGGCGCGATCGCAGGCGGTTAGATAAGGCTAAACGGAAAAAAAAGTAGCTCTTTGCTGTTGACAAAGTGCATTTTTTATGATAATAAACAAGGCGAGCGTGTTGGCTCGCCTTGTTTTGTGATTTGAGGTATTTTCACCGCAGATGATATCAAGTTTGGTAACATAAACGTTGTAGGTTCGTAGTGAGGACTTGAGTTTTCATACAAAACTATGATTCCTATCGTTTCCGGTTGGATCGGAAGGATTTAACCACAGAGAACGCAGAGAACACAGAGGGAGATAAGAGAGATGAATAATTCCGATGAAGCGTGGATTTGAGATCGCGGGCGTCCCGCCCGCGCCACAATAAACACACCACAATAAAGACAGATGAAAAAGGGAATTTTGGAGTTGGTATTTTAAGTCCACTGTCGGAAAAATGTATTTTCTTGCCAAGCGGCGGCGGTGCGTTTTTCAAGTGCTGCCATTTCTGTTGGGTTCAGGGGTTTGAATGCTTGGGCGACTTTTAAGTTTTCTTCTAATTGCTTTACTGACTCGGCGGCGATGACGCAGCAGTGCACGCCGGGAAGTGAAAGCGTGTAGCCCATTGCTTGGTGCATTCCATCTAAAACACCGTTCTGAAATAATTTGCCGTAAGCTGGTATTTTCATGGCTATGACGCCGATGTTTTTGGATTTGGCCACTGGTAAAGCGCTGGTAACAAAGGAGCGCGGGTGATGTTTTTCGGCGGCGTTGAGGCAGATTAATGTTGTGTCAAAAGGATAGCGTTCCAAGCCTGCAGCAATGATGGCTGGTTCGTGGTGTCCGGTGATGCCGGAAAAACGAATTATTTTTTGCTGTTTGGCTTCTTCGATCGCTTTTATTGCTCCTTTGGTACTGAAAATTTGGTCTAATTCTGTTTGGAATGAGACGTGGTGGAGTTGCCACAAGTCTAGTCTATCGGTTTTCAATCTTTTGAGCGATTGCTCTAAGTCTCTCCACGCACCGTCTCTGTCTCTGGCGGCGGTTTTTGAGGCTAGGAATAGGCGATCTCGATATGGTGGCAAAACTTTGCCTAAGTTTTCTTCGCTGGGCCCGTAGTCGGCCGCCGTGTCAAAATAGCGAATGCCTAGTTCGATCGCCCGTTCAATTTGCGCCGCTGCTTCTGCTTCTCTTCCCGGCTGCGACAGCGGTGTTTGTCCGGCCCCCCCCAAACCGAAAATCGGCACTTTCACGCCGGTGTTGCCTAAAAGTCGTTCTGGCATTTTTACTGTGGCGGCCGCCTGGTTATTGGGTGCGGCTATGATTTCCCGATCCTGCTGTTCGATCGCCTTAGCACCTGCAATGCCGCTGGCAACAGCTATACTGCTCAATATAAAATGGCGGCGAGTCTTTTTGCGGGTCATTGTTTCCGTCTCCTCAGAATATGTAAGTATAATTTAACCTGAAAGTTAAATGAAGTCATTAGTCATTAGTCATTAGTCATTAGTCATTAGTCATTGGTTATTTGTCCTATGTTTCTTGTTAGTTATTCGTTCTAATAACCAATAACCAGTAACCCATGCCCTATGCCCCATGCCCCATGCCCTATGCCCTATGCCCCATGCCCCATGCCCTTGTCAATTATCCATGCGCGAATCAGTTCGTTTATCTGTTCTGGTACTTCGTCGTGGGGACAGTGACCGGCTTTGATAAAGTGTTCTGTTAACTGCGGATAGTGTTTGCGAAATTTGGCGCTTCTTTCTGTGGAATTCATCCACGGATCGCCTTCTCCCCACAGCATTAGCAACGGGCTGGTTAATTGACTCAGCAATACGTCAATTTTTTCGCCTTGGGGTGTTCGGAATACGGAGGCGAATACTTTGGGGGCACCGGGATCGCAGGAGGGAAGGTATATTTCTTCTACTAATTGGTCTGTGACGGCGCTTTGGTCGAGATAAACTTTTTCTAGGGTTTTCCGAATTGTCGATCGCTGGCGCACGTACTGGAACAGCAGAAAACTTGCCCAATCTTGCTGAAATAAGGTTTTAGCTACTGCAGATATGGCTTTTTGCAAGGGCGGGGCTTCGGGTGCGGGCTGCGGTTCGCTGAAGGGGCCGGCGCTGTTGATTAATATGAGTCCGGCTGCTGATTCGGGGCGCCCTGCTGCTACACACAAGGCGGCGTAGCCTCCGAGGGAGTTGCCTGCTAGTACGGCGGGCCGGCCGATGATGTTGGTGATAAAGTCGTGGAGTTGGTCGCGCCAGAGGTCGCCGCTGTACTGTAATTCGGGTTTTGCCGATCGCCCGAATCCCAAAAGGTCGATCGCCCACACTTCAAAGTCTTTGCTCAGGCCGCTTATATTTTTGCGCCAGTGGTCTGTGGATGCTCCAAAACCGTGAATTAACAGCAGGGGAGGGCGTTCTGGATGCCGATCGCTGGATCGAACGTAGTATACTGAATGCCCTCGCCACTGCCAGTAAGTTCCAGCTATGGGGGCTGTGGTTATGGCTGGGTTTGCTTGCATAATGTAAAGAAATAATTATTTACTTTAACTATTGTATCGCGACATTCAGATTTATATAGTTTTACCAAGGAGCCGGAGTTGCGCCAGCAAAGGATTGGTCAATTTGGGCGAGTTGAGATATCGGGATCTCACGCACTCATAATTAATAAGTTTTGTAACAAATATTGATTTTGTGAGGGGCGCAGCAATGGGAGATATTTGACCCGATCGCATTTTGGATAATAAATTGGGTTTTGGCTGCAACATACCTAGGTATGATGATTTTGCTGTTTGGCGGCAAAATCAAGTTCTGGGCGATGGCGCTTGCCTAGGGGCTGCGAGGGTCGAACCTGATTGGCGAGGGTTAAGGGATCGACTTTTTTAGAGTTATTGGAGAGCTTTTCTAGGTGGGGATCGTTTGTTCAAGAGGTGTTGACGGCTTCGAGGATGCAGCTAGTGGTTTGGTTGCTAGCTGGCAAAAGCTGAGCTCAAAATTTCGCTGCTGGGAGAACTTATAAGTAAAATTACTGATGGTTCTCTGCAGAAGTTTCTCAGAATCGCTGAATATTTTGTGACGTGGTTTGCTGTTCTTAATTGCTTGGATACTCTAAGATATAAGTAGAGCTGCGCCGCTCAATTAATTAGCATTTTGAATACTAGGGAGCCAACTATGCAGGGTGTGAACTTTATCCACCTGAAAGTTAGGGAGTTTTCTGAGTGATTGCTATTTCACCTCGTCCCGTCGGACGCAATTGGATTACTATTAGCTTCGCTTCTACTCTATACCTTTGTCCTATTTTGGATCTGCTCCTAGCAGAGGTGCCAGAAATCTGGCAAGCCCAATTGCGGTTGGGGCTTCAAGAAGCTTTGGTAAATGCTGCTAAGCATGGAAACAAATTAGATCCAGGTAAAACTGTTGGAGTCCGTTTTTCGATCGTCCAAAACCAATATTGGTGGGTGATATCGGATGAAGGTTCTGGCTTTAAGGCCCCTTGCAGTTGCAACCTTTATACCGATGATTGCGACAATCTCCTCGCAGAGGAGGTTGCAGATAACTCTGCACTACCCCATGTGGAACAGGAATGTGGTAGGGGGTTGTTTATTCTTTACCAAATATTCGATCGGGTAGAGTGGAATTCTCAAGGTACCGAGTTACGGCTGTGCAAAGAACTTCCCAGTCGGTATCGGCTGCCGGGGTTGCGCTAGCACCGCTATGAAAGCAGCAGTTTTCACCTCAGCTATACCTGGAAATTTTTTCGTTCCCGGACTGAAGTTTGCAGTGAGAATTTGAACGCTATGGCTATTGATAGCTGATCGTAATGCAAAATGTGAGTTTTGAGTTAAAAAAGTATAAATCTTTTGAACTCACAATCGCGCTGCTCGATAGAGCGGCGCGATTGTCTAAGTTTTGAGCAACTACTCAAGCCAAAACTCCAGAATCAAAACTCAAAATCATTTGCCGTGGGTGGGACAGGGAGGAGCAGATATCGATCGATCCAGCCATCCTGCAGCTTGTTGTAAGCGCGGGAGAGCTTCTTCGGGCTGTTTTTTGAGCAAAAAGACCAAAGCGGCCGCAGCTTGCTCTCCGGCCCGCGCGGAACGGTTGGCTTTGAGGCGGTGCCAATCTTTTTCGTGGATGGCGAGGCGCGCGGCTAGAGCTTGGGCTAGTTCTACCGTGCTCAGCTCGTTGAGGTTGACAGTTTGGGTTGTTTGTGTAGTTTCAAGCATAATTGGCAATTATACGGATTTGGCTGCCGTTTCAGAATTTTAAAAATATACTGCATATAATAACAACTTAATTGGAAATCGGTTTTTTTTATTATTATTGTCAGATTTGCAGATCGAAATGCCTCAACAGCCGTCAGAGTTAAATCCCGAAGAGCAAGAAAGTGAGTTTGTTCAAGCGATCGCAGCCGTTGAGCGATCGCTCGCAGCAGTCAAAGAACGGTACACTCAAATTCAGGTCGATCGACAGCGCCAAGTCGAACTCGGTCATCGGCGCGAAGAAATCCGCCAGTCCAAGCGCCCAAATCCATTGCCGCAACTCAAAAAAGAATTGCGGGAAATTGAGCAAGAATTGGAAACTATCGAGTTGAATTTAGAAAGCAGCCTGTTTTCGTGGGGAAGCATAAAACAACCTTTTTGGCAAGCAGTTCGGTTTGGGGGGCTTGGCATTTTGATCGGTTGGATTTTGAAATCCTATGTCGGTTGAATTATGTTATGATTTTTGATTTTTTTTTACCGCAGAGGGCGCAGAGGGCGCAGAGGAAGAGAAAAGAGAGAATTATGGTGCAAAATATTAAATAAACGGGAGTGGATATGACAAATCAACGGATTGCAGCAATTTTGCGCGCTGGTGAACCCGACGAAACGGTAACTGTTCAAGGCTGGGTTCGCACTAAGCGCGAATTGAAAGATTTTGCCTTTGTCGAAGTCAACGATGGTTCGGCGATGGCTAACTTGCAAGTAGTCATAAATTCCGATTTGCCAGATTTTGAAAATGTACTGAAACAACTGAATACAGGTGCATCTCTAGAAGTGTCGGGTGTGCTGGTAGCGTCTCCCGCAAAAGGACAGCGAATTGAGTTGAAAGCTTCACAAGTACAAGTTTACGGTGATGCAGACCCGCAAACTTATCCCCTGCAAAAAAAGCGCCATTCCTTTGAATTTTTGCGGACAATCGCGCATTTGCGGCCGCGCACAAACACTCACGGTGCTGTCTTTCGAGTCCGCAATGCTTGTTCGGCGGCCGTACACCAATTTTTTCAAGAACGCGGTTTTTTGTGGGTTCATACTCCGATTATTGCTGCTAGCGACTGCGAAGGTGCGGGGGAAATGTTCGCCGTTACTAACTTTGATTTAAAGAATGTGCCGCGCACTGATTCGCAAGAGGTTGATTATGCTAAAGACTTTTTTGGAAAGCGCGCCTATTTAACAGTTAGCGGCCAGTTGGAAGCGGAAGTTATGGCGATGGCTTTTGGCAATGTTTACACTTTTGGCCCTACTTTTCGAGCGGAAAATTCTAATACTTCGCGACATTTAGCTGAGTTTTGGATGATTGAACCGGAGATGGCTTTCTGCGATTTGCAGGGAGATATGGATTTGGCTGAGGCGTTTTTAAAGTATATTTTTAAATACGTTTTGGATCATTGCCCGGAAGATATGGAGTTTTTCAATGAGCGCATTGACAAAACGGTTTTGGCTACTGCTGAAAATATCATTAATAATCAGTTCGAGCGGATTACTTATACTGAGGCGATCGCACTTTTGGAAAAAGCCGACAAAAAGTTTGATTTTCCGGTAAGTTGGGGCTTGGATTTGCAGTCGGAACACGAGCGTTATTTGGCTGAGGATTTGTTTAAAAAGCCGACCATTGTCAGCGATTATCCCGTCGGGATTAAAGCATTTTATATGCGTTTAAATGAGGACGAGAAAACGGTGCGAGCAATGGATGTTTTGGCTCCTAATATTGGGGAAATTATCGGCGGTTCGCAGCGGGAAGAAAGGCTGGATGTGTTGGAGCGGCGCATGGAAGCCCAGGGTATGAATAAGGAGGAATTGTGGTGGTATTTGGATTTGCGCCGCTACGGCACTGTACCTCACGCTGGGTTTGGTTTGGGATTTGAACGGTTAGTGCAGTTTATGACTGGAATGGGGAATATTCGGGATGTGATTCCGTTTCCGAGATCGCCTTTGAGTATTGATTTTTAGTGTAGGATTGTGTGGCAAAGAGGAGGGACACGGCATTGCCGTGTCCTTACCCAGATCGGCGACTCCTAATCACAAATAAATTAAGTCGCCGAGGGAATTGTGATATCAACAGATTGCACTTTGACCGAAGTTCCCAAACTCGATAACGGCGGTTCAATTGCCGCCGTATTTCCCACTACTAATGTTACCAGATTCTCCGGTTTCAAATAAGTCTGAGCTACGCGCTGCACGTCGGCAATTGTTGCTGCTTCGATGCTGCGGCGGTAGCGAAAAATGAAATCTTCGGGATAACCGTAGTATTCGTAGCGGATTAATCGCGACAAAGTTTGACTGGGATTTTCAAATTTGAAGATGAATGAATTTAGGGTGGAATCTTTAGCAAAAGCTAATTCTTCCTGGGTAATTGGTTCGGTGCGGATACGATCGATCTCGGCGCGAATTGCCTGGATAAACGGTACGGTGGCATCTGATCGCGTTTGGCCTCCTGCGACAAACACCCCCGGATAGTCATATCTCGGACTCCAAGCCGCGTATACTGAATAAGCTAAGCCTTGGCGCGATCGCACGTTATTGAACAAACGGCCGCCGAAACCGTTGAGAACCCCATTCATCACATCCAAAGCACCGTAATCTGGACTGCTGAGCATTCCGCCCAAATGTCCCATTTGCACGTAACTTTGACTTAATTGCGGCTGATTTACTAAAAATATGCCGCCGTCCTTTGCTGGCGATACGGTTGGTAGAGCAGGCACTTCTGCACTTTGATTCGGTTCCCAGTTGCCGAATTTTTCCTCGACGAGCGATCGCATTTTAGCTGTATCAAAATCGCCAGCAATACCCAAAATCATATTCTTGGGATGGAAATATTTCTGGTAGAAACTCACCACATCGTCGCGGGAAATATTGGCGAGGGTTTTGTATTCTACCGTGCGCGCGTAAGGACTGCGATCGCCATAAACTAACTTTTGAAACTCGCGGCCGGTAATATCGTCAGGATCGTCATTGCGGCGGGCGATCGCACCTTGAGTTTGGTTCTTCGCTAAATCTAACTTTTCCTGAGCAAACATTGGCTCCCGAATCACTTCCGCAAATAAGTCAAACACGGGTTCCAAATCTTCAGCTAAAGCACTAAAATTAGCCGTACCAGAAGCAACATCAATCCCCGTTTCTACCGAAGCTGCTCGCTGTTCTAGCAACTGATTTAATTCATCAGCAGTATGCCGGCTAGTACCGCCAGTTCGCATCACTTCTCCCGTCAAACCTCCCAATCCAATTTTATCGGCTGGTTCAAAACGATCGCCCGTGCGAAATAGCGCCGTTCCCCCGACTAACGGCAATTCCCGGTCTTCCATAAGATAAACCCGGATACCATTTTTCAGCTCGAAGCGAGTATATTTAGGCAGTTTAATTTCGGACAGCGGGGGAAATGTTAATTCGTCGTAGTGTTTCGGTGCAGCAGCAAAGGAAGGTAACAAATTAAACGTGCCCAGTGAAACTGTAAAAAAGCACAGCGATAGCAGAAATAACTTTACTTTTTTCAGTCTCAATTTAGTCCTTTTCATTCTTTCTCCTAAGTTTCCTATTGTGACATAGCGAGGCAGAGCCTCTGGATCTGCGTTCCCCGGCTCTGCCCAAGGCGTGACAACTTAACGTTAAACCTACCGTCTCTCTTGTTTGTCGCGAACTGCAAGATCCCCCCTAACCCCCCTTATTAAGGGGGGGACAAGAGTGTTCTCAAAGTCCCCCTTCTTAAGGGGGATTTAGGGGGATCTAGATTCGACTAAAAGCGACATTTATTATGGGTTTTAGTCTTAAGTTGTCAGGAAGGGGCAGAGCCTGAAAACGAGTTTTTCTTCCTTCTTCCTTCTTCTTACAGAGGCAAAAGCTTACCAATCGTGCGATTTTCCGGGCGGAAAGTTGCCTGAGCGACACGCTGAATGTCAGCGGGAGTAACAGCCGCGATCGCATCCAATTCCTTAAACAAATTTCGCCACGAACCGGTGTTTACTTGATAGTCCACCAGCGAAAATGCCATGCCCATATTAGAATTGAGCGATCGCAACAAATCGGCTCTCGCCTGAGTTTTCACGCGCTCCAATTCCAAAGCAGAAACCGGCTCTGTTTTCAGGCGCTCGATTTCCTTCCTCAAAGCGGAGGCTACTTCATCAACCGTGCGGCCCGGAGCAGTTTGAGCGTAAAATAACATCAAATTCGGATACTTTTCCCCAGGATAACCACTGAAACCTTGAGCAGCCAGCGCCAATTGCTGTTGTTCTACCAAAGATTTATAGAGCCGAGAAGTGCGGCCATCGCTGAGCAAAGAACCAATCATTTCATAAACCGCATTGTCGGGATGATTCATCGCCGGTTTGTGGTATCCTTCCAAATACCAAGGTTGAGTTTTTAATTGCAGCGTCACTTCCTTAGTTTGCGTTTGGGGAGGTTCGACAATCTGCAATTCTGGAGGCTCTGGTGAAGCCTTGTAACGGCCGAAATAAATTTGAGCGAGTCGCTTCACCTCCGAAGCTTTCACGTCTCCTACCACTGCCACAGTCAGCTTGCTGGGGACATAGTGAGTATCGAAAAACTTCTGCACGTCGCTGCGGGTGAGGTTTTTAATGTCTTCAGTGTAGCCAATTACGGGGCGACGGTAGGGATGAACAGAGAAAGCTTTGTTGGCAAAAGCTTCAACCATTTGTCCGATCGGAGAATTCTCGGTTCGTAGCCTGCGCTCTTCTAAAATTACCTGTTTTTCTTTGTAAAATTCCCGAAATACTGGTTCTAGAAATCGCTCGGATTCCAGCGACATCCACATTTCTAACTTATTAGCTGGAAGGCTGTAAAAATACATTGTGGCGTCGGTGGAAGTAGCGGCATTTAGTCCGACTCCGCCTGCTTGTTCCACTATTTTGCCCAGTTCATTGCGCTTGACAAATTGCGAAGCTTCGGCTTCAACTTTGTCAAATTCTGCTTTTAATTGGGCGACTTCTTCAGTTTTGCCGCTGGCCTTGGCTGCTTGCATTTGCTCGAAGAGTTGGTCTTGTTTTTCTAGCAGCGGCTTTTCGGCTTGGTAGTCGGTAGTGCCGATTTTTGGCGTGCCTTTGAAGGCTAAATGTTCGAGATAGTGAGCGACTCCGGTTTGGCCGTCGGGTTCGTTTGCCCCGCCGACATCGGCGTGAATCAGAAACGATGCTACGGGCGCTCTGGGCCTTTCGAGTACGATGAATTTCATGCCGTTGTCGAGCTTAAATTCGCTGACTTGGCTGATTACTCGATCGAGCGACGGTTGAACAGAGACTGCTTGGGAGCCGCTAGCGGGGTTGGGGCGGGCGAGGGCGATTTCGGGGGAAAGTCCCCACCACAGCAGTACAGCGGCTAGCAGGGAGGCGATGAATCGAGTTTGGCTCACGGGCGATTCCCTACGGGATAGCTTCGCTTCACGGGGTTTTTGGAACTGCGGGGTCATTCGATTTTAGATTTTAGATTTTAGATTTTGGATTGTCAAACAAACAATGTTTGTGCTCGGTGGCCAGAGATTCTTTTCTCAGGATAAAGATTTTTTGAGGCATAAGCGATCTGTTGCGCCGCAGATGTTAGGCTGATACAGCAAATCTCAAAAAGGGTCATTCGATTTTAGATTTTAGATTTTGGATTTTGGATTGTCAAACAAAAAAATGTTTGCCCTCAATGCCAGAGATTCTTTTTAAAACTTAACATCAATTAGTCCCTCAGTCCAGCTCCCGTAGTTCCAAGTAGCAAATTACCCATTGCAAAGCCATGCGAATTTTTAATCAGTCTCCTCCTTCTGAAACAGAAACCAAGAAGCGGATTTTACAAGCCGCTCAGCGGTTGTTTGCCCGCAGCGGATACGACGGGACGACAACTCGCGATTTAGCAGCAGCGGCGGGGGTGGCCGAGGGTACGCTTTTTCGGCATTTTGATAATAAAAAAGCGATTTTGATTGAGGTGGCGACGGAAGGATGGGTGGAGTTGCTGACGGATTTGCTGACAGAATTAAGCGAGATGGGCAGTTACAAAGCAGTGGCTCAGGTGATGCGGCGACGGATGCTGAATATCCGCGAGAATAGCGACATGATGCGGGTGTGTTTTTTGGAGGCACAATTTCACCCGGATTTGCGCGACAGAATTCAGTTGGAAGTCATCGGAAAAATGAGCGATGTGGCTGAGGCTTTTTTTGAAACCGCGATGGAAAAAGGAGTTTATCGGAAGATGAATCCGAAGATTGTCGCTCAGGTATTTTTGGGAATGTTTGCAGTCGCGGGTTTCAGTCAAAATACGATTATGGAGCCGAATGCTTCGCCCCAGGAAATGCAGGAAATGGCCGAAGGACTCGCAGATATTTTTCTGAATGGGGTTTTGCAGAAAGATGAATAATTAGTCATTAGTTATTAGTTATTGGTTATTTATTGGTTATTGGTTATAACCGACATCTTGCAGCAATATCAATAAGAGGATTTTTCGTGGGGTCTGGCGGGTTTATAGAACCTATTTGCAAGCTTTAAGGCTGTTGGCGAACCCGCCCCTACGGCTAATTGAGAATGGTGCAATATCTCAGTTATAACCAATAACCCCTCACCCATCCCCAATCCCCAATTACTCTATAAATTCGTACATTTGCTGTACCCACTTCTCCCGATTATTCTGCCATTCATCCGTCACTACTTCCCAAGTTGTATTGCTTTCAAGTTCCAGCAAGAGACTTGATACTTCTTCCAGCGTCGATGCTATATGACATTCTTCTACCCAACTTTCACGGATCATTTTCCAGAGACTTTGTACTGCTTCTCGCTGATAATTTGATTCTAATTCAACTAGCAATTTGGCTAGGTGTTTTTCGTCAATTGCTGCTGACACCTCGCTCATCCAACAGTCGCGACGTTCTTTCCATTCTTCCGTCACTGCATCCCCGTTTAGGTGGGCTTGAAACTCTAACAGTAATTGGTTTAGTTCTACCATATTAAATTTTGTCTTGTTTGCAGTTGGTGCTATTTTTGTACAAATTTTATTGATTTAGACTCTTGGTTTTTTATAGTGAGCGATGTGGCTGAGGCTTTTTGGGAAACGGCTCAGGTATTTTTGAGAATGTTTGCAGTGGCGCCCTTCAGTCAAAATACGATTATGAAGCCGAATGCTTCTCGGCAGCAAATGCAGGAAATGGCTGAAGGACTCGCTGATATTTTTCTGAATGGAGTTTGGCAGAAAGATGAAGAATTAGTGATTAGTCATTAGGAAATGTTAGAGTCTGAAAACGCATATCTACAGGCTCTAAATCCTCGAAACTACTCCTTAAACTTGTGCATTTGCTGTACCCATTTCTCGCGATTCTGCTGCCATTCATCGGTAACCGCTTCCCAATTGGTATTGGTTTCAAGTTCCAGCAATAAACTTGATACTTCTTGAACAATCGATGCTGCCAGACATTCTTCTACCCAACGGTCTCGACGCTGTTGCCACTGAATATCCACCGATTCCCACTGCAAGTTAGATTCCAATTCAACTAGCAATTCTGCTAGATATGTCAGGTTAACTGATGCTGCCACATCGCTAACCCAACTTTCCCGGCGGTCTATCCATTCTTTTGTCACTCCTTCCCATTTGAGGTTGCTTTCAAACTCTAACAGTAACTGATTTAGTTCTACCATCTTAAATCTTGGGTTTTTTGTAGTTTGTGCTACAATTATACCAAAATTTTCACTAAACAGAGTGTTAAGTTTTTTTTAAGATTGCGGTCGCAGTGAAACTACAGAATAGATAACTGAATAATGAACGATGAATTTACTTTAGATATGCTAGAGATTCCCAGCGGTTGGAGGCGGGGCGAAGGTGACTGGACTGGAGTGGCGGCGGCTCTTGCTAGAGGGGAAACTGTCGAAGTAATTCAAGAAGTGGGTTCTACGTTGTGGCAAAACAGTCTGCCAGAAAAACATTCTTTGTATTGGGATGGGGAAAATCTATCAACTATCAAAGCCCGAATTTGGATTAGTTTCACCCAGAGAAGATTTTCGCCGGAATCTGTTTTGCCAAAGGTTCAGTGGCATCCGAGAGTGTTGTGGGTAGGGATAGGTTGTGAAGGCGGAACAGGGCGAGAATTAATCGAAACTGCGATTAAACAAGTATGCCGTGCTTATCATTTAGCCGAAAGTGCGATCGCAGGTATTGCTACAATAGATACTAAAGCAGGTGAAGTCGGCTTGCTGGAGCTTTGTCAAGCGCGAAATTGGCCGTTAAAAACCTTTGGGGCTGACATTTTAAGTTCCGTAGAAGTCCCCAATCCTTCAAATATTGTAGTCAAAGAAGTCGGCACGCCCAGCGTAGCAGAAGCTGCGGCACTTTGTGCGATCGAACTAATATCTTGTACCATTCTCAAGAACAGGCAAGATGCCTGTTCCACAATTCTCAACAACAGGCAAGATGCCTGTTCCACAAAGACTGAATCTGCTTGTGGGGAGGGCATCTTGCCCGCCCGTACCATTCTCAACAACAGGCAAGATGCCTGTTCCACAATTCTCAACAACAGGCAAGATGCCTGTTCCACAAACAGTGAATCTGCTTGTGGGGTGGGCATCTTGCCCGCCCAGCAAAGGCTTTTAGTCCCTAAACAAATATTTCGCAGCAAAAATCCCCCCCTTTCACAAGGAGGGGTGAGGGCGGGTTCTGCGGTAACAGTAGCCGTTGCAGTTTGCCCGATCGAGTATCTGGGATAATGTATTACTGAGCCAAAGTATTGGCATTCACAAATCGACCGATTAACCCAGAAACGAATGACAACACAATGGAACCCACCAAAGCCGGCCAAAAACCGTTAACCACAAAGCCGATACTGAACACACTCGCTAACCAGGAAGCCAGGGAAAGCGAAATTGCATTGACAACGAATAAAAACAAACCTAAAGTAATAATGGTCAAAGGAAGCGTCAGCAATGTAATAATCGGTTTGACAACTGCGTTCACCAATCCGATAACAACAGCAGCCAGCATCGCCGCCGGAAAGCTAACCACCGCCATACCTGGTACAATGTTAGCGGTAATGACCAGCGAAACCGCTGCTACTATCCAAGTTAAGAAAAAACTTAGCATATCTTTTTGTCCATCTCCATCACTATTTATTAAGATTGTAACTGTTTAGTCGATCGACCAAAGTTCGGGATACACTACGAAATACCCACCTTGCGAGAATATCAGAATTATGAAACTCCGGCAACTAGCAGCATTCCTATTCGCGCTAACTATCTTCATCCTGCCGCGGCCAGCCCAAGCTCAATCTAAATATTACGCTCCGCCCTTGTCCTTTAGCAACGCCGAACTGACAAGACGCGATTTTTCTGGTCAAATGCTGCGGGCCGCTGAGTTTTCTAACGCTAATATGGACTTGACTAATTTTTCTAATGCCGATTTGCGGGGAGCAATTATGAGCGCTTCGGTGATGACTGAGGCGAATTTGCACGGCGCAAATTTAACTAATGCAATGATTGATCAAGTTAAATTTACTAAGGCCGATTTAAGTGATGCAATTTTAGCAGAAACAATTTTGCTGCGTTCTACTTTTGAGGGAGCTGATATTACCGGCGCTGACTTTACTGATGCAATTATGGACGGATCACAAGTTAAAGAATTGTGCACAAAGGCCACCGGGATTAATTCCCAAACTGGGATTTCTACTCGCGATTCTTTGGGATGCCGCTGATATCATCTCCGGTCAATTACTGATGATTGTTTGTTGGGTGGGGGCGGGTTTTTGAAATTGTTTGTTTGGGGCGATTATGGTTGGTGGAACCTGCCCCTACACCACGAATACTTCACATTAACCTGATATTGGCATTAAATTCCCCAATGTAAATGATGATTGTTTGTTGGGTGGGGGCGGGTTTTTGAGATTGTTTGTTTGGGGCGATTATGGTTGGTGGAACCCACCCCTACACCACGAATACTTCACATTAACCTGATATTGGCATTAAATTCCCCAATGTACATGATGATTGTTTGTTGGGTGGGGGCGGGTTTTTGAGATTGTTTGTTTGGGGCGATTATGGTTGGTGGAACCCACCC
>NZ_JAUBTG010000015.1:0-58608 GCF_036702395.1 Microcoleus sp. D3_18_C2 | reverse complement strand
CTACGAAACCCTATTTGGTAGGGGCGGGTTCCACCAAAAATATCTAAGGATTACCAACAATTTAGATAAACCCGCCCCCACACCACGAATAATTCACTTTGCTTTTTTCTGAGCAGCCGCATAATGCTCACTCATTAACTGATTAACTTCTGGATTGTAAATCCGCAGATAATTCCAGTAATTCTCAAACACCGATTTTACGTATCCTTTGGTTTCAGGAAACGGAATCTTTTCCGCAAAAGCATCCGGGTCACTAAAATTAAACCTCTTCAACCAATCTGATACTGCAGTTGGCCCGGCATTATAACTCGCCACAGCTAACATCGAGTTATTCTTGTACTCGTCGTGAGTGTGATCCAAATACCATGTACCGAGTTTAACGTTGTCGTCCACATTCTCCAATGAATACTTTTTGAGGCTGATTTGTCCAGCAACCCAAGCTGCTGTTTCCGGCATTACTTGCATTAAACCTGTGGCGCCAACTGATGATTTAATAGCGGGCATAAATCGCGATTCTTGCCGGATTAATGCTGTTACTAATACTGGATTTATTTTGCGATCTTGCGACCATTTGACAATGGTTTCTAAGTAAGGAAAAGGATAAAGTGCTTGCCAATAAATCGGTTGCTGTCTGAGTTCGAGGTATTGGGTTCTATCATCTGGTTTATCGCGCTGCCGCAAACTCCCAACCATCCACAAACCGTCTAAATTGTCTCCGACTGCAACTCGCATTAAACCGTCGGTAAACTGTTCGGCAATACTGGGTTCTACGCGGTCGATAAATTCTATTTGCCACAGCGTCCAAGCATCTCTATCTTGACCTAATTGATAGAGTTCTTTCAAGGCAGGAGAACCTGCCATTGGTTCGGGGCGCTGAGGCGGCCGCACTACATTGGGAGACAAATCTCGGACTGTGGTAAAGTCGCCGACGGGCCAGCCGAGAAGTACAGCCGATCGCCACGCAAAATATGATTCTGGATAGCGTAATATAGTGTACTCAAATGCAGTCTTGGCGTCTTGTTGCCGACCGAGTTGCTGTGCCCATTTCCCGACCCAAAATGCTGCTTCTGGAGCTTGTTCGCTGTCGGGATTATGGGTGGTTAATTCTCTGGCCCACTGCCAAGCTGATTTTAAATCTCCGCCTTTGGCAAACTGTTGGGCGATCGTCCACCGCAATTCGCCTGCTTTATCAGAATTATTGTATTTTGTCAAGAGCAACTTCCGGGTATCTGAGGCGGATTGACCACTGCGTGCTTTGTCGAGAAGTTGGGATTTATCTAACAAAGCTTCGGGGGCATGATTGGGGAATTTGCTAATAACTCGATCGAGCAAAACGATCGCTTCTTTCGGTTCGCTCAGCCGCGATAGCCGAATTAAACCCAAACCAGTATCTTCGGCATCGGGAAAATCGCGCACTAATTCTTGATAGGCAATTCTCGATTCCGGGATTTTTCCGTCGAGCCACAAACCGCGAGCTTTGCGGTAAAGATTTTTGGCGTTGCGGGGAGCTTTCCCGTAAGCAATAGCTCCTTTGCCATAATCTTGTTTTTCCCAATAGCCAAAGGCAATTTCTTCCCAATCTTCCGGTTTCAAACCTGCGCTGTTTCGCTGCACCAGTTGTTCCACAATTGTCCCGTAATCTTTGACATAATGACCGTGTTTTGCTACTAGCAGCATTAACTGGGGCTGATTGGGATTTTCTTTTAACTTGCCGAGAGCAATTTCTACGCTGCGGGGATGAGCGGGAAATTCAGTAATTGCCTGTTGCCAATATTCCGGTTTTGACTTGCCTAAAACATATAAAGCTTCCGCTGCTACCGGGTCCCTCGGATAGTTTTTGAGCAGTTCCTCCCAAGCTTTTTTAGTTTTGCCTTTGTCGCCGCTCAATTGGTAAGCTCGGGCCCTTTTTAGGGCAATGTGAGAGGCTAAAACCGGATATTCTTGCTCTAATTTGTCCAATAATTTTAATGCTTTGGCGGCATTTCCTTGCTGGATTAAATCGCTGGCCAGCAGGTAGCGGGCGCGGCTTTGAGGGGAGATTTGCTGCTGCGGGTTCGTACTTGCAGGAGGCTGACTGGCTGCAATTTCAACTAATTTCGCCGATCGCTCGCTCGGTGACAGCGATACCAGCATCTTGACTTGCGATTCGGAATTCGCTGCATTCTGGGGCTGCTCGGCCTTCTGGGATGAGCCCAAACCCATCAATTTCATCGCAGCAACCAAAGAGCCGATCGCAATAACGCAAACTGAAACGCTGATTAAAACAGAAAATCGGGCCCGGCGTCGTTTTAGCATGGGAAAATTTAAGAGAATAAGATATAGAGAACCGATCGTTTGTCAAGAGCCATCAGAGGCAGGATGGGTGTTCTACGCCATCACAGGCAGGATGCCTGTTCAACGAGAAATAAATGTTAATAGTGGGGCAAAAACGGACAGCCGACCCCCAAACAGATGATTGAGATTGGTGGAAGATCCGATCGCAGGCGGACTTGGCTGATATAGTAGCAGAATTTATTTTGATGTGGAGCCGAAAATTTGTGCGATCGATCTATTTCCCCGCACCAACGAAAAACCACAAACCACCCACTGCAAAGTACAATCAAAAATCTAAAATCTAAAGTGTAAATCAAAACATGGAATTTCTAGTCACCGATACGCCCCGCTCTGTTTGGACAGGAGACGCCCTGGCAATTGGTCTATTTGAGGACGGCTTGGAATTCACCGGCGAGCTGGCACAATTAGATGAAAAGCTTGCAGGCACTTTGAAAGAGCTGCTACTGGAAGTAGATTTTAAGGGCAAAGTGGGCACGAGCGCCATCACCCGCGTCGGCGGCAATAATCCCATTCGCAAAATTGCGATCGTCGGTTTGGGCAAAACAGAGGACTTAAAATTAGACACCGTGCGGCAAGCTGCAGGCGTTTGCGCCAAGTTAGCCAAAAAAGAGAAATGCAAAACCCTCGGAATTAGCTTTCCGGTGTGGAAAAACGCGCCGGATTCTACAGCAAGCGCCATCGCCGAAGGTGTAGAACTCTCCTTGAATCAAGACAACCGTTTCAAATCGGAACAGGAAGACAAAAGCCCGCAACTCGAACAAATTCATTTGCTCGGTTTTGCCGGTACCGAAAGTGCGATCGTCCGCGCCCGCCAAATCACTGCCGGAGTCATTTTAGCACGGGAATTAGTCGCAGCGCCTGCAAATTTTGTCACCCCGATTACCATGGCAGAAACCGCTCAAAGTCTAGCTACCGAATGCGGTTTAGAATTAGAAATATTGGAGCGAGAAGACTGCGAAAAACTTGGAATGGGAGCCTTTCTCGGCGTTGCCCTAGCATCTGATTTACCGCCTAAATTCATCCATTTAACTTACAAACCCGAAGGCACACCGCGCCGCAAAATAGCAATTGTCGGCAAAGGATTGACCTTTGATTCTGGCGGTTTGAACATCAAAGGTGCGGGCAGCGGCATTGAAATGATGAAAGTAGATATGGGCGGCGCTGCGGCTACTTTGGGAGCGGCAAAGGCGATCGGTCACATCAAACCCGATGTGGAAGTTCACTTTATCAGCGCCGTCACAGAAAACATGATCAGCGGCCGCGCCATGCGCCCTGGAGACATTCTTACAGCTTCCAACGGCAAAACAATTGAAGTCAACAATACCGACGCTGAAGGTCGTTTAACCCTGGCTGATGCTTTGGTATTTGCTGATAAATTGGGAGTTGACGCAATAGTAGATTTAGCAACTCTAACCGGGGCCTGCGTAATTGCTTTAGGCGACGATATCGCGGGTTTGTGGAGTCCTCAAGATAGCGTCGCTGCCGAAATAGTCGCCGCCTCAGAATTGGCCGGCGAAAAATTTTGGCGGATGCCGATGGAAGAGAAGTATTTTGAGGGGTTGAAAGCATTGCACGCCGACATGAAAAATACTGGCCCGCGTCCCGGCGGTTCGATTACGGCGGCGCTATTTTTGAAGCAGTTTGTAAAGGATACTGCATGGGCGCATTTAGATATTGCCGGCCCGGTTTGGACTGACAAAGAAAATGGCTATAATGGCCCTGGGGCTACTGGTTTTGGTGTTCGGACTTTGGTGCATTGGGCGCTGGGCGGTGCTTAATTGTGGATTTCCAGCGGAAAAATTGAGATTTTCTTTGCCTTAAAAGTCTGTTAGTCCATCTGTGAGCCAGGGGTTTTTAACCCCTGGCTCACTGCTTAAGTAATCTCAAAGAAAATTTAATAGCGATCGTTAACTATTTAAATGTTTCTGAAGCAATCAGTAGGCAAACCTATGTATTCCGTCACAGGGAGCAATGCTTACGTTGCGAGCCGTGACGCTCGGCATGGCTCATGCTTGGGAAAAACTTCGTTCCCAGGGCCCCACCTCGACAGTTTTGACATTTCCTGAAAAAATAGCTGTTTCATAAAAAATGAAAAAAGTATATAATTATGTAAATATTTCACTAGCCGAAATCAAATAATTAGATTTGATCCGATTTGCATTGGTACAGATAATTTTTTTCTTGAACTTTATGCAAGAACAATTAACAATTTTTTTTTCCACACTTGCTGTATCTTCTAGACTCGCCTGCAACCTGGTGCCGGAGTTGCGATTGTACGCTGTTTTTGACTCGCTGACGGCACTGGCTTATTGCTCGATCGCCCTATCGTTAGTTTATTTTACCCGCCAAGGTTCTCAGCGCAAGATTTTCCGGCTGTTTGCCATTGTTTTTTTTGCCTGGAGCGCCGCTAAATTGACGGAAGTTTGGACGCTTTGGCATTCCATATATTGGCTGTTGATAACTCTCAAAGCAGCAAGTGCTTTGATTTCTTTGCTTTTAGCCGCAACTGCCCTCGCCCTCATGCCGAAAGCACTTGCCGAGTCTGGTTTCAATCAAAAAGAAAAATTTCAACAAATGTCTTTAAAAAAAGTAGAACAAAATCAGCCCGAATATGATATCGAGAAAGGAGAATTGGCAAAACAATTGCTCGATATTTACCCTTTAGATACTATTGTCGATCGCACTTTAGCTCTCAATTCGCTTAACGAACAGTTAGAAAAAGAAATTGCCGATCGCCAGCGGGTTGAGGAAAAGTTGCAACTGACTCAATTTGCGATCGACCGATCGGCAGATGCGATATTCTGGATCGGGCCCGACGGTAAATTTTTGTACGTCAACGACGCTGCTTGCACTTCATTAGGATATTCTGCCGCAGAATTGCTCTCGATGACCGTGCACGACATCAATCCAGATTTTCCCCAAACTGCTTGGAGTTTGCACTGGAAAGTCTTAAAACGCTGCGGTTCGGTTAATATTGAAGTTCACCACCTCACTAAGTACGGTCGCATTTTTCCCGTAGAAATTACCATCAACCATTTGGAATTTAACGGCAAAGAATATCAGTGTGCGTTTGCTCGTGACATTAGCGAACGCAAGCGGATTGAGGCAGCTTTGCGAGAAAGGGAAGAAGAATTTAGGTCATTAGTTTCTAGCATTCCCGGTGCGGTTTACCGCTGCAGTGCTGCGGGGCGATCGAGCGTAACTTTTATCAGCAGTGGCATCGAAGCTATTTCCGGCTATCCGGCAGCTAACTTTATGCAAAAACCGGTGCAGGCTTTTCCGAGTATAGTTCATGCCGATGACGTGGAGCAAATCGAGACAATTATCGATCGGGCTATTAAGACAAAACAACCTTACATCATCGAATATCGCCTAATTCACTGCGACGGAAATGTGCGGTGGGTTGCAGAGAAAGGTCAAGCCCTTTTCAACGCAGACGGTAAAGTTTTATCCCTCAACGGCGCCATTTTTGACATCACAGAGCGCAAAGCAGCGGAGGATGCTTTGCGCCTCTCCGAGGCGATCGCCAACAACAGAGCCCAGCAGCTAGAAATCGCTCTCAAAGAACTCCGAGAAACTCAAGCTCATCTAATTCATACCGAAAAAATGTCAAGTCTCGGTCAAATGGTAGCTGGAGTAGCTCACGAAATTAATAACCCTGTCAGTTTTATCTACGGCAATATTTCCTACGCCAGCCAATATATCAGAGACTTGTTGCAGCTTGTAGAACTTTACCAAAAACACTATCCTCAGCCGCTGGTAGAAGTTCAAGAATGTATTGACAATATCGATTTAGAATTTCTGAGAGAAGATTTACTGAAAATATTATCTTCGATGAAAATGGGAGCCGATCGCATTCGCGAAATAGTTCTGAGCTTGCGAAATTTCTCGCGTTTAGACGACTCGGTAAAAAAGCCTACCAACGTTCATGAAGGCATAGACAATACGCTGCTAATTTTACACAACAAACTGCGCGCCAGAGGCGACTATCCAGAAATTAAAGTAATCAAAGATTACGGTAAACTCCCCTTAATAGAATGTTATGCAGGTCAGCTAAATCAGGTATTTATGAACCTGCTGAGCAACAGTATTGACGCATTGGAAGATGCTTGCAACCAAAAAAGGCGAGCGGCAGCCGGCGGCGACGATTGGGAACCAACTATTAGCATTCGCACAGAAGCCCTGAACGAAAATAGTATTTGTATTCGCATTTCCGATAATGCGATCGGCATGACAGAAGACGTGCGTAGCCGATTATTTGACCCGTTTTTCACGACAAAACCGATGGGAAAAGGCACTGGTTTAGGGTTAGCCATCAGTTACCGAATTGTCGCGGAAAAACACGCCGGATCCTTAAGCTGCCGTTCCACCGTAGGAGAAGGTACGGAATTTGCGATCGAGATTCCTTTATGAATTAGCCCGACGGAAGTATCAAGACTTTGGCAGAAGTTATCCCTCACTATAAATTGTAAAGTCGGGTGTAAAAAACTTTCAATTTTCAATAAAAATCCCAAAATTGGCTATAAATTACCCAGGTAATGTTCAACATGGCAGTGAAATTATAAATTCTGTACCGCGATCTAAAGTTGAGTTGACTTCTAGCATACTAAAGTGTTTCTCAACTACAATCAGCCGTGCGCCAATCCTAATCCCGTTCCTTTCCCTACCGCTTTCGTCGTCAATAAATGATCGAATATTTTTTGTTTGACCTCCCAACGGGTGTAGGAGTAAGGATCGCGAATTAAATAACTTACAATTTTAATTGTTATTGTGGGATGGGCTCTTATAGCCCGTCATGAGTGGACGGGCTATAAGAGCCCCTCCCACTTTCAATAGTGGAAGTTATTTAATTCTCATTCCTAAGAACCTTCTTTAGGTTCTAATATACCTGATAGGAATCTCGATCGCTAACTCTGTACCATCTCCAACTCTCGAATTACAGGTTAATTTTCCCCCATGTTTTTTGACAATACCATAGCTAACAGATAAACCCAAACCAGTACCGCTACCCACTGGTTTAGTTGTAAAAAATGGATCGAATATTCGGGATTGAATATTCGCCGGAATACCGGCACCATTATCAGTTATTTTAATTGTAACCCTGTCTTTTTCTATAACTTCAGTCTGAATCGTGATGGCAGGACTTTTGTCTGTTGTATCAATTGATTGAAGAGCATCAATAGCGTTACTGATAATACTCAGAAATACTTGATTTATCTCACTAGCATAACAAATGACCTTGGGCAGATTTCCATACTCTTTAATAACTTGTATTTCTGATTTGCCATCGCTCAGTCTTAAGCGAGTTTGTAAAATTAGCAAAGTGCTTTCAATTCCGGTATGTAAATCTACTGCTTTCATGTCGGCTTCATCTAAGCGGGAAAAGTTACGCAAACTCAGGATAATTTGGCTAATGCGATCGCTCCCTGCTTTCATAGATTGCAGAATTTTAATTGAATCTTCCCAGATAAATTCTAAATCCATTTCTTCTATTTTCGCTTTAATTACTTTACTGGCTTCAGGATACTCTTGTTGATAAATATTAAGTAAAATAAGCAAATCTTTGACATAATCCTCTATATGTCCAACATTACTACGAATAAATGTTACTGGATTGTTGATTTCGTGAGCAATCCCAGCTACCAGTTGACCCAGAGATGACATTTTTTCGCTCTGAATTAATTGTGCTTGCGTTTGTTGTAAGTTTTTAAAGGCTTGCTCTAAATCAAAAGCTTTTTGCCTTAAATCTTCCGTTTTTTGCGCTACTTCTGCTTCTAAGCTTTGGGAATATTTCTCTATTTGTTTATATAAACGAGCATTATCAATAGAATTCGCCGCTTGAGCTGAGAGCATCTGGAGAATTTCTACTCGCTCATTAGTAAATGCTCCCACTGTTAAGTTATTTTCTAAGTACACAATACCGACGAGTTTTCCTTGCCGAATAATTGGAGTACATAAAACTGATTGAGGTTGATGAGCGATAATATAGCGATCGCCTGCAAATTGGTCGGCTGTACTTAAGTTGTCAAAAACAGCCGTCGCTTGAGTTCGTGCCACCGCATAAATCAAACTATGAGGAATTTCCTGATATTGTTCCAGAGGAATTTCTAATATTTTTGTCTGCTTTTCAACGGCTTGAGCGACGACTAACCATTGGCAGTCTTGGAGAAGAACTAAACAACCGATTTGTGCTCCCCCATTCGCGAGCGTAATCTGCATCAAAGTGGCTAATAGTTTCTCTAATTCAATTTCTTGTGAAATGGCTTGTGCGGCCCTCATTACTGCTGGAAAATCTAACCATAAATTCTCGCTACTACTGACGCTAGTTAGGCTTCCCATCCTGGTCTGGTTGATAGTTTTTCCAGAGGGGATGACAAATTTAGTAGGTTGAAGAATAGCTTTCAGTAGTTGTGGATAGTGTTGTTCTAAATAAGCGACTTTAGCCTTTGCACCCCAACGAGAATAACAGTAATACGCCTCAATCATGTAAGATTGTGAAACTTTTTCTTTCCCCCAATCTAAGTAGAATTTTGCAGCTAGTTCGTTGCCTAAAGCTTCTTCTTGGATATAACCATTTTCTTTGGCTCCTGAAATGGCGCGATCGTACCAATCTCCAGCTTCGTAATTCTTGCCTAAAACTCGGCATTTTTCTGCTTCTACTAAGTTAACTTTATGTTGGTGATTCATCGGGGCAGGGTTTGCCCATTGAGCCAGAGTGGTTTGATGGGTTTCTGCCAAAGCGAGAGTGTTCCCTTGCTCAATTTCTGACTGCCTAGAGCAGAGTGCCAAGTAGGTTAACCCTGCATAGAAATGGAAAACCGGAGTATGAATCATTGCTGCCGCTACCTTCAAATAAAGGCTTGCTTGGGCAATGTAGTCTAGGGCGTTGGTGTAATTGCCAAAGAGATAGGCAAGCATTAGTTTGTAGTTATAGGCAAGAGCGAGTGCAGTAAGCTCACTATTCTGATTGTGCTGAGGAAACATCACCTTTTCATCATAAGCCTCACCGATTAACAAATCCGGTTGCTTGACAATTTCGCTCAAGTTATGCACCGCCTGTTGTGCCAGCTTCAGGTAAACCATAGGAGAATATTGCTTCACAGTCGCTAAGACAACACAGTAATTTTCTATTTCTGCGTGCCAATCATCAAGCTCTACTCCCGAAAAAAAATTATTATATAAATAACTACTGACGCAGTAACCAGCATTCAGAAAATCACCTGTTTCCATTCCGACTAAATAGCCTTCTTTCGCAGTTGGGATTCCTGCCCTCAGTGGTTCTTGACGATGCTGAATAAAACAGCCAAACCAAAGTAAAGTGATACATTTAAATTCTGGCCAATTCAACTGATTGAGTAAGCTCAGTGCTACTCGCCCAAAGCGATAACCTTTCTCTACTTCTGATAAAAAACCAGACAGCACAATGCCATAACCCACATACCCGATTGTTGATGCTGGTGTATTTCCAAATTCAAGTGATAGACTGACCATTGTGGCACAAAGCAGAGGCTGCAAGGCAGGATTTCCCATAAAAATAGCCGGAAACAAGATGCCTAACAATTGCATCGCCGCGATTGTCCGAGGATCGCTCATCACGGGAAGGTTAACCAGTTCCTCAATCTGTTTGCCCTCCAGTTGGTTGGCAAGGTTTTGTAATGCAATGCGTGTCAAGGCTTCGTCAGTTTCATAGGGGAGTTCAATCCCCAATTGTGCTAGGGCATTAGTGCCGATCGCGATCGCTTCTAACATCTGACTCTGAGTTGTCAGTGCGTTGATTTGAATCTCAAATATCTTGACTTTATCTAGTATTGTTTTGGCCGATCGCAAAACCTGAGCTGCCATTTCTTCCATGCCATTAAAATCGGCATTTAAGTAGGCATTCTCAGCCGCAGCCACATAAAGATTCAGGGTTAATTCATACTGAGTTTCCCAACAGTTTTCAGTGAGTAACTCCAGCCCTGTTTTCACAAAACTTCTGGCGCTTGTATAGGCTGTAGAATTTCTGGCTTTCTGTCCGGCTGCTAAGTTCAATCTGGCTAAGGCTTCCCGTTCCTCAGCTTGAGTCATGAACTCAATTCCTAAATTCAAATGCCCGACAATATCAAACAGCTTTTCCTCTTTTTCTATTTCTGATAAGTTTTGTTGGAGTAGTTTCCCAATATGGTAATGAGTCTGCTGTTTTTGCTCGTCAGGAATCAATGAATAAGCCGCTTGTTGGACGCGATCGTGTAAAAATCGATAAGTCGGATTGGCGGAATCATTGAAAACTTCTTCACTATCAGATTGGGTATAGAACTTATAAATTTCGGTAGTAGGAATTACCAAACCTTCTTGCAAGGCTTTCCATAAAGCTGTGGCGCTACTGTCGGCAGATTTCTCACTGACAATTGCTAAGGTATTCAAATCAAACTGCGCCCCAATACAAGCCGCTAGTTTGAGACTATCCTGAGTTTCTCGGGGCAATTTCTGTAATTGCAATGCCATGAATTCAACCACATTATCCGTAATTGCTAAGGCCTTCACTTGGGCAATATCGCATTGCCAATATTGCTTTTTGCAATCAAAGCTAATTAACTTGTCATCATGTAATGCTTTGATAAACTGAGTCGCAAAAAAAGGATTACCTTGAGTTTTTTGAAACACTAATTTTGTCAAAGGAGCGGCTAGGGATAATTCACAATTCAGTGTATTTGCCACTAACTGATTCATATCAGGTTCCCTTAACGGTGGCAAAGTAATTGTATTCACCGTTGCCCCAGTTTTAACAATTTCATCCACTGTTAAAATAAATGGATGTACGGGGGAGACTTCATTATCTCGATAAGCACCTAATATTAATAGATACCCAGCCTCTTGCATCAATAAGTTCAGCAAGTTAAGTGATGCGGAATCTGCCCATTGCAAGTCATCTAAAAACATGACTAATGGATGTTCTTTACTGGTAAATACTTGCACAAATTTGGGCAATAGGAGATTAAACCGATTTTGGGCTGCAGTTCCCGATAATTCAAGGGCGGCTGGCTGTTTACCGATAATATTTTCTAACTCAGGAATTACGTCAATTAAGACTTGTCCATTGTCTCCTAATGCAGTTAATATCTGGCTTTTCCATGTTTCTAATTGCCAATCTGATTCGGATAGCAATTGCCCAATTAAATCGCGGAATGCTTGCACAAAGGCGCTGAAGGGAATGTTGCGATGAAATTGATCGTATTTTCCTTTGATAAAATAACCCCGTTCCCGCACAATGGGTTTATGAACTTCGTTGACAACGGCAGTTTTGCCAATTCCTGAAAAACCCGCAACGAGCATTATTTCTGTTGCACCTTTGCTGACTCTTTCAAAGGCTTGTATGAGCGTTTTTACTTCGGTTTCTCGTCCATAGATTTTGTCGGGAATCAGGAAGCGATCGCAGACATCCCGCATTCCTAACTCAAAAGTTTCAATCTTTCCAGTTTCTTGGCACTGCTGCAAACATCGTTCTAAGTCATGTTTCAACCCCAAGGCACTTTGATAGCGTTTTTCGGCATTTTTTGCCATCAGCTTCATGACAATATCCGAAACCACCTGCGGGATTTCTTTGCTGTTTATTGCCGGAGGTTGTTTGGCAATATGGCAGTGAACCAACTCCATCGGATCTTCACATTCAAATGGCAGTTTTCCTGTCAGCAATTCGTAAAATGTGACCCCCAGAGAATAAAAGTCAGTGCGGTAGTCGATACCTCGGTTCATTCGTCCAGTTTGTTCGGGAGAAATATAGGCGAGGGTTCCTTCTAAAACGTTGGGATTTTGAATTTCTTGAGTTTCTCTTGGCAGTAAGGAGGCGATGCTAAAGTCTATGAGTTTAATTTGTTTAGTTTCGGGATGTATTAGGATGTTAGCTGGCTTAATATCTTTGTGGATGACTCGGTTTCGGTATAGTGCGTCAAGGATGTCAGTTATTTGAATGGCAATTTCCAATATTTCTGCTAAAGTCAGCGTAGGTGCTTCACCGATCCGTCTTCGGCATCTATCTTGGGCGTATTGCCATAGAGAAATGCCGCCAAAATCCTCCATCACTAGGGCATAGCTGTGGTGGTAGGATTTCAGACAGTAAGGTTCAACGACTCCCGGCAGACGTAAATTTTTTGCGATGGTATACTGGTTGCGAAATTGCAGCAGTTCGCTGAAACTGGGATAGTCTCTATTGAATAGTTTAATGACAACGGGAAGCAGATCGATTTCTCGAAAAGCTCGGTAAACCAGGGTTTTAGAACCACTGTACAGTTGCTCGATTAGACGGTATCCGGCAATTGGACTGGTTAAATCTATACCTGCATTCATTTTGGCTCTCCTCATCTCAAATAGTGACTGCTAAAAATTAATGTGCGCCTCTATGTGTAAGGGTTAAAGGCGGCGATCGCATAATTAACTTCATCCGTTTGTAGGCAATAAAATTGTAAACTCCGTCCCTTCTCCCAATACAGAATTTACCTCGATTTTACCGCCGTGTTTCTCAACTACAATCTGCCGTGCGATCGCCAATCCTAACCCCGTGCCTTTACCCACACCTTTAGTTGTAAATAAGTGGTCAAAAATATGACATTTTATCTCATCTGCTATGCCTGTTCCGTTGTCATAAATGCGAATACTCACCCACTCAGAAGACTGTCTTTCTGTCCGAATCGTGATGCAATGGGCTGGGGTTTTAATCTTATCTAAACTCGGTTCCCGATTAGATTCTTCCAGTGCATCAATGGCATTTGCCAAGATATTCATAAACACCTGATTGAGTTGTCCGGGGAAGCAATCGACAGAGGGCAAGTTCCCGTACTCTTTCACAACTTCAATCGCTGGACGCTGTTCGTTCGCTTTCAATCTGTGTTTGAGAATCAAAATCGTACTGTTAATTCCGTCATGAATATTGAAAGAAACTTTGTAATCTTTGTCTGTTCGGGAGAAGGTACGAAGACTGGTGCTGATACCTTGAATGCGATCGCACCCGACTTGCATAGAATGCAACATTTTTGGCAAATCTTCTAAAAGATATTCGATATCGATCTCTTCAGCTTTTTCTTCAATCTCCTCACCGGGACTCGGAAATTTTTCTTGATATAGCTGCAAGTATTCTGTAATATCTTTGACGGCGGCGATCGCTTCATGAATATTGCCAGAAATAAATCCCACGGGATTATTAATTTCATGGGCAACCCCGGCCACTAAATTGCCCAAAGCCGACATTTTTTCGCTCTGCACTAATTGCAGTTGTGATTGTTCAACCTGGTGGGCGTAGTCCTGCGCTTGCTGATACAATCGCGCATTTTCTAGGGAAATGGCAGCCTGAGTGCAGAGGAAGTTGAGGATGAGGAGACGATCGCGAGTAAACACTCCTTTCGTCGAGCTATGTTCGAGATAAAGTATCGCAACTAAGTTCCCGCGATCGATAATCGGAGTACATAGCATACTCTGAGAGTGATACTGGAGCGTACAGTCATTCATTAAACCCGGAATATCCGTCTTGCCACCTTCAATAACCACAGTTTCCAGGGTGTGTTTGACATAATAAACCAGCTTGAGCGGAATCATCTCCGAGCCATCGATAGATTGGGTTTGCAGTAAGGTTGTGGGTAACTCATTATCTGGATTGATGTGAGTTATGGCCCGGATTTGCCATTCATCCCGATGGGGGAGTAGCAAAGCACAAGTTTCTGCGCCAGAAGTTTTCAAAATAATTTGATTGAGGGTATCGAGTAATTCATCAATATGAATTTTACTCGATAAAGCTTGAGCAGCTTGCACAATAGATGCGAAATCAAGGGCATCGGAAATACTGGTGCTGCTGGTGGTAGAAATGTGCGAAGACTGGCTAATCGTTACCAACGTCTCTAGAGGATTAAAGCGAAGTTTCGGCTGATTCAGGATGGGATGAAGTAATTGGGGATAGCTTTGTTCTAGGTGTTCAACTTTGGCTTTAGCTCCCCAACGGGCATAACAGTAATATGATTCCTGCATATAGCTGGCGGCAACTTTTTCTTTTCCCCAATCTAGGTAGAATTTTGCAGCTAATTCGTTTGCTAACGCTTCTTCTTGGAGGTATTCGTTTTCTTTGGCTCCTGCGATCGCGCGATCGTACAACTCTAATGCCTCAGCTTTATTACCTTGTACTCGCTCTCGTTCCGCCTCGACTAAATGAAATTTGTGCAAAAAATTCATCGGCGCATAAGTTGCCCAGTATTTTAGTTTTTCTTGGTTAGCAGCGACGCATTCTTTCATTTGCTGCTCTTCTGGATCCGAAAATTGGCCAAACCATGCTAACTGGACTAAAGACTCATAAAAATGAAAGATTGGTACATATAAAAAAGCAAGGACAGCATCCAAATACTGTCTTGCCTGCCCAGCCTGTTCTACAGCTTCTTCAAACTCTGAAAACAGATAGGACACAATCAGTTTGTTAATCCACAGCAATGCTAATCCGGTGCGATCGCCCGTTGTTTCATGTAATGGAAGTTGATGCTGTTCATTGTACGCTGCACCGCTCAACACCACCACGTTATCTGCATCCCCCATTAAATTCAGCAGAATTTGTCGATTCAACTGGGAATAAGTCAGAGTTAGATTTTGCTTGAGGTGCTTGAGCGATTCACAATATCCGGCAACTTCCGGCTCCAGTTGCGTTAAATTCTGCCCTGCAAAATAGGAGTAAAAACCGTAGTTATAGGCAGAGTAGCCCGCGAAAGCCAAATCGCCTACATCTAAACAACTACAATAAGCCATCTGCAAGGGCTGTAATGTCTCACGCAGGTGCATTTTCCAATGCCTTGTGTACACATAGACGAGTGATAAAGTTTTCCCCTTTAATTCGGAATTGGGATAACGTGATAGCAGGTCAAGGGCTAACTGACCGAATTCATAACCTAATTCAACTTTTCCCAACACACCACACATCAATATCCCATAAGAGGCATAACAAAAGGTCGAGGTTGACTCATTGCCATACACGATGGACAGATAAACCTTTTTTAAAATCACCAGTAAATACAACAGTGGCTGAGAAAGATAAGCGCCCGGTGCTGCCGATGTCAAAATTCGAGCCGCTGCCAAGATGTTCACATCCCTTGCTTCGCTGAGGTTGAGTAACTCACCAGGCAAACGCTCTCCAATCGCATCGGAGACGGTACTAAAGGCAGCCGCCACATCTTCCTGGGTAGGGGCTGCAGGCAGTTCCACTCCCAATTGCTTTAAGATGGCAAGTGCCGCCGCGATCGCTTGAGTAAAATGACCTTGAGCAGTGAATGCCTCAATCTTCACTTCATAAACGCTGATTTGATCTAATGGGCTTTTGGCGTGCTTCAGGACAAGGCGGGCATTGGCTGCCATTTTCTCTAAATCACCGCTCAGATAGGCGGTTTCTGTGGCGACTTGATAGAGTGCTAGCGTCAACTCATACTGATGCTGCCAACTGTTTTGAGTGAGTAACCCAATGCCCACTTCGGCATATTTGCAGGCGGCAGTATAGGCGATCGCTGCTTTTGCCTTGCGACTTGCCATCAAATTAAATTGCGCCAATCTTTGACGTTCTGCGGATTGGACGATTGATTCAGCCGCAACATTAAGTTGACTGACGATTTCAAAAATGCGTTCTTCCCGGTTGCTTTCGAGGGTGTTACTCAGGATTAACTGTCCAATCTTCAGGTGAACGGTTTGTTTTTCATCGGCGGGGATTAGGGAGTATGCCGCTTGTTGCACCCGGTCATGTAAAAATCTATATGCAACAATCTCAGAATTTTCTGGGTCAAGTAATTGATATTCTTCCCCAACATAAAACTTATAAACTTCACTTTGGGCTAAAATCAAACCTTCCTGCAAGGCTTTCCATAAACTTGCAGCCACTTCGGTTTGGGATTGTTCAGAAACCATCGCCAAAGTAGCCAAATCAAACTGATTTCCAATACAAGCTGCTAGCTGTAACACCTGTTGAGTTGAGGTAGGCAATTTTTCTAATTGCAAGGCCATAAAGCTAACAATATCATCTGTAAAAACAAGCTGATTTACTTGTGCGATATCACATTGCCAACAACCCTCTTCCCAGTTAAAATAAATCAATTCATCTTGATGTAATGCCTTGATAAATTGAGTAGCAAAAAACGGATTTCCTTGAGTTTTTTGATAAATTAATCCAGAAAGAGTCCATGCCAAACTTTCAGTACATTTAAGGGTATCAGCAACTAATTGATTTACTGTGACTTTATTGAGTGCTGCTAAAGTAATCCTATTAATCGTTGCTGGTGTTTTTTGAATCTCACTCAAAGTTAACATTAATGGATGCGCTGGGTGGACTTCGTTATCACGATACGCACCAATTAATAAAAGATGACCTGTATCACCCATTAAGACCTGCATTAACTTTAGTGATGCTGAATCTGCCCATTGCAAATCATCTAAAAACATTACGAATGGATGTTCTAAGCTGGTAAAGACTTTAGTAAATTTTTGAAATAATAAATTAAAGCGATTCTGGGCAGCAGTTCCTGATAATTCAAGGGCGGCTGGCTGTTGACCAATAATTTTTTCTAATTCGGGGATGATTTCAATAATTACTTGTCCGTTTTCCCCAACCGCTTCTAAAATCTTATTTTTCCACGCCTTGAGTTTGGCATCACTTTCACTGAGTAATTGTGCCATAAAATCGCGGAATGCCTGGACAAATGCCGAGAAGGGAATGTTGCGGTTAAACTGGTCGAATTTGCCTTTGATGAAATAGCCCCGCTGCCGGACAATCGGTTTATGTACCTCGTTGACGACAGCCGTTTTTCCAATCCCGGAGAACCCAGCGACTAGCATTAATTCGGATGTGCCACTTGCCACGCGATCGAAGGCACTCAACAGGGTTTTTACTTCAGTTTCACGACCATAAAGCTTTTCAGGAATCAGGAAGCGATCGCAGACATCCCGCCTTCCTAACTCAAAAGTTTCAATCTTTCCAGTTTCTTGGCACTGCTGCAAACATCGTTCTAAGTCATGCTTCAACCCCAAGGCACTTTGATAGCGTTTTTCGGCATTTTTTGCCATTAGCTTCATGACAATATCCGAAACCACCTGCGGGATTTCTTTGCTGTTTATTGCCGGAGGTTGTTTGGCAATATGGCAGTGAACCAACTCCATCGGATCTTCACATTCAAATGGCAGTTTTCCTGTCAGCAATTCGTAAAATGTGACCCCCAGAGAATAAAAGTCAGTGCGGTAGTCGATACCTCGGTTCATTCGTCCAGTTTGTTCGGGAGAAATATAGGCGAGGGTTCCTTCTAAAACGTTGGGATTTTGAATTTCTTGAGTTTCTCTTGGCAGTAAGGAGGCGATGCTAAAGTCTATGAGTTTAATTTGTTTAGTTTCGGGATGTATTAGGATGTTAGCTGGCTTAATATCTTTGTGGATGACTCGGTTTCGGTATAGTGCGTCAAGGATGTCAGTTATTTGAATGGCAATTTCCAATACTTCTGCTAGAGTCAGCGAGTGCTCTTGGGCGTAGTCTCGCAGAGAAATACCGCCAAAATCCTCCATTACTAGGGCATAGCTGTGGCGATAGGATTCCAAATTGTAGGGTTCAACGACTCCGGGCAGACTTAGGTTTTTGGCGATGGTGTACTGGTTGCGGAATTGCAGCAGTTCGCTGAAGCTGGGATAGTCTCGATTTAATAGTTTAATGACAACCGGAAGCTGATCTGTTTCTCGGATGGCTCGATAAACTAGGGTTCTCGAACCGCAGTATAATTGATCGCCCAGATGATATCCCGAAATTCGGTTCGTTAAATCCACTACTGCATTCATCTGGATTACTCCATCTCAGACATTGACTCTTGCCACTAAGTATACACTTTTATTCGTCAAGTCTGAGAAAAATAGAACTGCGTGCGAAATCCCCAGCATACCAACTCTACCGCTTTTATTTTTTTCTATTTTGAGGATAAAGATGGCGATCTATCAAGATATGCTTATCCTTTCATCGGCAATAAAATTCTAAACTCCGTCCCTTCTCCCAATACAGAATTTACCTCGATTGTACCGCCGTGTTTCTCAACTACAATCTGCCGTGCGATCGCCAATCCCAACCCCGTGCCTTTTCCTACTTCCTTGGTAGTAAATAACTCATCAAAAATCTTCTCTCGCACTGCTTCACTCATGCCGACACCGTTATCTTTAATGCAAAGTATCGCTTGCTTTCGATCCCGATAAATGTCGGTTTTAATTATAATTTTGTTGAGTATTTCTGCATAATTACGTCCTTGATTTGATTCCTCCAAAGCATCGATCGCATTACCTAACAAATTCATAAATACTTGATTCAACTGTCCGGCATAACACTCCACGGGTGGCAAATTACCGTATTCCCTAATCACTTGAATTTCTGGACGAGTTTCGTTAGCCTTGAGGCGATGTTTCAGGATCATAATGGTGCTATCGATGCCATCGTGGATATTGCAAGCTACGGGATAGTTAGTATCGGCACGGGAGAATGTCCTTAGACTGGTACTAATATCCCGAATCCGCTTCACGCCTTCCCGCATCGAACCTACTAATTTCGGTAAATCTTCCCGGATGTATTCCAGATCGATGTTCTCGATTTCCTCTCGAATCTCTGGATCGAGTTGGGGATATTTTTCTTCATACAAATCGAGCAATCCAAACAAATCTTTGATATAATCTAAGGCTGGTTGAATATTACCCCCCAGAAAACCAACGGGATTATTAATTTCGTGAGCCACGCCAGCCACTAAGTTTCCCAATGCTGACATCTTTTCGCTTTGAACAATTGTTAATTGTGCCTGCTTGAGAGCTGTGAATGCTTGTTGAGATTCTTGATACAAACGGGCATTTTCTAAGGAAATAGCAGCTTGAGAAGCTAGCAAATTTAGCACTTCAATGCGATCGCTCGTAAAGGCCCCAACCGTCAGGTTATTTTCCAGGTAAAAAACTCCTATCAACTGGCCTTGATTAAGAATTGGAATACAAAGAACACTGATCGGCTGGTGCTGTTCAATATAGCGATCGCTCCCAACCTGGGAACTTACCCTAGCATCAACTATTACCAAAGGTTTCAAACTACGCTTGACAGTGTTAACCAAACTAATTGCTACATCCTGACTTGATTCTAGAGGTATTGATGGTAATAGCTCAGGTTCCTGTCCCTCTGCTACAAGCGCCGCTACCTGTAAATACTGTTTTTGTTTGAGCAATAAGACACACTTAGTGGCGCCAGCATTCGCGATCGCTATTTTTAGGAGAGTAGTCAGGAGTTTATCTAGTTCAATCTCCCCAGAAATGGCTTGAGAGGCTTTGATCAGAGTAGGCAAATCGAGAAATTCAGAGTTGCTGCTAGAAGAGTTGGTATTATAAGTAATTGTGCCGCGGGCGATCGTTTCCTTTAATGAACTAAAGGCTTGAGCTTGCTGAATGATAATACCGAGTAGGCGAGGATAACGTTTTTCCAAATCGTCAATTTTGGCTTTAGCTCCCCAGCGGGCATAACAATAATATGCTTCAATCATGTAGGCTTGAGCTACTTTTTCTTTGCCCCATTTTAGGTAGAATTTGGCGGCGAGTTCGTTGGCGAGGGCTTCTTCGTTGAGGAAGAGATTTTCTTTAGCGAGGGAGATCGCGCGATCGTACATTTCCAGTGCATCTGCCTTGTAACCCAAAACCCGCTGCCTTTCTGCTTCAACTAAATACCACTTATGGAGATGATTCATGGGAGCATTTTGCGCCCACTGGTGCAG
Source organism: Microcoleus sp. D3_18_C2 (assembly GCF_036702395.1). Lineage (NCBI taxonomy): Bacteria > Bacillati > Cyanobacteriota > Cyanophyceae > Oscillatoriales > Microcoleaceae > Microcoleus > Microcoleus sp. D3_18_C2. The sequence goes on along the minus strand of NZ_JAUBTG010000015.1, from coordinate 38,524 downwards.
AGTCGTTTGATGGATTTCCACAGATGCCAAAATATCAGCTTGCTCAATTTCTGGCTGTGTGGGTAAAAGCGCCAAGTGCGTCAGGGCTGCATAGAAATGGAAAATGGGAATAAAAATACATCCTGGTACTGCTATCAAATAGGGCTGGGCTTGGCTAACGTAATTGCTAGCCTCTTTGTAGTTACCAAAGCAGTAAGCAAGCAACAGTTTGTAGATATAAACCTCGGCGATGGCAGTGAATTCATAATCCTGATTATGCTTGGGAATCATCACTGTTTCATCGTAGGCTAGGCCGATTAAGCAATCCGACAGAATCTCAACTTCCTTTAAGTTATTCACCGTCTGCCGCACCATATCTACATAAATCTGAGCCGAATATTGCTTTACCTGAGCCAAGGCGGCGCTGTAACTTGTTATTTCTGATTCCAAATTGCTCAGTTCTACTCCACTGAAAAAGTTCATATAGCTGTAAGTGACCATGCTGTAGCCAGCGCTTAGAAAATCGCCAGTTTCCATGCCAGCCGTATAGCTATCTTTCGTCGTCAGCATCACAGCCCTCATTGCTTCTTTGCGATGCTGAATAAAGGCTCCAAATAGATTCAGAATCATGGACTTGAATTCCCGGACATTAAACCTATCCAGCAATGAAAGTGCCAATTTACCAAAGGCATACCCCGTTTCCACCTCTCCCAAAAAGGCACACAACACCAGTCCGTGAATGCCATACCCCACCGTCGATGCTGGCGTGTTCCCAAAGGAGAGCGATAAACTCACCATCTTGGAGCTAAGTAGGGGCAGCAAACCGGGCATTCCCAGAAAGATGGGAGAATATAACGTTCCTAACAGTGGCATGGCAGCCTGAGCCTTGGCATCAGTTATCATCGGCAGATTAGCTAGGTCTTCAATCCGTCTACCTTGGAGTTGGCTAGCAACAGCTTGTAGCGCTTGGCTAATCAAGGCTTCGTCAGGTGCACTGGGTAGTTCAATCCCCAATTGCCAGAGTGCATCTCTTGCTACTGCAATGGCTTCTAGTGACTTGCTTTGTGCTGTCTGGGCGGCGATTTGAATTTCGTAAATTTTGATTTTGTCTAAGATTGTCTGGGCTGCTTGCAAAACTTGTGCTGCAATCTCTTCCATGCTGTCAAAGTCAGCATTCAAATAGGCTGCTTCAGCAGCAGCAACATAGAGTTTCAGGGTTAATTCATACTGGCTTTGCCAACAGTCGGCTGTTAGTAGATCAATCCCTGTTTGCAGATAAACTCTAGCTGTTGTGTAGGCGGTAGAATTTCTGGCTTTACAACCGGCTTCTAAGTTCAGTTTAGCTAATGCTTCTCGTTCGCTCGGTTGGGGAATTAACTCAATTCCTCGATTCAAATGTCCGACAATATCAAACAGTTTTTCTTCTTGCTCTATTTTTGAACAATTTTGCTGAAGTAATTGTCCGATTTTGAGATGAGTTTCTTTTTTATCTGAATCGGGAATCAGGGAATATGCGGCTTGCTGGACGCGATCGTGTAAAAATCGATAAGTGGGATTAGCTGAAGCCTGGAAAATTTCATCACTATCCGATTCGGTAAAGAACTTATAGATTTTGGTTGTGGGAATAACTAAACCTTCCTGCAATGCTTTCCATAAAGCCGTAGCCGTCATTGCAGCAGATTGCTCACTGACAATTACTAAGGTATTCAAATCAAACTGCGATCCAATACAAGCAGCCAATTTGAGAACCTCCTGAGTTGCTGGCGGCAACTTCTGCAATTGCAAAGCCATGAATTCAACGACATCATCAGTGATTGCTAAGGCTTTGACTTGGGCAATATCACACTGCCAATGCCGAATATCCCAGTTAAAGCTAATGAGCTGCTCGTCATGTAATGCCTTGAGAAACTGAGTGGCGAAAAAAGGATTTCCCTGAGTTTTTTGATATACTAATTTGGTCAAAGGTTGGGCAAGAGATGATTCGCTATTGAGCGTATCCGCCACCAACAAATTCATATCAGTTTGGCTTAACGGTTGCAAAGTAATCGTATTCACAGTTGCCCCAGTTTTTACTATCTCATCCACTGTCAAAATAAATGGATGCACTGGCGAAACTTCATGGTCTCGATAGGCTCCTAATACTAATAAATACCCTGTATCCATCATCAATAATTGTAGCAAATTCAGGGAAGCTGAATCCGCCCATTGCAAGTCATCCAAAAACATCACTAAAGGATGTTCTTTGCTAGTGAAAACTTGCACGAATTTCTGCATGAGCAGATTAAAGCGATTTTGGGAGGCACTTCCTGACAATTCTGTTGCAGCAAGTTGAGCGCCAATTATGCGTTCTAACTCAGGAATCACGTCAATCAAAACTTGTCCGTTATCTCCCACTGCTGCTAAAATCTGGGTTTTCCATGTTTGCAGTTGGGTATCTGATTCGGATAGCAATTGACTCATTAAGTTGCGGAAGGCTTGCACAAAGGCACTGAAGGGAATGTTGCGTTGAAATTGATCGTACTTGCCTTTGATAAAATAACCACGCTGACGGACTATGGGTTTATGAACTTCATTAACAACGGCGGTTTTCCCAATTCCCGAAAAACCAGCTACTAGCATCATTTCCGTTGCTCCCAGGCTGACTCGCTCAAATGCAGCTAATAGTTTATCGACTTCTTTTTCTCTACCGTAGAGCTTTTCAGGGATAGTAAAGCGATCGCTAATATCTCGCTTTCCTAGTTCAAAATATTCAATATAGGCTGTTTGTTGTAACTGAAATAAGCAATTATCTAAATCGTGCTTGATGCCCAATGCACTTTGATAGCGGTCTTCGGCATTTTTCGCCATCAGCTTACTGACAATTTTAGATAAAATTAGGGGAACTTCTGGATTTATTTGATGGCTCGGTATCGAGTGTTTAGCGAGGTGACAATGCACCAATTTCATCGGATCATCTGAGACAAATGGCAACTGTCCTGTTAACAATTCATAAAAGGTCACACCCAGGGAATAAAAATCACTACGATAGTCAATGCCTCGATTCATCCGTCCTGTTTGTTCGGGGGAGAGATAGGCTAATGTTCCTTCTAAAATATTGGGATTCTGAATTTCTGGGGTTTCTCGTGGTAGGAGGGATGCAATACTAAAGTCAATTAGTTGAATTTCTTTGGTGTCTGGCTTAATGAGAATATTAGCGGGTTTAATATCTTTGTGAATGACTCGGTTTTGGTATAGATAGTGAATAATGTCTGTTAGTGGTATGGCGATTTGGAGAAATTCGGTTAAACGTAAAGCTGGAGATGGTTGGGTGTTATTTGTTGCTGTTTTTAGATAAGTAGATAGGGAGACTCCGCCAAAGTCCTCCATTACGAGGGCATAGCTATTTTGGTATACTTCCAGCGTCAAGGGTTTGACGATGTGAGGGAAGTCGAGATTTTTGGCAATGGTATATTGGTTGCGAAACTGGACGATTTCGTTGAAGGTGGGGTATTCATTTCGCAGCAGTTTGATGACGACTGGGTATTGATCGCGGGTACGGATGCCTCGATAAACTAGGGTACGTGTACCTGCATAAAGTTGCTCTGTAATCTGATAACCTGACAAATTTGCGATCGCATCCATAACTCGTTTATACAACAGTTAAATTAAAACCTTCTATTCCATTGTATTTTATTATTTGACAAAGATAGCGATCGCCAACTCTGCAGCCTCGGTAGGGACAGAATTAACTGTAATTTTTTCCCAATGTTTATCAACTATTCTTTTACCCAAAGCAATTTGGTCACAAGCATCCGGATTCATCCGTTTACCTGTAAAAAAAGCTCGCCATCCCGATCGCCACCCCCGGACTCATCCGTGCGAGCAATCTCAAATCTTAAATCTCAAATTTCCAATTTCAAATCGCATGACGTGCGATCGCTAATCCTAAATTAGTTCCTTTGCCTACTCCGCACTATTTGCGCTATGTTATGTATAGTATGGTTGTGTAAGGAATGAGAATTAAATAACTTCCACTCTTGAAAGTGGGATGGGCTCTTATAGCCCGTCCTTTTTGGACGGGCTATAAGAGCCCATCCCACAATAACAATTAAAATTGTAAGTTATTTAATTCGCGCTCCTAAGTTCTGATGGTATCAGAAAACAATAATTTGTATTTTTTAACCACAAATATACGCAGATAAACCCGGATATAAACTTGATACTATCTGCGTATATTTGCCTACATTTGCGGTTGTATTATGCTTTATTCCCCGTAGTGACCGCCGACAACCTTACCCCGAAAAACAACATAATTGTAGATGTTGTAAAAAATCATAATCGGGATCAGAAAGCCGATGAACACAATCATAAATACCAGGGCGCTGGGCGAAGCAGCGGCTTGGTAAATCGTGATTTTCGAGGGAATAATGTAGGGAAAAACAATCAATCCTAAGCCGATGAAAGTGAGCAAAAAAATTAGAATGGTCCAGATAAACGGCGTGCGTTCTTCTTTGCTGGCGAGACTTTTCAGCAACAGTCCTACCAACAGCACTCCCAGCAAAGGAATTGTGGCAAAAACATAAACTAGCGGTTTCTCAAACAACCTGGATCTAGCACTTTCGTAAAAAATCGGAGTGGCGATCGTAATTAAAATCGCTCCGATTAAAGTTGTCACCGCCGCAATTTTAGCCGTGCGATAGTGATTTGTTTGCAGTTCGCCCTCCGTTTTCATAATTAGATAGGTTGAACCGATCAAAACATAGCCTTGAATCAGCGTCAAAGCAACCAAGATCGATCGCCAATCCAGCCAATCCCAAGTAGAACCCACAAAATGACCGGCTTCATCAACCGCAATGCCTTCGAGCACAGCACCCAAGGCAAATCCTTGAGCTAAAGCTGCTAAAAAACTGCCCGCACCAAAGGCATAATTCCAGAATAATTTGCGATTAGAATGCTCGCGAAATTCAAAGGCTACAGCCCGAAATATCAAACCAAAAAGCATCATGCAAATTGGTATATACAGCGCTGTTAAAATCGTGCCGTAAGCGAGGGGAAATGCGCCAAACAGAGCGCCTCCCATCAACACCAGCCAAGTTTCGTTCGCATCCCAAACGTTGCCCAAACTCGTCATTAAAATGCCCCGGCGTTCCTCGTCGGAAGCAGTCAGAGACAGGATTCCTACTCCTAAGTCAAAACCGTCTAGCATGACATATAGCAGGAGAAACAAAGCCAAAACTACAAACCAAACTTGCGGGAGAAAATGCTCCAAAGCTTGCATAAAATCTCCTATTGTTGTGCTTCTAAGGGACGTTGATCGGGAATGTGTTCTGCGGGTTGAGTTTCGATGGCAGGTTCATTGTCTAATCCCGGTACCGGCAGAGTTAAATTAGGCCCTTGGCGGATAATTCGGCTGCCAAAATACAAGGCACAAACAAACAAAAAGCTGTAAACAACGGCAAAGAAACTAAGAGAAGTTAAAACATTGCTGGCGGGGATGTTTGACACCGCATCAGCAGTGCGAATTTGCCCGTATAAAGCCCAAGGTTGTCGGCCGACACAGCGCACAATCCAACCCGATTCTACAGCAATATATCCCAGGGGAGCAGCTAATACCCAAGCGCGCATCAGCCAAGGTTGACTGGCGATATTTTCAGCAGAAAGTTTGCCTCGCATCCACTGAATTATACTGAACAGCATCAGTCCTAAAAAGAAGAATCCAATCCCGGACATGATGCGGAAACAATAGTAGATTAAACCCACCATCCGGGGTCTATCTTCTGGCTTCCATTCCTTCAATCCGAGTACGGGTTCGGAGAGTTTTTGTTTGAATTCCAGAACGTATCCTAAGCCGTTGGGTACGCTAATTTCCCAGTCATTTTTTTGGGCTTTTTCATTAGGTAAAGCTAGCAAAGTCCAATCGGCTGACTCTCCCGCTGGTGAAGTTTCCCACTTAGCTTCGATTGCTGCTAATTTAGTTGGTTGGTAGTGATAAACTTGTTCGGCGCTCAAATGTCCGATGTATATCTGCAAAGGTGCAACGGCGATGGCGGTGGCTATGGCAATTTTTAAAGATTTGGAAAAAAAGGCTTGGTTGCGCTGATTGAGAATGTACCAAGCGCTAATTCCCCCAATGACAAACAGCGAAGTTTCTAACGTCGCAAAAAACATATGGAGAATGCTGTTTAATGCGAACGGGTTCAGAATTGCTTGAAAATAATCGCTGACAATAAACTTGCCATTGACCATTTCTCCGCCTGCTGGAGTTTGTAGCCAAGAGTTAGCGACTAAAATCCATACTGTGGATAGGTTAGCGCCGAAGGCTACCATGATTGTAGCGAAATAATGGACGATCGGGTGAACGCGCTCCCAACCAAACAGCATAATGCCTAAAAAGCCGGCTTCTAACATAAATGCCATTGAAGCTTCAAAGCCTAAAATGCTGCCAAAAAAGTCACCAACTGCTTCGGAAAATGGTGCCCAATTCGTGCCAAACTGAAATTCCATCGGAATGCCTGAAGCTACTCCAATACCGAAGTTGAGGACGTAGAGTTTAGACCAAAAACGAGCGTGATGGTAGTAGTCAGGATTGCGAGTTTTCAGCCACATTCCTTCAACAATTACCAGATAAATTCCCATTCCCGTAGTCAGAACTGGCCACAGCATATGGAATATGGCGGTTAGCGCAAATTGCATCCGTGATAGCGCCACGGTGTTAGATAAGATATCCATCGTTATATCCTTTGCTCAGTTCAAAAGAGGTTAGCTTGCACAAATTACATAATGGACACTGGTTATAATGTAGTGTAAAAATTTATGACATTTTGTAGAGTTGGCAACTTTTAAGGTTTTATACAGATTTCGGTTGTATTTTTTTTGTATGTTAAGATAGGTAGATTCTGCTTTGTCGTTGGGTGGGGGCGGGTTTATGAGATTGTGGGTTTTAGGCATTTATTTTCGGTGAACCCGCCCCTACAAGATTTATGTTCGGTGATGGAAATATTATCTTAGTTGGGTGGGGGCGGGTTTATGAGATTGTGGGTTTTAGGCATTTATTTTCGGTGAACCCGCCCCTACAAAATTTATGTTCGGTGAGGGAAAGATTATCTTAGTTGGGTGGGGGCGGGTTTATGAGATTGTGGGTTTTAGGCATTTATTGGCAGGTTTACCCGCCCCTACAAGATTGATGTTCGGTGAGGGAAAGATTATCTTAGCGAACCGTGACCGTATAACTCAGTTTAAAGGGTTTAAAATTAGCTTTGTTTTTGGCTGTTCCGCTCAATTCAAGTTCGTAAATCCCCGCCTTGGGAAACACGATATCTGCTCCCGGTATTCCTTGATATTTTTCCGCAGAGATGGCTTTTAAAGGCGGCTGCATCAGGGGTTTATCTCCTTCTTTGCGCTCTTTCGGATAAACTGCTAATTTGCAATTACACTGCTCTAGTGGGATAATTTGACCGCCCCTGCGAGTTAGGGCAAACCACACTTTCGCAGGCTGTCCGGCGCGGGGATTGTGGTTGGGTTCTAGGTGAAAGGTAGCTGCTACATCTCCCGATACTTCGACTTCGTGCGCTAAAACTGAAATTGAGTTTAACTGCTGAGCACTGGGAATTTCTGCTTCAATTAGCAATCCCAAAAATACTAACAATCCTAAAGTTTTACTTTTGTTTGACAGGTGAAACATAGAAATTTTCTAGTGATAAAACTGACCAAAACAAGCGCGATCGCACAAACGTAACTAACACCGCAACCACCGCTAACACGGCTGTCAGCAGTTGATTGTGCAACTTCCATTCAAAACCGCCGAGATAGTGGGAACCGATGAGTGCCGCGTGTACAGCGCACAACAAGAAAGCTGGAACGCTTAACAGGTGAAGGATTCGCCACAGTTGGCCTAAATAGTTTTGAATACGATCGACACTTGTAACCGCGGCCGGCAACATCAACAGTAGCGCCGTCATCCCCGCCGCCATTCCCAACTGATGCTGCGGCAACATGAAGGACACAGCATCAAAATTCCATTTCAGCGTATGATCCAGCATATGAAACGTGTGGGCGACTGCGAGGACAAACGCGCCCACACCCAAGGCGCGGCGGTAGCGCAACAGTTGCGGCAAAAACTTGCTAACCGGACGCGCCAACAGTGCTAGCATCAAGCACAGCAGCGCTGCGTGGCCCGTAAAATCAACCATTTCATCGGTTCGCAGCAAGGTAAGAATCCCGATCGCCACCGTCACCCACCCACCCGCACGAAACAGTTGACTGCGCTTGTCCGCGCTCAATCTGCCAGCAAAAAAACTCACTCCCAGCATAGTTGGCAAGGTGCCGAGTCCAAAAGCCAGCATCGTCGCCGCACCCAAAACCGAATTTCCCGTTTCCGCCGCCTTAATCTGCGCCGCGTATAGGAAACCGCAGGGAATCAAACCCCAAAGCAAACCCAAAGCAATTGGCACCCACCATTTTTTTTGTGCCGAAAGCTTGCTCATTGCTTGTCCGACTCGATCGTGCGACATTGGGTGCAGCAGCGGCAATCTCGGCAGCAAGTTCGGTTTAATTTGCACTACTCCGAACCAAATCAGCATCGTGCCCGTGAGAAGTGCGATCGCCCGCCGAAATTCGCTGCCCGTACCTGCCAAAAGTCCGCCAGCAATTAACACCGAACCCACTCCGCCAATTGCTGCACCCACCAAAGCGTAAGCAGCAATTCTCCCCAAATTTAGCAGCAAATGAAAGCGGAAAGCAGCTAATTTATCGTTGCGGGAATTAGAAAGAGAAAACGCCATTGTCAGCGGGCCGCACATCCCCGCGCAGTGACCGAAACTGCCGAGAAATCCCAAAATTGCAATTAGCAGCAGGTCTAGCATTTTGAGTTAGTAGTCAATCGATTTTAGATTTTAGATTTTAGATTAAAGAATTGACTTGCGCGAGATAAATGCTCTTTCTTGAGGATTTTCGATTTTCGATTTTGGATTGATTCCACGGATAAATGCGGGGGTTTGTACAACCTTTGAAATTCGTGGTCAAATTTATCTCCATCAGAGGGGCGGGTTTATTTATCCCCTGAGTAAGTTAGAAATATTTCTCGTGAAACCCGCCCCAACAGACTAATGACTAATGACTAATGACTGTTGACTAATGACTGTTGACTAATGACTAATGACTGTTGACTAATAACTACTTTTTTTCTGGATGCGCCGCAGCCGGCGAAGCTGCACCCATTTGATTGATGGTAGCAATTAGCTGATAAAGCCGCCCTAAATCCCGCTGGTTGAAATGCAAAACTAGGCGCGGCAGATCGAAAGTTGCATCTCCTATTTCCGGTTCCAAAGCTTGAGTTTTTTCAATTTTTCCGGTGACGACAATATCGCTAAAATCAGTATTTAGCCGATCGACATTCTCCTCAGAAAGCTCTGTTTTCAAACGAATTACCAGTTTTTCGCGCACGTAGCGGCAGGAGTGATAAACCAGATAAAAACTACCGATCGCCTCGCAAGCGACATTTACATCGTCAGTAATCGTATACAGGCTGCGATCGTTGACTGAAATCAAGCCCCGGCCCCGCAATTGTTTTTGCACAAAATAATTCCAATCGTGCCAATAATCTCCTCCGGGTCGATCGATCAATACCAAAGGAGCCGGCCCGAACTTGCCAGTTTGAGTCAAAGTCAGACACTCAAAAGCCTCGTCCAGAGTGCCAAAACCGCCCGGAAACAGAGCCAAAGCATCGCTCTCCCGGAGAAAAAATAACTTACGAGTGAAAAAATATTTAAAATTGAGCAATTTGGGATCGCCGGCAATGAAAGGATTAGAACTCTGCTCAAAAGGTAACTGAATGTTCAGCCCAAAAGAACCTTCAGCAGTCGCCCCCTCGTTCCCCGCCTGCATAATTCCCCCGCCGCCGCCAGTAATCACCATAAAACCCTGCTGGGCCATCGCCCGCGCAAAGTCTCTGGCCATCAAATATTCCACAGATTGCGGTGACACCCTCGCCGAACCAAAAATCACAATTTTGCGAACGTGGCGGTAAGGATAAAACATCTCAAAAGCGTTCTCCATATCTCGGAGCGACGCCGCAATAATTTTCCAGTCTAGCCGATCGAGATCCTCTCCGGCCATTTGCACTATAGTAGAGAGCGATCGTTCGATCCACTCAGAGTGCTTCAACTTTGGCAAGCGATCGAGCAACTCCATCACTTCAGCTTGGAGAGACTCAAAACCTTGACCATACCCAGAAGGAATCATGAATTTTTCCGAAACGGTAACAAATTGTCGCGACTAAAAATTAAGGGGCAAGCCAAAGTTAGAAGCCAATAGCCACCAGCAAATTGCTCTGCTGGGTACTAATAACTTTTCCCGTAGCTTAGCCCCGGTTCTGAAGCGAGTTAGCTTTCGCGGCCCACAAAGAACAGCGCGAAACCCCTCGCAGTTCAGTTAAATGTACTTTTCCAGAGTGTTGGCCAGAGTAGTTTTCGGAACTGCCCCAACTACCATATCCACACGTTGACCGCCCTTAAATATCATCAGCGTCGGAATGCTGCGGATACCGTATTGGCTGGCGACGTTAGGATTCTCGTCGGTATTAACTTTTACTACCTTGACCTGCCCTTCATATTGCTGGGCAATTTCGTCTACGACGGGCGCCACCATCCGACAGGGCCCGCACCAGGGAGCCCAAAAATCCACTAGAACTGGAACTTCGCTATCGAGCACTTCCTGCTTAAAGGTAGAGTCGGTTACTTGCGCGGCTGCTGACATCCCTAGCCATCCTTGTAAATACTATTTCTCGGATAACAAGTCTAGCAAAAAGTGTAACCACTTGCGTCAATCGATTTTAGATTTTAGATTTTAGATTTTAGATTTTAGATTTTAGATTTTAGAATTGACCCCACGGATAAATACGTTCGGCAAGTTTCCTCGGATACAGGTTTTTTATTTCACCAGTCCTGAGTCTGCTTTCGGTCAACGATTTCAAGAGAAGGCTTCTGAACGAAGAAGGAAGAGGGAAGACGGTAGAAGGAAGAAGGCACAAGGTTTCTGAGGATCGCGAATTAAATAACTTACAATTTTAATTGTTATTGTGGGATGGGCTCTTATAGCCCGTCTTTTTTGGACGGGCTATAAGAGCCCATCCCACTTTCAAGACTGGAAGTTATTTAATTCTCATTCCTTAAGGAACAAGGCACTGATGTTTCCCAAGGCAGAATGCACTTATGTAGAAAAAAAATTCTCCCACCCCCAGACTCTCCCCCTCTCCCCCTCTCCGGAGGTAAAAGCCTCAGTTGTGTATCTAGTAAGCAAGAGCCAAGATTTCCGGCAAAAAAGGAACCGCCCGAACAGTAGTCCGGGCGGAGTGTGGTGTGAGGAGTGAACGGAAACATGCGTCTCCGCTTCTTCTATTGTGACATCTCCTTCTCGATAATTCCACAATATTCTGTAAATTTCGAGACTGTGGAACAAATTTTGTCAAGGTATGCTGGTATTCGATCGGTAAATCTACTTACCCATGCCCAACTGCTGAGCTTTTTGATAGACTTTACCCTCAGTCAGCAGAGAAGGAGCAATTACCACTTCCACCTGCTGCATCTCCTTAAGATCCTTAGCGCCCAAGGTGCCCATGCTAGTTTTCAGAGCTCCGAGCAAGTTGTGCGTACCGTCATCTAGTACCGCAGGCCCGCGCAAAATTTGCTCCACAGTACCCGTAGTCCCCACGCGAATGCGAGTGCCCCGCGGCAAAACCGGGCTGGGAGTCGCCATCCCCCAGTGAAAGCCGCGGCCAGGAGCTTCGGCGGCCCTGGCAAAGGGCGAACCAATCATCACTGCATCGGCACCGCAGGCAATGCACTTGCAGATATCGCCGCCGGTAATTAAACCGCCGTCAGCAATCACCGACACGTATTTGCCAGTTTCGCGATAGTAGTCGTCCCGCGCGGCGGCGCAGTCTGCTACCGCTGTGGCTTGGGGAACGCCGACACCCAATACGCCCCTAGATGTGCAAGCAGCCCCCGGCCCAATGCCCACGAGAATGCCCGCAGCGCCAGTTTTCATTAAATTCAGGGCGACTTCGTAGGTGACGCAGTTGCCCAAAATTACTGGGATCGGCATCTCTTGACAGAATTTAGTTAAGTCTAGAGGTGCGATCGCTTCAGGGGAAAGGAAAGCTGTCGAGACTACTGTTGCTTGCACAAAAAATATATCGGCTCCCGATTCAGCAACCGCCCGGCCGTATTTGCTCGCAGCAGCCGGTGTACCGCTGACGGCGGCAATCCCTCCTCCAGCTTTAATTTCTTTAATTCTCAGGTCAATTAATTCTGGCTTGATGGGTTCGGCATAGAGTTGCTGCATCAGGGAAACAAATTCGTGGTTCCCCACACTGGCGATGCGCTCTAATATTGGCTGGGGGTCGGCATAGCGGGTTTGAATTCCTTCTAGGTTGAGCACGCCCATTGCTCCCAATTCCGACAGCAAAATCGCCATGCGGACATCGACTACTCCATCCATGGCGCTGGCGATGATCGGGATTTCTCGATCGATCCCGCCAATCTGCCACTTGGTATCTGCCAAACTCGGATCGAGGGTGCGCTGTCCGGGTACAAGCGCAATTTCATCTATGCCGTAAGCTCGGCGAGCGCTTTTGCCCCGCCCAATTTCAATATTCACGCTGTTTCACTTCCACAATGTATTTAAATTAGACTAACAAAAAGTTAGCCCGCCCGAGTTTAGCTATCGCACGGCTGTCTTTAAAAAAGCTCGGCACTGATTCTGATTGTATTCTGATTATATGAAATCGAAGGGGATACTTTTCCTCAGCAACGGGCACGGGGAAGACGCGATTAACTGTCAAATTCTCAAAGCTTTGAGAGCATCTGGCGCGGATGTTGATGTTTCGGCGATGCCGGTTGTCGGTGACCACGAATTTCTTCATGTGGTACCCGCCACGTGATTTATCCGTGGAATCAATCCAAAATCGAAAATCCTCAAGCCCCCGCATTTATCTCGCGCAAGTCAATCTAAAATCTAAAATCTAAAATCTAAAATCGATTGACGGGGCTGCTTACAGCCGATCGACCGTGCCAATTATTGGGCCCACCAGTCAAATGCCGTCTGGGGGAGTTTTTTACATGAATCCCCTGTTTTTCCTCAAAGATATTGGGGCGGGGCTGATTGCTTTGACTTGGCAGCAATTGCAAGCTGTTTGGACGCATTCGCGCCGCTGCGATTTGGTGGTGGCCACGTGGCCACTGGGGATATTGTCGCCGGGGCGATCGCCCATGCCAGCAACTGCCCCTATATAATTTTTCTGTCGGCTCATTCTAGTTATTACGAGGGGCGAGTCGATTTGGGTTTAATCTTGTGGCAGTTGCTTTGCTCAGAGAAATGTCTGGCCGTTTTTACTTAGAGATGCTTTGACTGCTGCTGACTTAAACCGACAGGGTTTAAAGAAAGCTCAGTTTGTCGGCAATCCTGTCATGGACAACCTCAATTCTACGGGCAAAGATTTGCAGTTAATTCCCGCAGTTCGGACGATCGCCCTTCTCCCCGGTTCTCGCCTCCTGGAAGCCACTAACAACCTCGTTTTGCTCCTGGAACTGGTTAAAGAAATTGCTAGTAACTCTACTGTACCGATGCAGTTTCGGGCAGCTTTAGTTCCGACTTTGATGCCTGAATTAGATGATATTGCGGCGCGATCCGCATGGCAAATGCGATTTGTGAGAGTAAGAATGGTTTGCCAACTCATCTCCCCTCGCGACAATCATTTTCACGATTTCTGGATGTTTCTCAATATTGCGGCCGATTTCAAAAAAAGTTGCTTTAACTTGATAGCGGTCTAAGATATCTAAAAGCTGATTTGTATAGGGAGGATATGGCCCGTCCTCGTAGGTGAGGGCAACAACTTTCACTTCGGGATCGGCGCGGTTGATGCCGAAATAATTGTGAAATTTAGTAACTTTGATTAACAGCGATACTGCGAAAAATAACGCCATAGTGAAAAGCCGAAACTTTGGTAAATTTTTACCGATTCGCATAGCTGCACGCACTCGATCGAGAAGGAAAGTGAATGGTTGTCAGATTACCACAATTGGGGAGCTGAATCCTTAAGCTATTTTATCATTAATTATTATCCGTTCCGAAATTTTTCAGTTTGGGCGATCGCACAGTACCTAGACGCTTCAAGTGCCAGTACACTTGTACGCTACATATAATATAGCAATCCTAAATGATTCAGATAAATTTCTAGGGGTAGTGCTACCCCTACCCCCCGTGCCTACCCCCTATCTATCGGGCAACCACGGGGAGTAGGGGTCGGATTGCCCCTACAATAATTATGCAAATGATTTAGGATTGCTATATAGCGTAAGTAAGTCCAGAGCAAAAAAGCAATAATAAAAGATCGGAAGTTATAAGGGGTGTAAGGCAAGGATTTATATTCGCAGCGAGTTTACTGCTGCTCTCACCCGCTCCTAGCCATGTTATATTTATTGGTATACTTATTTTTTTTAGGCAGCAATAATTCCCAACATGATTTCACTGCCAGATATCACAATAGTCAGCCAAATCTACGAAAGTGCGAATTCCCTCGTATACCGAGGCATCCTCAAATCAAATCAGCAACCTTTGATTTTGAAACTCCTCAAAGAGGATTATCCCACACCAGCCGAACTCTACCGCTATCAGCAGGAATACGAAATCACTCGCCTTCTCAACCTAGAGGAAACGATTAAAGCCTACGAACTGCGAAAATACGATAACACACAACTCATGTTGTTGGAAGATTTTGGAGGAGAGTCCTTAAAAATCCTGCTGGATAGCCGTCCCTTGGGATTACCAGAGTTTCTCCACCTAGCCATCCAAATCACAGATGCGTTAGGCAAAGTTCATCAAAAAAAGGTCATTCACAAAGATATCAATCCATCTAACATTGTCTTGAATCCTCAAACAGGACAAATAAAAATCATTGACTTTGGCTTATCTACCATCCTATGCCAAGAGAATCCCAGCCTCACAAGTCCTAATCTTCTAGAAGGGACATTGGCTTATATATCTCCTGAACAAACAGGCAGGATGAACCGCTCACTAGACTACCGCACCGACTTTTATTCTCTCGGCGTTACTTTCTATGAACTGCTAACCAACCAGTTGCCTTTTGAATCCGTCGATGCACTTGAATTAGTCCATTGCCATATTGCCCAACAACCGAATTCACCTCATAAAATAAATCCAAGCATCCCCTTGAGTTTATCAGAAATTGTCATAAAATTAATGGCAAAAAACGCAGAATATAGATATCAGAGTGCTTGGGGAATTAAGGCCGATTTAAAAACTTGTCTGGCTCAATTGATAAATGGTAAATTTCAATCTTTTTTATTGGGATACCAAGATATTTCTCCTAAATTGCAACTCCCTCAAAAACTGTACGGAAGAGAATCACAGATTGAGTCATTATTGAGTGCATTTGATCGTGTAGCGTCGGGACAAGAAAAACAAGTAGGGGCTGGTTTAGCAAATAATCTGAGTAACCCAACGACAACTCAGTCACAAAATCTCTCCGTACAAGGACAAACTGAACTCATGCTAATTTCTGGATACTCTGGTATTGGGAAATCAGCTTTAGTTCAGCAATTGTATAAGCTCATCACTCAAAAAAGCGGCTACTTTATTGCAGGTAAATTTGACCAGTTGCAGCGCGATATTCCCTATCAAGCTTTAGTTGCTGCCTTCCAAGAATTGGTGCGACAACTACTCACAGAAACTCAAGGGCAATTACAACAGTGGCGAGAAAAGATTCGACGGGCATTAGGAAGCAATGGACAAATTATTATTGATGTCATTCCCGAAGTTGAACTGATTATTGGCAAACAGAATCCCGTCCCCGAATTACCCGCAACAGAAGCACGAAATCGGTTTAATTTAGCTTTTCAAAAATTTATTCAAGTTTTTTGCCAAAAAGAACATCCTCTCGTCCTATTTCTAGACGATCTTCAGTGGACAGACAGCGCTACGTTGCAATTGATCCAGTTGATAATGACAGATTTTACTACTCAATATCTGTTTGTAATCGGAGCTTATCGAGATAACGAAGTCACTGCAACTCATCCTGCAATGCTGACTTTATCTGAAATGAAAAAGCAGGGAGTAGTAATTAATCATCTCTCCCTTTCACCCTTAAATTTAAACCAGGTTAATGAATTCATTGCGGATACGCTGAAAACCGAGTGGGTTCCTACGCAAAGATTAGCCGAGTTGGTTTGGCAAAAAACACAAGGTAATCCTTTTTTTATTAAAGAGTTTTTCAAGTCACTTTATACAGAGCAATTGCTGACTTTTGATTTGAATGCTGGGGCTTGGCATTGGGATTTAGAGCAAATTATAACTAGGAATATTACTGATAACGTTGTTGAGTTCATGGCAGAGCAAATTCAAACCTTATCAGAATCTGCACAAAAAATTTTACGATTAGCCGCTTGCATTGGCAACCAATTTGATTTACTAACTCTTTCAATAATTAATGAAACTTCTCCAAAACAAACGGCTGATGAATTATGGAATGCCATTCAAGCAGGATTGATTTTACCCGTTGGGGATGATTACAAATTTCTGAAAACAAACAGAGAGGCGAATGACTTAAAAATTATTTATAAATTTGCTCACGATCGCATTCAGCAAGCCACCTATTCCCTAATTCCCCCTGACGACAAGCAAGCGGTTCACTGGAAAGTCGGGCAACTGTTGTTAGAAAATACCCCACCACAGGTACTCCAACAAAAGATTTTTGATATTGTCAATCAACTCAACTTCGGTATTGAAGCAATTGACATCGAGTTAGAAAAAGATAAACTTGCTCAATTAAATCTGATTGCTGGCAAAAAAGCGAAGGCATCAGCAGCTTGGAAACCCGCCTGGAATTACTTAATAATTGGTATAAATTGCTTGAGTGCAGATAGTTGGCTTTGTCAGTATGACCTAACTCTGGCACTGTATGTGGAAACAGTAGAAGCTGCTATCTTGAGTGGCCACGTTCAGGACATGGAAAAATTGGCTGACCTAGTGCTTCAACAAGCTACTTCATTGCTGGACAAAGTGAAAGTCTATGAAGTCAAGATTCAAGCCTATACAGCACAAAACAAACCGTTAGAAGCGATAGATACGGCACTTTCAGTATTAAAGTTGTTGGGTATCCGTTTTCCCAAAAAACCAACAAAATTAAATATTTTATTTGAACTGATGAAGACAAAGTTAAGTTTAGTAGGGAAGCCAGTTGAAAAATTAATCGACCTACCAGTGATGACTAATCCTGATAAACTGGCAGCAATGCGTATCCTATCAAGTATACTTTCGGCGGCCCATTTAGCCCGACCTGAATTGCTACCGTTAATTGCGTTTAAACAGGTCAATTTATCAATCAAATACGGAAATACTTCTGTGTCTTCTTGTGCCTATGCTACTTACGGACTAATTCTGTCTGGGGAAACCGTAGGAGACATTGAGACTGGTTATCAATTTGGGAAACTTGCTATCTTGCTCCTCGATAAGTTTAATACTAAAGAACTTACAGCCCGCACCATATTTATTGTTAATTACTTTGTCAAACATTGGAAAGAGCATCTTAGGGAAACTTTAAACCCTTTGCAGAATGCTTACTCGATCGCCCTAGAGACTGGAGACTTAGAATATGCAGCTTATTCAGTTTGTGTATACTGCTATCATTCCTATGTATTGGGGAAGGAATTGGCAACAGTCGAGGCAGAGATGGCAATGTACAGTAATACCCTCAGCCAACTGAAGCAAGAAACATCATATTACTATAACCAACTAAATCGACAGGTTTTATTGAATTTGATGGGACAGGCTGAAGATAAATGCCGTTTAATCGGTGAAAGCTATGACGAAACAAAAATGTTACCCCTGCATCGAGAGGCGAATGCTCAAAATCTTTGTCGCTCGGTCTATTTTTACAAGCTATTTCTCTGCTATCTTTTTCAAGACTATCAGCAAGCTATAGAAAATGCTAAATCAGCAGAAAAATATAGCGATAGCGCTGTAGGTACTATTCCTCTCTACCATTTCTACAATTCTTTAGTTTATCTGGCTATCTATTCTGACGCACCAAAATCCGAGCAAAAACTCATCCTCCAGAAGGTGGAAGTCAATCAGAAAAACATCAAGAAATGGGCGGACTTTGCTCCGATGACTCACCTCCATAAATTCTATCTAGTGGAGGCAGAGCGATATCGAGTTTTGGGGGAAAATGCTAGGGCGATCGACTACTACGATCGCGCCATTGCCTTAGCGAAAGAACATGAGTACCTCAACGAAGAGGCTTTGGCTAATGAACTGGCTGCCAAATTCTACCTCGCTTGGGGAAAAGAGCAAGTTGCCCGAGCCTATATGACAAATGCTTACTACTGTTATTTACGTTGGGGTGCAACAGCTAAAATGACTGATTTGAAACAACAGTATCCAGAACTTTTAAAGCGTTTTACGAAAGCCAATTTTTCGGATAAATCTCGCAACATCCTGTCTGATACATCTAACAGCATTTCAGGTGAAACGCTGGATTTGGCAGCATTGATGAAAGCATCTGGGGCAATTGCCAGTGAAATTGAGCTAGATAAACTCCTCACCACTTTGATGAAAATCCTGCTGGAAAGCTGCGGTGCACAAACTGGCTATCTAATTTTAGAGTCTCAAGGACAACTGCGAGTCGAAGCTTCAGGTGAGGCTAACTCAGATCGGGTGATGGTTTTGCAATCGACTCCTATAGAAACCTGTTTGCCTTTGTCGATTATTCACTATGTTGAAAGGACTCAGGAAGGATTGATTGAAACCAATGTTTCCCGTGAAGGCAGATTTACCCAAGATGCTTATATCAAAACACAGCAGCCCAAGTCTATCCTGTGCGCCCCTCTGATCAATCAAGGGCAATTAATTGGAATTGTTTACTTGGAAAATAATTTAGCAGATGGGGTTTTTACACCCGATCGCCTAGAACTAATTAAACTGCTGTCAAGTCAAGCGGCGATCGCCCTTACCAACGCTAGACTCTATACTCAGGTACAATCTACCCAAAATCGCCTGAATAAATTCCTCAATGCTATACCTCTAGGCATCTCCGTTCACGACGCCAAAGGACAACTGGTTTACGCCAATCCAGTTTCACAGCAGTTACTGAATATTCAAGATTTACCAAAAGCCGAAATCGAGCAACTCTCAAAAACCTATCACATTTATCGGGCAGGGACAGGGGAGATATATCCAGTCGAACAGTTGCCCCTGGTGCGATCGCTTGGCGGTGAAAAAGCTCAGGCGGATGACTTGGAACTCCACCACAGCGACGGGAGCATTTTTGTAGAAGCAACGAGTACGCCAATTTTCAATGAGACGGGTAATGTAGAGTACGCGATCGCAGCTTTTCAAGATATTAGCGATCGCAAGCAGGCACAAAAAACGCTGATCGAAAATGTCCGCTTAGAACAGGAAATTAGTGAGCGCAAAAAAGTTGAAGCAGAACTCGAACGAGCCAAAGAAGCAGCCGTTGCCGCCAACCTCGCCAAAAGCATTTTCCTTGCCAACATGAGCCACGAATTGCGAACTCCCATGAATGCCATTCTGGGTTTTTCGCAACTGATGAATCAGGATACCAATCTGTTAACTGAACAAAAAGAGAACCTTAACATCATTCAGCGCAGTGGAGAGCATTTATTATCTCTAATTAATCAGGTGCTTGACCTTTCTAAAGTTGAAGCTGGACGCATGACGGTATCTAAAAACAATTTGAACCTTCATCATTTTTTAGCTGAAATTGAGGATATGTTTGCCTTAAAAGCCATCGCTCAAAGCTTAGACTTACGATTTGAATGTGCTGCCGATGTTCCTAAATATATCTACGCTGATGAAATTAAGTTGCGGCAAGTGCTGATTAATTTAATCAGTAATGCCGTTAAGTTTACCGCTTTTGGAAGTGTGTATTTAAAAGTAAAAAACAAACAGGTAAAAACCCCAATAGAAGCCGAAACTAAAACAACCAACAACCCACAATCAACAACCATTACCTTTGAAGTAAAAGATACGGGAATTGGCATTGCAGTAGAGGAAATGGAGAATCTATTCAAACCCTTCGTGCAAACAGCATCCGGTCAAAAAGTGCAGCAAGGAACCGGATTAGGACTGACGATTAGCCGTCAATTTGTCCGCTTGATGGGAGGTGAAATAACAGTCATTAGTCACGGTAAAGCTTTCACCCCTGGAATGCCTCTCAAGGAATTTTTAGAAGACACAACGGGTACAACATTTAAATTTGACATTCCTGTGGGCATCGCTGATGCCAGCACAATTCAAAATCAACCCCAAAGTCGTCGCGTCGTTGCGCTAGCGCCTAACCAACCCCAATATCGCATCCTCGTGGTGGACGATCGAGATTACAATCGGCAACTGTTAGTTAAACTCCTCAAACCTGTTGGTTTTGAAGTGCAAGAAGCGAGTAACGGTATTGAAGCGCTTGCAATTTGGGATTCCTACTC
This sequence comes from Microcoleus sp. D3_18_C2, assembly GCF_036702395.1. Classification (NCBI taxonomy): domain Bacteria; kingdom Bacillati; phylum Cyanobacteriota; class Cyanophyceae; order Oscillatoriales; family Microcoleaceae; genus Microcoleus; species Microcoleus sp. D3_18_C2. Next base: position 18,053 of record NZ_JAUBTG010000015.1, on the reverse strand, counting down.
ACCTCATCTGATCTGGATGGACATGAGAATGCCCGTTATGGATGGTTATGAAGCCACGAAACGCATTAAAGGCACTATCAAAGGTCAAGCTACTGCTGTTATTGCTATTACTGCTAGCGTGTGGGAAGAAGAAAAGGCAGTTATTTTATCGGCTGGTTGTGATGATTTTGTGCGAAAACCGTTCCACACAGAGGCCATCTTTGACATCATGACTAAACATTTGGGCGTCCTTTATATTTATCAGGAGCAAGAGCTACCATCTCCCCCTTCTAATGTGACTGGAGAATCGTTAAATTTCACGGATTTATTAGCAGCGATGTCAAAAGAATGGATAGTAAAATTATATGAAGCAGCTATGGACGCTGATGCGGAATTAGTTTGTCAACTCCTTGAGGAGATTCCTGAATCTCACGCTTTCGAGCTTCAAACTCTCAGAAATTGGGTGACGAGGTTTCAGTTTGAGAAGATTCTCGATTTAACTGAATCCTTGGTTGGTGAATGATGATATTTTTAGGAATTACACACGGGTGGTCAGAAACCGGGTTTTTTTACGATAATACTTGGTTAAAGTCCCTAGATTCGCTAAAAAACCCGGTTTCTAGGCGTCGGAGTGCGTAAATCCTGACGAAAAGACGCGTTGCAGCCCGTTGATTCGCTAAAAAACCCGGTTTCTGGGTAAGATTGCGTAAGCCCCGTTTATGCTATTTGATAGCACGGGGTTGGTTCTGTTCCATCATTGACTTTAATGCCGACAGTTTTAAGTCTGTAAGGTCGCGGATGGTAATTGAGCAACCGTCTCCCAATTTAACAGCAGTGAAATAATAGCATTTGCCCAGGTAATCACTTTCTAGATGAACCTCTCCTTCAAGCGATTCTCCAGTCTCAACAACTTCTACTAATAAATCAAAGACTCCGGGACTTAATTGATTAAACAGTTTTTTGAGCACGGGTTCCCCCGCGAGTTCTGTTCGTTTTTTCCCTAAGAGTCTGGCAAAGACAGGGTTAACTACCAAGCAGCGAAAATCTTCAATTTCTCCAGCGATATCTCCCCTCACCGCCTGCACTGCGGCTATTCCATCCAGAGATGAATTTAGCAAATTTGCCAGCAGGCTGCGAGATTGGTAGGCAATTTCTGCGGTTTGCTGGTGTCGCTCGATTGCTTCTTTAAGCTGGCGTTTTTGCTGCTGGATAGTGACCTGAGTATCGAGGCGAACTAGCACTTCTTCCGGCTCAAAAGGTTTAGAGATATAGTCAACTCCTCCTACCTTAAAAGCTTTGACTTTATCAAATACTTGGTCAAGTGCGCTTAAGAAAATAATCGGAATTTCTGAGGTTTTTTCATCGGATTTGAGGGCTTCGCAGACTTGATAGCCGTCTATATCTGGCATTTTAATATCCAGCAATATAGCATCGGGGGGATGATTGCGAACTGTTCTCAAGGCCATCGCACCATTGGTTACGCAGCGAACTTTATACCCATTTTTAGTGAGAATTTCTGTTAGAAAACGCAGATTTTCTGGGAGGTCATCAACAATTAAGATGTTACCTTTGGGAGTTTCTAATTGATTGATGTCACTTGTTTCAGCCGCAGCCATCGCCATAAGTTTGCCTTCGCCTTTGGCATCGGCGAACTCACTTGTGGTGTTTTGCTTCTCTAGCAGAGAGCGAAAGTTATTCTTCGTAACTTTTTCTCCCATTACGTCTGAAAGCCGGTGCCACAGGATGGCTGCTAAATCTTTGATATGTCCTATGCTGAGGTACAAGCTGTCAGCAACAGCACTATAAGTTGCGTTTTTCCAAGCAGCTTTTAAGATTTCCTGCTCAAGAAAATTTAACGGTTTACTGGTTTTGGACTCTAAGGCTGATTCTAGAAATTCTAGGGCTTCTTCAAAAGTCATATACAAATCAATCTCATCGGGTAAGGTTTTTCAGTTTTGCACCCTAGCTTTGAGTTATACACCGTAGTAAGTCGGTGGAGAAATTCCTAATAGTGATTATGACAGACTTATTGACACTTACGCTCCTGGACGATCGCCCCCGATCCTCATTTTACCTTGTCGAAGCAAAAGTAGCGATCGCGCCCCCCTAATTCTTTGTGATGGCGATCGGCTTAAACCCTTGTCACTACAAGGCTTTTAAGTTGCTTGCCACCCCCTCGACGCCTACGACATCGACTCTTTGAAATATATAAAGCTGTTAACAAATCTGAAAAACGGGTTCATTTTTCATAAATCTGAGTTCGCTACCTAGCGGAGAACCGTATAACTCACTACCAAGGCTTGTATTTATCCAAAAGACAAGCCTTGATTAGTTTTTATATGGTCAGATAAAAACATCCGCCGATTAGCGCCGACAATTCCATTAATTTTCAGTATTATCACTGATGTATTTTAGCGCGTGATAGTGTAAACCTCACTCAGAAATATGCCCATTAGGCAAAGATCCGACTTTTCCGACTTTATGATCCGACTTTTCCGACTTGCTTTATGCCTATATTCCCAACATACTATTAATAGCATCTACCAAAAGACAGATAACAGTGCCAGTCATGCTGTCGATCTGCTCCATCTAAAGATAGATAGTAAAACCAGGGCGTCCGACTTTTCCGACTTTACGATCCGACTTTTCCGACTGACAGGGGCAGGGGAGGGGAGCGATGATAGAGATATGGAAAGGATACAGCCTCAAGAAAAAGCATTGCATCATTTTGGGATGAATTTTGTAGGGTCGATCGAAGATCCCGCCGGAAAAATAAGGGTTTTCAGCTTTGATAAAATTCAAAACCATCCCGCAAATATGCAACGCTCTTTTTGAAAAATGCTGAAAGATATGGAAGAAAGTGGGTGCACTTAGCTGTTTTCCAAGTCAAAGCGATCGCTCGGTTAACACAACAGCAATAGCATAATTCACCTATTGCTTAACAAAACCATCCAACAATAGCAACGTGCCGAAATAGGCTGCGGTTGGAGCAGAAATAAGAATTGATCGGAACCCCTGTTAATTGAACACACAAATTATCTAATTACCAGGATTATGACCATCCTTAACTACAACGAAACTACCTACCTGCAAGAAAATCCCGACGTGGCACAAGCCGTAGCTTCAGGCATTATTCCCAACGGCTTCGAGCATTGGGTAAAGTTTGGTTTTATTGAAAAAAGAAACCCACAAATTTCCTTCAACGAGCAATTTTATCTAGATGCTAACCCCCAGGTAGCAGCAGCAGTGGCCAACGGTAGTTTCTCAAGCGGATTTGAACATTATGCGCGGTTTGGAGCGGCTGAAGGTCGATCGCCCGTTGCCAGTACCACACCCACAGGATCTCAACTTCAAGAAATCTTAAAGCGCGGGTTTGTGCGGGTTGCAGTTAACGAGGATGCGATCGGATTTAGCAACCGGGAAGCCGACGGTTCTTTTAGTGGGATTGGCATTGATTTTAGTCGCGCCATTGCCACTGCTTTGTTTGGGAACCCGAATGCAGTAGAATTCGCAGTCGTCAAAGCCGGTGAAGACTTTAATAGTGTTGCCAGTGGCGCAGTGGATATCGCCGCCACTTTGCCCACTCAATCTGTGCTCCGCGATGCCAGTTTAGGAGTAGATTATTCGCCTACCGTTTTCTTCGACACTCAAGCGGTATTGGTGCGTGGTAATAGTGGAATTAGTTCTGTTAACCAGTTATCAGGAACAACCATCGGCGTATTAGCAGGAACGCGCTCTGGGCAAAATTTAATAGATGCCGCTCAACGTGCCGGAATCGCCCTCAACATCCAAACTTTCCCCTCACAAGATGCTCTGTTTGGCGCTTACGATGCGGGACAAATCGGTGCAGTTTCGATTAATCGCGGGGTGCTGAGCAATCGCATTCCCACCTTATCCAATCCGGGAAATCAAGTCATCCTGGATGAAGCCATTTCCAAAGAGCCTTTAGCACTCATCGTGCCGGAAAATCAGTCTGAATGGGCTGATGTGGTGCGGTGGGCGGTCAACGCTCCCATCCAAGCCGAATTCTTTGGCATTAACTCCCAGAATGTGAATGAATTTCTTGATGGAAATTCCGCCAGTAAGCGCTTTTTAGGCGTGGAAGGGAATTTAGGAGAATCTTTGGGACTCAAAAATGATTTTGCCTTGAAAGTTATCCAACAAATTGGTAATTACGAAGAGATTTACAATCGCAATTTCAATCCCGAAGTGCTGCCGCGCCAGCTCAATGAACTAATGTTTGTCGAGCCTGGGGGACTGCTCTATTATCCACCCTTTTCGGGGACTGACGAATTAAGTGTACCCTTAGTAAATAACGACAACCGCAACGTTTTAGAGGAAGTTTTAGACCGGGGTTTCGTGCGCGTTGGGGTGAGAAATGATGCACCTGGACTGGGTTTTGCTGACCCCAACGGCAATTTAACCGGATTTGATGTGGATTTGGGTCGGGGACTAGCAGCTTCCCTATTTGGCGACCCCAACGCAGTGGAATTCGTAATTCAGAAAACGGGGGCTCAGCGCTTCAGCGATGTCGCCAATGGCATCGTTGATGTAACTAGCCGCAATGCCACCCACAACCTCAAGCGGGATGCTTTGCTGGGGGTAGATTTTGCCCCCATTAATACTTACGATGCTCAATTTGTAGTAACACCAACCGCCAGCGGAATTACCTCTTTTGAACAGCTTGCAGGTCGCCGAATTGGCGTGAGTGCAAATACCACTTCTGAGGCAACTCTGCGAGAAAAACTGAGTGCTTCGGGTATTAATGCGGAAATCGTAGCCTTAGATAGCTTCCAGACCCTATTTGATAGTTATATCAAGGGCGAATTGGATGCGCTCACCGGCGATGGAGGTCTGATTATCTCTCGTCTTCTCACCTTACCCCCAGAGCAGCGAGACCAGCATCAGCCCTTTCCAGAAGTCTTGGGAGAGGAGCCTTTAGCAATGGTGGTGGACGAGAATCAATCCCAGTGGAAGGATGTGGTTTCTGGCGTTACTTATTCTCTTTATGAAGCGTTAGAACTGGGTTTAACTTCAGAAAATGTGCGCCAGGAAATCAATAGCTCAGATCCAGTTGTTCGCCGCTTTTTGGGAGTGGAAGGAAATGTGGGTGAAAGTCTGGGTTTGTCGAATAATTTTGCTTTGAATGCGATTTCCGCAGTGGGGAACTATAGCGAAATGACCGCTCGCAACTTCCCGGGTATTCCTGTTAGCCCTTTGCAAGCGCCTTATACCGAGGGCGGTGTCTTGTTCTCGGTTCCTTTTGCTTGATTGGCTTGAATCGGGGTGATTCATGAATCACCCTGACAACAATAAACCTTGAATATTGGCTAAGGACACTGAATCCAATCTTTAGCCGGATAAATACTCAGACTAGACTCAGCTAGATGTTTGCGGGATTGGGGTGCAACGAAAAAAGTAACAGAAAAATGTTCCTTCACATCTATCTTTCACCACCTTTAAAATCATGTCAAATTCTCAATCACTTATTGCAACAGACATTCGGTATTGTCCTGAAGATATAGAGAAAGCATTTTGGCAGCTATGGCAGCAGAATCGAGATTATCTTTACCGTTGCTGTGTCAAGTGGATGGGAGGGAATCCTACTGATGCCGAAGAGGTGCTCAGTCGCGCCATGCTCAAAGCTTGGGATAAGTTACCAGACTATGCCGAAAAAATCACCAACCTCCGAGCTTGGCTACTTTGCTTAACCCATAATCTCTGTATAGATATACACCGAGAACGTCGCCGGAAAGCAATGCAAATGGAGGATATTGAAGAAGTAGCTGCTACAGGAAGCTCAGCATTTATTTCTGGTTTGAACTCTCCTGAAGAAGCACTTCTACATCATGAGTTGGGACAGTACATTCGCCGCGCTATTGATACTCTTCCTTCTCGATTACGCAATCCGTTTATTCTGCGTTACTGCCACCAGATTGCCTATCAAGATATTGCCCAAAAACTTGCTCTCTCGCTCAATAACGTTTACAAGCGCATTCAACAGGCACGAGAAATTCTGCAAAAGCGTTTGAGCAGGTATTTGTCAGGGTTGGATGATGGTTTGTTAGATTCCTCCGAGTCGTCTCAAAAGGGGGACGTTGCCTCGATCGGGGATGATTTTGCTGTAGGGGTAGTGCCCCCGTGCCTACCGCGTCAAGATGGTGGGGCGATTCCCTACGGGATAGCTTCGCTTGACGCAGGGGAATTGCCCCTACAATCCGATGAAACGATCGCATCCGACTCGATCGCCCCCATCCCTCAGAACATTGGCGAGACAATTAATTATCAGGTAACAGCAATATGTCTAGAAACACTGCACTCCGGGTGGTATCCCTCACTCAGTCCTCTGGGGTGGAGTTGAATGCTTACCTAGTTTTAGACGAAAAGCCAGCCCGAATTGACCAGAAGCTGAAAACATTAAGTGAGTACGTGCAGCAGTATCCTTCGGGATGGAAGAAACGGTTGGAATTGGCGAATCTGCTGTATGCAATGGGTCGTATTGAGCAGGCGGTTGAGGAGTATCGCCAAGTAATCGATCGGCAGCAACCATTGATTGGCGTGCGGTTGCAATTGGGGAAACTCTTGCAGCTTATGGGACGAGAGGTTGAGGCAGTAGCGGTTTATGAAAGTGCCTCGGCCAATGCACGCAATGAGGCGACTCGGCAGCATATCAGCGGATCGATCGCACTCTGTAGAAATGACACTCAAGCCGCGATACTCGCTTTTGAGTCGGCGGCAACCCTTGAACCAGATAATGCGGCTCACTGGCTGGCCTTGGGGCAGGTGCAAAGGGGGAGAGGGGATGCGGTTGCAGCTTTGCGAGCCTTTGATACGGTTTTGTCCCTTCAGCCAGATGATGTTGTAGCGCTGATTGACAGCTATGACGCGAGTCATGCGGTGGGGAATGTGCGCCAAGCGCAGCGGCGGTTGAGCAAAGCGCTAGAGGTGGCTCCGGGTGATTTCCGAGCGCTCAAACGACTGGCGGATACTCGTTGCCGGATGAGATTGGTATCGGGTGAGGAAGGCAAACAGACTAAAAAAATAATTAGTTCTTTGCTGCAACAGGCTCCTGATGCGGCGGATGCCCGCGAGTTGCTGGCATATTATCACCTTTTCCGAGGGGAGTCGGCTAACGGGGTTGCGGTGTTGGAAGGGTTTACTGAGGAACACCCGAATCATCCTAGGGGTTGGTATTCCTATGGGCGGTGCTTGTTCCATACGGGGGAATATCAGAAAGCGGCTGAGGCGATGCTGAAGGCTTATCGTCTGTATCCCCAGGATTGTGAAATTTATCGGGCGTTGTGCGAGATTTTGCCTTTAACCTCTCCCCCAGCTCCTCTCGATCCCCCTAAATCCCCCTTAAAAAGGGGGGAGCCAGAGGAGGCAAAGTCTTCTCCTTCACGGGGGGAGCTAGAGGAGGCAAAGCCTTCTAACTGCACGGGGGGAACTCCTCTGGAAGTCCCCCTTTTTAAGGGGGATTTAGGGGGATCGAACCCTGAAGTAACCCTTGCATCAATAGTAGAAGAGATGCTCGATCGTTTTCCCCAACGCTGGAGTGTTTGGACGACGGCGGGGCGGGTGTTGGTGGAAAGTTTTCAGGAGATTGAGCGAGGGTGTGGTGTCTCTGCGAAGGGGACGCAACTTGAGCCGCAGTTACCTGATGCTTGGTTTGGTCACGGGCGGGTGTTGGCACTGGCGGGGAAACACCGGGAAGCGGTGGATGCTTTGGCGCAAGGATGGCAGTTGCTACCAGAAGAGGGGGGTTATCTGCAATCTGTGTCTGCTGCGGTGTGGCTGGGGGAGAGTTATGGAGTGTTGGGGGATGAGGTGGCGAGTCGGAAATGGTTGGAAAAGGCTTGTCAGTTCCGGGAATTGATGGAGTTTGACCCGGCTATCGCTTGTTACTGGCAAGGGAGAGCGTTGTTGGGGTTGGGGGATGTGACGGAGGCTGTGGAGGCGTATCGATGTGCGCTGAGTCGGCGGTTGCTCTACCCTTTTCGCGGGGAGGTTGAGGAGGCTGTGAAACGGCTGAAAGGTAAGAGGCGAAAGGGCGATCGGGCTAAAGCGTAGATCCTTGACTTCTTAGAGAAGTCGGGGAGCTGAACCTCTCAGAGTGCATTGAGTTAGGAAAAAACAGCCTCTAACTCGAAAAATTCAGAAATTGACCTCTGGATTCGTCTTATAGGTGTAGAGACAAAAATCAAATTTCGTCTCGACTAATCTCGAACAAAATTGAGGATAAAACCTCAATCAGAAACAACAACTAAAACTAGCAAAAAGGAGAAAAATAATGCGACGCTGGAGATTCTAACATCAAAAATCAATTCTGATAGTGGAATATTTATCAGTAATTGAACATCTGTGATTAAAAATTGATGTAGTAGGGTAGGCACTGCCGTCAGCGCCTACCCTAGATATTTTGTTGCTGACCTTAAGTTAAGGACAAAACCTGGTGCAATGGGTGGAAATTAAAATTCTTGTGCTGAGGGTACGTTGATCTAGGAAAAAACAGCCCCTAACTCGAAAAATTCAGAAAGTGACCTCTGGATTCGTCTTATAGATGTAGAGACAAAAATACAACTTCGTCTCGCCTCAAATCAGAAAATCGACAAGTAACACCATCATGAATTCAATGAAAAAAACTATGCGATTGGCCAAGATTTTGGCATTTGCTCTGTCAGTTTTGATCTTCTGTTTTCCTACAGCAGCAATGGCAGATACTTGCTCTTCTCCTGAAAATCCTGTAATTCCGCAGCCATTGAGACAGATTAAAATTGATAACGGAAGTTTCAATGTTGATACAAATATAAGATGCCTGAAAGAATCAAAAAGAATTGACACTGCTGTAGTTTCCTTAGAGCCTTCTACTGCAACTGGAATAATTGACAAGATTGAAATTACTGGTCCTGGGGGAAAACGTGAGTTTGGTTGTATGCCTAGCAAAGTGCAGCAAGGTACTAACCTAATTGAATTATGCGGTGGACCAGCGATTTTAGAAGCTGGAGATGTCAGATATCAGGCACAAGGAAGTGGTTTTGGAACAGAACCCGCGATCTTAAGCATTAACTTCAAATCTAACTAAGGGTAATCAAAAAGATAACACTCATTAGTTGGGATAAAAGAGTTTATCTAGCTGTCCTTTCAAACACACATAGCTAAATATTATTCAATATATAACTATTTGTGTTTAAATTTTATGCGATTTTTGCTCATACCAATTTTTTATGAGGCTGCATAGAATCCGATCCCCCCTAACCCCCCTTAATAAGGGGGGGACAAGAGGGTGCTCAAAGTCCCCCTCCCGCGGGGGATGCGAGGGGGATCGAAATATATGCAACGACCTATTAAATTGGTATCAGCTAATAAAGTTAACCATAAAAGCCGCAATATAACTACTGAAAATAACTCATTTAATCCATGATAAACATTCAAAAAAGCCCTAGGGGCAAAATATTCAATTCTGACTTAGCTTTTATCGCATTCTGTTTCTTCATAGCTTTATTTGGATTGGGTTATACTCTGACAATATTGCCAGAAATCGCACAATCTCAGTTAGTCAATCCAAATAGAATCTGTATTACTGGCGGTTGGAAATTTGGCTTAATTGTCACGCACATTCTCACTTTTGCGCTGATTCCGCTAGCAATGAGAATTTTTTACGACGGTTTAAAAAATTTGGGATTGGGGTTCAAAGTGATTTTTGCTTCCCAACTAGGTCTAGCTTTTATTATGGTAGCGATCGCCGCTGAAATTGGCTGGCACGTTACCCAATGCTGGTATTATCAAAACGATTTCACCATGCTGAATTTTATGTTCTACTTTTTCTTGATTTCAGCATTTGTATTGTGGTCAGATGGCCTGGTTATCAAGACAACTGCCCTCACGAGATTAGTTAACATTTTGTTCGCCATCAGTTTGTTGGTTATATCAATTTTATACCCTTTAGGTTATAAAGCTGACAACCCTACCTTTAAAGTGCCAATTTATATTGCACTTACTATAGTTTTTGGAGTCTTGACCTACCGAGGTTATCAGCTTCTCAAAGATTGGAAGATTATTCTAGTCCCAATTTTTTCAGTAGGAGTAAACTTAACTTTTGTATTTCTTCTCGACAAATATGGAGGCGATCCCTATACCAACCCCCAAGTCGCTTTAAATGCTTTATTTCATATTCTTCATGACTTAGGTGGAACAGAAGCAGGAGTTGCTATCTTCACTTGGTTAGTTTACAGCAAAGGCATTGCTGAATTCAGTCACGGTAATCAAGAAAAATTAGCAATAGAAAATTAGCAAATATGGTTATATCAATAGCTGATTCCTTGCCGATTAACAACATTTTGTTCATGATTTATCCCCTTGGACATCTCGGTATAGCTCTGATTGAATGGGTATTACTAGGTTGGGGGATTCTGCTGTGGCGGCTATCACCCAGCTTAGCGATGATTGTTTTACCTTTATTGCTAGCCAGCCTTAGCTATGACAATTTCATTCTGTCCGTAGGAAATTTAATTGGTGAAGGAGAGCTTTTAGAAATTCTCAGTAGGGTTCGCTTTCTCTTGCACGACTTAATTGTGCCGCTGTTCATTGTAATTGGTGTTGAACTTGCTCACCGTGCTGGAGCAGCTTGGGCGACTACAATAGTGCGAGTTTTATCTTGGGTAGTTGCATTCGGACTCGCGGGGATAGATATTACCACCAACTACATAGGATTGGAGTTGGAGCCAAGGTTTTTTGCGGAAATTTTGCGTTATAGCCCTGCTAACTTAACTGGCCCACCAATTATTACCATTGTAGTTAATTTGTTCATGCTACTGATTGGTATCGGTATCTGGGTCAGGCTGAAATGGTCGTGGTTATTTGTAGGAACATTTATTGCCCTACTTGGTAATGCTATGCCTTCATCTACAGTAGGTACACTCCCTGGTAGCGCATCTGAATTAGTAATGGCTCTAAGTTTGCTGTTAACAGAGGATAAAGTACAGATAATCGGCAAAAAACTAGCTAGAAACCAACAACAACAAGAGAATATATTTATGGTCAATAAAAATCCAGAAGCCGCGTTTGACTGGGAGCATATTATCCCCAAAGATGGCTACAAAATATATCAGTCAGGGAGTCACATTAAAGGAAATTTTATCCAAGTTTTCGCTCCTGATGCTCCTTACCGGGATGGGGAAGGAAAACTGAGGTTAATTACTTACTTGCACGGCTTTGCTTTGTGTCTGCCAAAATTCTATGAATCTCATTTAGAAGAATTGGCTAAGCAAGGCTATTATGTAGTTTTTCCTGATTTTCAAAACAGCCGCTATCCCGACGATATAACAACAAACAAAGCCAGTGAAGAAAAAGAACCCTTATCTTTTTGGTTGAACATTTTGAGTAAAGTAGTTTCAAAATGGGATAAATTCAAGATAGAGGATACTTTACTGCAATATCGGCGAAAGAAGATTGGCCCGGTTGTCCGCAAGCTCCTCAAACCTACCCTGTTCAAGTACCTTCGCCTTTCCTTAGCCTTGGTCGTACTATTTTTAGTAATCAAATTGTTCAAAAACCGCTATGGAAAGAATCTGAAGCAGCTTATTTACACTGTTGACCTCAGTCTTTTGCACAGCCCAGTGGAATGGATTCAACAAGCTATCGGTCTAACTGATGCAGCTTGGAAAAAATTAGGTCAAGATAATCCCAGTCTTGCTCAATCGGAGTTTGATTTTTATGTGTTCGGTCATTCTTTGGGAGGATTATTAGCCATGAGTTGGCCTCTCTATATCGAGGAAAATCAACAAAAGTTTTTACCCAAACAGATTCTTACTGCCGCTCCAGCCCCAAGTACGGACATGGGCATTCCTCAGATAGCCATCTGGATTTTAAAAATCTTCAATTCTCCGTTTACTGCCAAACCAATAAACATCCGTCAAATCGGCAGTAGGTTAATTCTACCCATTGGAATTTTGCATGGAGCAGATGACAAAATTGTGAAGCCTGGTTTTTGGATTGACCGCGCATTTGGGCAAAAAACATCTAATTTTGATTGCATCGCTAGTCACACGAAGAAAATTTACTTTTCGCTGTCTAATAAGGAGTCGAATCCTCCCTTAATTGCCTTTCACAACCAGGCCGTAACCGACACCACGTATTTTGATGATGCGTTATTTGCCAAGTTAGGTGGAGTCAAGAAACAGCCAAATATTTATAATAGCCAATATATTTGGCGAGGGTTCGATCTGGTCATGACAAACCAAGCCGATGTTAACGAGTTACTCGATAAATTCAACCAGCCAGGAAGTTTGATCGAAGTAACAGATACTTTGCCCGAAAAATCTATTGATTTTACCAAGATAGCGATCGCTCTGTTAGTTGGGCTGACTTTTTTGGGGTTAGGATATTGGTTCTGGCAATATTACACACCTGTGTAATCTCAACCCATTCTCGGAGCTCTAAAAATTCAGATATTCACCAGGGCGATCGTCTAAAAATGTAACAATGAAAAATGACAGCTAAGATTTCGTTCTCAATTCCAATCCTAACTAAAGGTTAGGCACTGTTCACTTAAAAATTAACCGATCGGGGAGGATACCATGACATTCAAAATTCTCAGCTTAGATGGCGGCGGCATCCGGGGAGTATTATCTGCTACAATTCTCAAGCAGGTAGAGACAACCATACAAGAAAAGACTGGTCAGAAATTGCATGAATATTTTGACTTGATTTCTGGCACATCCACTGGCTCAATTCTGGCGGCGGCGATTACCTGTCAGATGAATGTTCAGCAAATGATTGATTTCTACTTAGAAGAGGGAAAAAATATATTCCTACCGTCGGTTCGTGAGGCTCGAAAATGGAGAAAAGTAAGTCAAGCTCTCGGCAGTAATTTGTTATACCCCCACGAACAGGGAGAGCAGGGTTTAGCTAAAATATTGCAGAAAAAATTGATTCACCCGGAGTTGGGTTCTCCGAAAATGAGCGAGATCGATCGACCCTATATTCTGATACCTGCTTATGACGTTTATTCCCGAAACACAACGTGGTTTACGAATAACCCGGCCGATGCAAAAACGTGGTACGACAACATTGAACTCTGGAAAATCTGCACTGCCTCAGCATCAGCACCCACGTTTTTCCCCCCTTACAACCTCCCCTATAACGAGGAGCAAAGTCTTCCCCATATCGATGGCGGTGTCTCAGCCAATAACCCGGCGTTAGTGGCGATCGCCCACGCTTTGTTGATTGAAAAACAAAACAAATTACAATTGAGCGATATTGCTGTCCTCTCCATTGGCACTGGCAATACAACTTGTCCCTACAGCTATGAAGAGATCAATGAGTGGGGACAGTTGGGCTGGGCTCGGCGCCTACCGGATATGTTCATGAATCCTGCTGCTCAAAATTCTGAAGCTATCTGTTACCAAATCATGGAAAGTACAGGGGGGGATTATCTGCGTTTGGATTTCGATCTAAACCAGCGCTTCCAAGGAGAACAACAGCCCGGTCGTCTGCGACGCACGCTGACCAAGCGAGAAAAGCCCTACAACGAATACATTAAAACACAGAAGAATCAGTCTAAAGAAATCAGCGAAGAGATCGACAATCCTGACAATTGTGAAGAACTGAAAGATGCCGCTGAATGCTATCTCGATTGTGGAGAAGTTTACTATAAGAACCAAAAGGTTCCAGTTGTAGAGGCAATTCAACAGTTTATCAAGTTGGATTAGCATTGCTGCTTTAACCACCGGCAGCATCTCACTTTGGCAGCCCAGCTAGAAATCTAAGTTGTGAGGCAGGAGGCAGGAGGCAAGAGGCAGAAGGAAGGAGCCAGAAGAAGTGTTTTTACAAATATGAGATGCTCCCTTAACCACCTTCCCCTACTTGCCGAACCTCTGCTCTTTAAAACAGCCCCTGCTTAATAAGAATGCTATCCAAATTAAAACTGCCAAAGTAAAAGTATAAATCGTGCCTGTAGACAAACTCCCCTAACTCATGGAACTTATTTGGTTCTTTAAAACCCTCAACAAATACATTGCCTCCTACAAATGGCAATTCATTTTACTCTTTATCTGCCTGATATTCGACGCAGCATTCGATTCAGTCTTCCGAGCCAGCTTAAAATTTATCATCGATGCCGCCATCGTTCCCCAAAACTATAGTCTTCTGGTTCTAATCCTGTCATTGCTAGTCGTCGGAGCAATTCTATATGCCTGCATCGGTTTGCTAGGAATTTTCCTCGGAGCGCGTTTGGGCATTTTAATCACCAACAATATCCGACACTCTCTATTCGAGCATCTCCAAAGCCTTTCAATGGAGTTTTTTGGGCGACGTTCAGCCGGGGATATTGTCAATTGTCTGATTGCCGATGTCCAAAAGGTGGAAAACGGTGTAATTACAATGGGGCTGACAGTTGTTGTGTTAGAACTGTCTAACTTCCTATTTTCTCTGGTTTTCCTCTTCTTCCTCAACTGGCAATTAGCCCTGCTCAGTTTAATCGGTTTAACCCTCTGCACCATTGCCCCAGCAAAAATAGCCAGCCTTGCCACCGAAGTCGGCTATAAGTTGCTGCAAAAAGAAGGACAGATTGCCAGCGTCGTCGAAGAGAATATCCTCTCGCAAACCGTTGTCAAGATATTCGGGCTGGAGAACCAAATGACTGAGGATTTTTCCAGGGATTTGAATGACTTAAAACAGGTTTATGTCCGCGCAACCTTTCTCTCCTACTTAGTGCAGAAAGCTCCCATGATTGGTTTTGTCATGACGCAGCTTATCGTTTTAAGTATTGGTGCAGTGATGACCTACAGGAACACAATTTCTGTAGGAACTCTTACCTCCTTTCAAGTTTTAATGCTAGGATTGAATCTCAATATTCTCGGTTTAACTTCGTCACTGCCTGCATTTATCGATGGAGTAGCAGGGCTGCAACGCATCAGCGATATTTTATCAGAAACTCCGGCGATTCAGGATGCACCGGGTGCGATTGATTTACCTCACTTTTTCAGTGATATTAACTTTGACAATGTTACCTTTAGCTACTCCCAAGATAGAGGAGGAGTTAAAAATCTATCCCTGAAAATTCGCCAAGGAGACTTCGCGGTATTTGTCGGTGAAAGTGGAGCCGGCAAAAGTACAATTGTCAACTTGCTGACGCGATTTTATGACCCTGATAAAGGACGCATTCTGTTTGATGGAATTGATTTGCGTCATGCAACAATACGCTCCCTTCGTTCTCAAATTGGACTGGTTTCTCAGGATGTAATTCTCTTTAATTGCTCGGTGCGGGAAAACATCCGCATGGGCTATCTACAAGCCTCTGACGAACAAGTCGAAGCCGCAGCCAAAGCCGCCGAGATTCACCAATTTATTTTGTCCTTACCCCAAGGCTACGACACACCAGTTGGTGACAGGGGCGGACAGTTATCAGGGGGACAACGGCAAAGAATTGCCTTAGCTAGAGCCTTGGTAAGAAATCCAGCAATTCTGATTCTGGATGAAGCCACATCCGCCCTTGACCCCGCCACAGAAGCCGAAATCCTCGCCACTATCGAGCGCATCACCAAAGAACGCACAGTGATTTTCATCACCCACCGCATGGCCCATGCCTTGCGTGCGGATGTCATGTACGTGCTGGAAAACGGCAGCTTGGTTGTTAGCGGTTGACACCAATTTTTTATGAGGCTGCATAGAATCCGATCCCCCCTAGCCCCCCTTAATAAGGGGGGGACAAGATTCCGCTCACTCAAAGTCAACCCCTACTCCCCTTCTTAAGGGGGATTTAGGGGGATCGAGATATATGCAACTTCACATTAAATTGGTATGACACACAGATTTGACCTGTACTGAATATTTTGGAGTTAAAAATTATGACCGGCACAAATGATTACAAATGGCTAATTCCCTCTTCTCATAACCTAGGCTCGAAATCTCTTGAAGAAGAGAAAGCTCTCTGGGATAAAAACCATGAAGATTATACCAACACCTCTTTCAGCATCACCCAAGACCCCAAAATCTGCAAAACCCTAATCCGTCCAGAGCGCTCTCCCGGCTATGATATTCCCAACTCGCCTGACATCAAAGTCCTAATTCCCGGTTGTGGCTCGGAAATTTATCTTCAGAAAACCTTACTAGAATTTTGCCCGCAAATTGGACAAATCTACTGTACCGATTTTTCCAAAACAGCCATTGAAAAAGCACAAGCAGACTGGAAAACAGCAGATGGAGATTCCCGACTCAACAATCGGCAAATCGTGTTTGAGGAAGTAGACTCCACGCGAATCACCGAACTAAAACCGGAGTGGAACGAGAAATTTGATTACGTCCTACTCGCAAATTCCGTGGTTTCCAGTGAGGATAAAACCAACCGCGAGATGATTCGGGAATTTGGTAAAGTTCTCAAGCCAGGTGGCAAGATATACGGATATTTTCCAACCACCTTATGCTTCTTAGAAATTGCCTATTTTAGTCGCAAACACGCTCACTGTGTTACAGAGGGATTTATCGATGTCTACGGCAATAAAGTTTGGGATGCTGAGTGGCAAGAGGCTCAGATTTATTACACTCCCTTGCGGTTAAATCGCATCTTTAAAGAAGCGGGATTAAAACAACTCAGTTTGGAGATGCAGTTTTTGGACTATGAGCCTTTTGTTTCCATGTTTAAAGAGATGATAGCTCATGACGACCCGGATATCTTTCTCTGGCATCTTCTAGTTCGTTATGAAAAATAGGACTTAGGCATTTGGGCGAAGCATCTGGCTTGATGCTTCGTTTCACTCAGCATGACACATAGGCTTTGCGTAATTAGGGACACCGCCCCGTGCCCTTCTTGGTGTCAACTTAACGTCAAACGTAGTACGGGTAAACTGTCTGACGATTAGGGCTCGATCCCCCCTAGCCCCCCTTCTTAAGGGGGGGACAAGAATCTTCTCAAAGTCAACCCCTACTCCCCAACAATCAGGGGGATTTAGCAGGGTGGATTAATTGTCAAAAGAGTAAACCAGTGGGGTTAGGCTATTTGCTGACGAGCACGCGCCAGATTTAATTGGTTTGTCTTGATGAGATAAACCGAAAAGTAATTCGCTAACATATTCAAGTTGATTGGCCATAAATCTTAAAGCTTCAGGAAGTGTATTTGTACCGAGCATCCAAGCTAGAGATAGTAAAAATTGTCTGACCATTGCCCAGTTCGCAGGTGCATTGTCACCTCGATGGATGCAGTTATCCTCATTTAACGTCACATCTTTAACCCAATGCAGCCGATTCTCTATTAACCAATGTCCTCGAATTGCCGACGCAAATTGGCTTGCCGACCAATCCTTACTACTTAAATAATAATGCGTTTCATGGAAATCAACTAACCGACGACGACTTTTTTTGCCTGACCACCTACTGCCAGTTCTTTTGATAGCAATTATATGTTTGACACCCGCCCACGCTGGTAATAACTGAGTAGATACGGGATAAATTGTCGTAGAGCGAGTTGTGGTGCGGCCATGCAAGCGTTCTGAGGTTTGAGCTGAATCGATCGCGCCCACAGATGCGACTAATTTTTGAGCCACTTTAAACAAACTAGATTGATTTTTTTTGATGGTAATTATGTAGTCATTACCTCCATCAATAATTAACTGAATAGTTTTTTTTTGAGTGTGCAGTGCATCGGCAGTAATTACTACTTGAGAACCCGCAAGTTCTTGCACGAGTTCTTCGACAACTTCGATTTCACTTTGCTGCTGATTTTCCATGACTTTATGTCGGACTACCCAGCCGCGATTGTGACTGTACACAGAAACCAGGCTCACAAAATTTTGGTAAGAACTATTACCCCCAAAACTTGTACTTTTGATACTTTTACCATCAATTACCATCAATTCTCCTGGCGTGCTCGGTAATGTCTGCCCTGCCCATATATTAAAAAGGACGGCAATTACCTCAAAATCTAATGAGATAATGATGTTTCTAAAAGTTGAGTCGCATGGAAAACGAATATCTGGTGGGAGGTGAAAGAGTTTTATCAGAGTTGAGCGATGATTTTTCGTAAATTCAGCTAAGGGCTTATATCCCCAATATCCCGTACAACTGCCCAATAAAATTATCAT
>NZ_JAUBTG010000014.1:0-125092 GCF_036702395.1 Microcoleus sp. D3_18_C2 | reverse complement strand
CCTTTAATCGTTCACTGTTCATTTAGGGAGTGGATAGGTTTTCTTTTTCACCCTTATTCTCTCCCGGCGCGGTGGCTTTAGTTCTTCTCAAAGCCACCGTTCTCATCTTTATTTAGTCTAAAGTACAGCAAGTAATGATGGGACATCAAAACAGGGTAGTTCAACTTGCAAATACTTATCTCCACACAGATTTTCTGGGTTACCACCTCTATACAGAATCCGAGCTTGAGCCTGCGCCCACGTTACCACTTCTGAACGTTCTGTGTCATTGAGTCTAGAGGCAATTGTTTGCAAAGCTTTTAGCGTCAGCGCTTGATCGATGACCCCAGATAGCATCGTTGCTTCAAAACAATGTTCCATATATTCGTAGGGGATCTGCTCGTAGTCCGGGGGCGGGGCGACGCGCATCAAATGCTGGTCGATCTCCTTTCTGCGATCGAGATTTACCAGGGAAGCAATAAGAGGCAATATTGGTACTAAGACGGCGGGTGGGGGAACTTTTCGATGATATCGACGGGAATTTGGCGAAAGATAGGCACCCCTAAGAGTTTTTTCCCACTCTCTCATCGCTCTGTCGGCTTCAGGACAGCATTCGTGAAACCTGACCCATTTCTCTAAATCAATTGCCACATTCCGTCCCATCTGCTGTGCTAGCAGCGACAACGCCTTCGTGACTACCTGCCGTATCAGTTCGGCTCGCTCCCCGTCTGGACTTCCTGTCCAATCTCTCAGGCGATAGCGAGTCTGATGCTCAATAAAAGCCTGGGTATAAATGGACTCCCAGATGGACGGTTGCTCTAAAAGAGCATTTGGCAATCCTAGCAGCGGTAGAAAAGGAGCTGCCCAAGGTAGAGTTGGTAAAGACAAAGCTTTCAAGTAATTTCTGCTTTCCCAATCTCCCCAAGATAATTTAATTTCCAAACAGTGTTCTTTTGTCATATTCCTCAATTTTTACATCGTACTCGTTCTTGAATTCATCCGGGTGCATCTCACTTTTGCGAATGTGTCAAAAAAGAGTTAAAATGAAAAAGCTAGTAAAATCGTCAAATAAAGATGAGGTAAATAAAATGACACCCTCAGACCAACAACAGCTAAAAGCCCAATTAAAAGCGGTAGCAAAAATTCTTTACAGAAATACAGAGCCAACTGAGTTAAAAACTTTTGAAAGTATAGAAAAAGCAGTCCGTCAGAAAATGTTATCAGAGGTTGGTCCAGAAATAGGTAGCTTTTTTTTTCAGCAGTATCAGGAATTCAAACAGGAAAACCCCGAAAAATAAAATCAATAATCAGCTCGCTCGACATTACAGATAATCAGGCAAAATATTTTGGCTTAAAAGCTTACAGTCAATTTAGTCCAGTCATGGAAAATTGCTGTCTTTTAATCAGTGCTAACGAATCTTATCAAATGGCAAAAAAAGATTTGGAAAAATTTACTGGGATCAAAATTTCTCACAGTACATTACAAAGATTAGTCAAAAGACAAGAATTTGAATTGCCTACATCTCAACAAGGAGTCAAAGAAATTACATTGGATGGCGGTAAAGTCAGACTACGCAACGCAACCAAGGGCGAGAGCTGTTACTGGAAAGACTATAAAGCCGTGTGTTTAGATAATATTTATGCGGGAGCGTTTTTTCAAAATAATCAAGATTTAATTGATTGGACTAATAGCCAAAAATTACTACATCCTATGTATTGCCTCGGAGATGGCCATGCCGGAATTTGGAACATATTTAAAGAAATTGGAGACAATGAACAAAGACAAGAAATCTTAGATTGGTATCATCTGAAAGAAAATCTCTACAAGGTAGGGGGTTCAATAAAACGATTAAAATTAGCAGAAAATATGTTGTGGCAAGGCAAACTTGATGAAGTTATAAATTTATTTAAAGACTTTAAAGGTCAAGCATTTAAAACGTTTTGCAATTATTTAGAGACCCATCGCTGCCGAATAGTGAATTACCAATACTACAAAGAAGAATCCATAAGTTCGATTGGTTCGGGAACAGTTGAATCAACAATAAAACGCATTGGATTAAGGGTGAAAATATCGGGAGCGCAATGGAATATTGAGAACGTTTCCTCTATGCTTGCTCTTCGCTGTGCTTATCTCAACGGTCAACTTTCAATTTGATGTATGTGCCAAAGTGAGATGCACCCTTTTGATGAACCGTATATACACCTCGTTTCACCGCCGTCTCAACATTCAGTCCAGCTACAGACCAATCAGCGAGAATGAACTCGCCGGATAGCAGAGATGTCGTTTTGCTAGTTAATGGAACTATCAGGATATCTTCAGAGGTGTGCGGTGCGCTAACTACAACGGCAGGTCTTACTTTAGAGCTGGATAAGTCGGAGAAAGGGTATCGTACTAGAATAATGTCATTTTTGGAGTAGCTGGGCATAAATATCATCCTCGGTATTATCCCAAATTGCATCTAGCGATACTCGGCTTGTCTGAAGCCAGAATTCAGACTCATCATCAGGTAGGAATGTTACCAGAATCCTTGCACCTTCAGGAATTTCTGTTTGTTCCAACAATTCAATTTTGCCTTGGCGAACGATCGCCCAAAGTGTCTTTAGCATAATAGGGTGACTCCTGAATCGTTAGGGTCGTATCTCAGTATATCCGATTCGTTGACAACTTGCGGAATAATTACTAACATTTCGCTAGCGCTGTTGTTTTCAATCCTAAAACAGAGGAAATAGTATAATGGATAGCTTAAATAATTATCGCAAACTTGTTAAGCAGCTCCTTACTGAATACGCTGAGATTCCCGTTTTTGACATTGGGATACAAAATGAAATATTTTTTGATTTGGAAAATGACCGTTATATGTTAATAAATATAGGTTGGTTTAATTAGCAGCGCATTCACCATTGCGTGATTCATATTGATATTATTGACGGTCAGGTGTGGATTCAAGCAAAGAATACCGATCGCCTGATTGCTGAGGAGTTAGTTGCAGCGGGAATTCCGGCCAAATCAATAGTTTTGGGGCTTCAACCGCCTGATGTTAGACCTCATACTGCTTATGGAGTTCCTTGTAGTGAGCAGCAGCGAGAATGTTTGAAAGTATGATGGAGTGGAAGGGATTTGAATTGGAGGGCGATTCCCTACGGGATAGCTTCGCTTCACGGACTTCAAAAACCTTTAAAGCAGGCGATCGGAGAAGGTTGTAGAAAGGTGAGGGTGATGAGGTGCGATCGCTTTTAGGAGTGAAAGGGCGATCGTCACTCCATCTCATATTCTATACAAGTGTGTCAATAAGTTTATGTCACCAGGATTTTGACTACAGAGCAATACCGCAACTTGAAAGCCTATTCAAGAGATATACTAAGTCGTAACAATCAAACAGCGGTTCAGTTTCAAATGACCCACCACCACGCCGCCTAGCTCCTTCCTGCCAATAATTCGCCGTGGGAAGATGTCCATGTGGAGCCTGCATTGAAAAAGTAAGATCGTTATAGATTTTTAAACCACGATGATTTATTATACCAGCACTGTCCTTACTGTCAGGAGTGTACCAACCTATCCGTCTCTCGAAGCTCCTTCTTAATTCATTTTGTTTCAGAACTTCCTGATGGGAGTTGTTGGATTTACATAGAAACGATATTGTATCCTCTCCTAGTTCTGAGATAATTCGCTTTTGTACACTAAATCCAAAGCGACCATTGCTATATTTAAGCCAAAGTCTATCTATAGTACAAAGGTCTTTACAAGGGAAGTACCATAAATGTAGGAAATTTAAACAGTCCGTCCTCGGGTCAGCGTGCGTCCATTCTCCATCCCGGACTTTTTTCTCTGCTGTTAGATATCCTACGGCGAGCAGCAGCCGTCCTGTTTCTTTGTCAGCTTCTTTCCATTTGCCCTCTGCTAGTAGGTCACGAAGGTGTGTGTAGTTATAATGAGCAGACACGCTGCTGTCAAGTGATATTACTTCAAGATTTGAATAATCTAAATTAGTGTAATTCTGGCTTGATGCTTTACTAGCTTGAGCCTTACTAGCTTGATTGCTGCTTGATGCTTGTGACGCCACGAAGTAGACAACTACAGCTAGCACAATTAAAAGAAAAATCCACATTGATAGTTTCCTTGATGAGGTAATCAGGGGAATTGCGACTCAATCCCCTGATTGTTGTTTCTACTTGTAAAAATCAATCAAAATTGATTTATCCGCCATAATTACCGCTACCATAGCCTGTTTCTTTGGCTATCTCTAGCATGGTCGATTGATTTGATTTTACTTTTTTTAGTTCTCTTTCTACTTTCTCTCTTTCTTCCTGGTCTGCTATTCCGATTTGCTCTTCAAATTGAGCGATTATTGTCGAGTTGGGAATATCAGAGACCTGTGAGGGCGATAAAATTCCTTGAGCCAAAGCCAAAGTAGCCATAATATTCCGAATTGTCTCGGTAATGTTGTATGGTAAACTCACTTTTGTCAACTCCTCTGCTAGGGTAATTTGTAAATATGAACGCGAGCCATTTGCTGGCATTTAAGTATTTTAAGGAGTCAAGTTCAGCTTTGTCAGTGATAAAAAGTGATAAAAAGTGATAAAAAGTAAGGACTTTCCCCAAATTGCCCTAAAATCTCCTCTCAGGTAGATGCCCCTAGAGTTAAACTCTTCTAAATAACCCCTCTCACAACCCAACTTCCTTGGCCTACGACAACACCTGCAAATATCTAGCAGAAAAATTCCCCGCCGCCTTCGTGAGCTGGCTGCTACCAATTGACGAGCCCACCGACGTTCAGGTACTCAAAACCGAACTAATTCAAGAACCCATCCGAGCCGATTCTCTCGTTTTCCTGCAAACGGATAACCAAATCCTGCATCTCGAATTTGAAACCCGGCCCTACTCCGACCCGCCGATCGCCTTCAGGATGCTAGACTACTACGTCAGGCTCAAACGGCAATACTCCTGTTCTATAAATCAAGTAGTAATCTTTTTGCAGCAAACAGCCTCAGAACAAGTTTTTGTATCCGAGTACACAGACGCGAACACCCGACACAGCTACCGAGTTATTCGCCTGTGGGAACAAGACCCCGCTTTACTGCTGTCCGTCCCCGGCTTGCTCCCACTCGCGACACTATCCCAAACCAACTCGCCGCGAACTTTGTTAGAGCAAATCGCTACTCAGATTGCTACAATAGAAGAACCAACTCAACAAGCGGATTTACTCGCTTGCACCCAAGTGCTCGCAGGTTTGAGATTTGAAAAAGACTTAATCAGACAACTATTTAGGAAGGAAACTATGCGCGGTTCTGTGATTTACCAAGAAATTCGCGAAGATGGCCTCCTTGAAGGAAGACAACTAGGCCTCCTTGAAGGAAGGAAAGATGAGGCGCTGTCGTTCCTCACCCGCCAGTTGACTCGACGCATTGGTTCGATCGCCCCTGAAACCCGCAAGCAAATTCAGACTTTATCCGTAGAAGAATTAGAGGATTTAGGAGAAGCGCTGCTGGACTTTTCCGAAGCCTCAGATTTAACCAATTGGTTGAACGAACATCAGCCTTAATTGCTAAGATATAGCCGCCTATTTTCAAAAGTTCACCAGATATATACTTTAAGGAAACATAAGCCATGACCGTTGATGAAGCAATCGCGATCGCAGAAACTCTCCTCGATGGCGAAGGCTTAAACGACGTGCAAGAGCTCATCTTTAGACAATGCTGGGAAGGAAGACATTCCTATGAAGAAATTTCTCAACTCTCTCAATATAATGATGAATACATCAAAGCGCTGGCGGCTAAACTCTGGAAACAACTCTCAGAAGCTTTTGATGAAAAAGTAAAAAAAAATAATTTACGCTCTGTTTTTAAGCGATACTTGCGACGAAATCAAGTGACTTTACATCGAACTCAAGTTATTGGAGTTAACCTCAGCGGTGCTAACTTAAGCGGAGCCAGATTATTGATCACAAACTTAAGTGAAGCCGATTTTTATCAGACTGATTTAAACAAATCAATTGTAACTGAGGATAAGACGGCATCAGATGAAATTATCAAGGCTGAAGACGCAAATAACCAGGGAATTTTGTCGAGCATAGAAGAACGGATTTATCACTGGAATGATTTGCGCTTTCACAGCCAAGAACAAGTAAAAATAGCCGAAGCGCTCGATCGCACAAACACCCTATTCTTCCCCAACTCTAAAGCCCGCCTTACAACACCCGCAGGTAGACAAAACCAAGCACCAGATTTCCTCATATTCCACCAAGGCAAATGGGGTATTCTGGAAATATCGCATCCCGATACACAAAAAGATGAAACGCGCGATCGCCTGTTTGCATCTCACGGTATCAGCATCATCCACTATTGCGACGCTAACAGATGCACAGAAGAACCCGATCGCATTGTCCAAGAGTTTTTAGACATATTGAGTCAGGGATAGGGCGATCGCATTTAGTTAAGGCGTATTTCTGTATCGATCGGCGATCGAACACGTCTTATAGGAGCCTTAAACTTCTTCATCAAGATTAGACAAAATATCTTCCAAATCCCTAGCACCATGCAAAACGCGGAGAACCTCCACCTGATCGTCTTGAAGCCGGTAAAAAATTAGATAATCTTGAAAATCCTTAATTCGCCACTGACGAATCTCCCCCATCCCAGAAGAGACCAATCGCACGACTTTTCCCATTCCCGGTATCGTCGCTAATTGGGCAAAAGTGGCTTCGGCTAACTCCAGAAATCGCTCCGCAGCACGAGCATTTCCATTGAGCAGAATATAGTTTGCCTGTTGTCTGAGATCCTGCGTGGCACGATTTTTGACAATTAATCGATCGCTCATACTGGTTGTGAATCGCCACCCAAAACCGATGCCCGCAAATTCTGCCAGTACGCAGCCGTAACGGGTTCTCCATCCGAGTCTAAACCCTCTTGCAGTAAACCTTCTAGTTTGGCTTGTGCCCGTTTCCGCTGGCGATCTTGCTGCACCAAATCTAGAAAATACTCTACCGCACTGGCATAAGCCCCTGCCTGAATTTGAGCCTCAATATAGGTTTGCAGCTCTTCTGGTATGGCAAGAATAACGTTCATCGTCAACACAGATTTAGGATATCTATCATTGTATCGATCAGCGATCGGGCAGCACCATAAAAATTAAAATTAGCAGCTTGAACATCGGTATAAAGTTACACACCCGATCGCGTTGTCCAACAGTTTTTAGACATCTTGATTCAGGGATAGGGCGAGTGTTTTTTTCATAATGGCGATCGCATAGGGCCCAGAAACCGGGTTTTTTACAAAAATACCTCGTTGTCACCAACAGATTAGGTGAAAAACCCGGTTTCTTTGTCGGAGTGCGTCAGTCCATAAGGGCGATCGAACTTTGTAACAAAGTAGATTTGCTCTTGACAAATTACTCGATTTGTGATATGCAGGAGTGGTGGAAATTTTTAAGGGCGATGGGGATCTACTTCTGCAAAACCGGCGATCGCGATCGATCCTAACTCATTCCCCAGCAGCCTCAGCCGACGCAGCGAATCTATCCGCTACAGCTTTGCCAATTAGCGCCACCTGACTCAGAGGCAAAAACTGAATTTTTTTGACAATATCGTTAATTTCTGGGGCTTGCGAGACTGGATTGCCATCCAAAAAGCTGAGAAACTCTTCCAGAGTATAGCCGGCTCTCGCTGCGAGCTTACCCAAGTTTTCAGTATCAGGAACAGTATCGCCCCTTTCCCAAAGCTGAACAGCGGTAGCAGAAACGCCCAAAAGCTTACCAAATGCTCGCTGACTCATTGCTCCGCGCGCCGTTTTGATAATTTCACTAAGTTTTTGTCTATTTTGGATGCTCACGACTTAAAAGCTATGCGATCGTATCTACCAGTCTACTTACGAAGTGATGCATCAACTATATTTCCCAGACGACTCAGCCGCCGCCGCGAGCCTATCCATCACGGCTCTACCAATGACTGCTAACTCACTAATGGGTATACATTGAATTTTCTTAAGCAGATCGTTAGTATCTACGGGTTCCTGTACCGGCTTGCCTTCGAGGTGAGCCATGAGCTCTTCCATCGTAAACCCTGCTCTTGTCGCAATCTGAGTCAAATTTTTCGTATCTGGAAGTACCTGCCCCTTTTCCCAATACAAGACAGAAGCCACAGAAACTCCCAACAGCTTGCCAAAAGCAGTCAGACTCATCGAGCCCCGCGCTAATTTAACAACCTCACTCAGTTTTTTCTTAGCTTCTGCGTCCACGGTATCAGCCACCAGATAACCACAATTCCCAGTTTACAGAACATCAACCATACTTCCCAGAAGCTACAGCAGCAGCAGCCAGTCGCTCCATACCAGCTCGAACAATCACTGCTAAGTCACTCAGTGGCATACATTGAATTTTTTTAAGGAGCTCGTTGGTATTGACAGGTTCCGGCATTGGTTTGCCTTCGAGATGAGCCATGAGCTCTTCCATCGTAAAGCCCGCTCTTGCCGCAATCTGAGTCAAATTTTTCGTATCCGGGAGTACCTGGCCCTTTTCCCAATACTGAACAGCAGACCCAGAGACTCCCAATAGCCTACCAAAAGCGCTAAAACTCAGGTCGCCACGGGCTAGCTTCACAACTTCGCTCAGTTTCTTCCTAGCTTCTGTGTCCACAGTATTAGTCACCAGATCAACACAACTCCTAGTTTACTTATCTACCAAAAAATCTGTCTTTCTTGCTTGACAGCAAAAAGTTTACCAGTTAGAGTGTAAATACTTTTGAAATCATAATTGTATTTGTAGCCAATCAGGGGCAGTAAAAATGACTCGCAAGACACGCAATACACGTCAAAGCCTTACAGCCTCCGGTTGGCTAAAACCCCAGCGCTGGCAAATCTCCAAAATGGAAGCAGCCGAAGCCCTGAGAATTCCTGTCAACCGCATAGTCAAAGTTTACCCCAAACAACATCAAGTAATAGTCGTTTACCTCAACAAGAAAGGACAAAAATGCAGTTCTTTTTTCAGCTACAGACTATTTGCCAGATGGCAGCAGGAGGCGATCGCAGCAATTGCCAGTTGTCGAAACCAGCAAATCCTAGCACCCCTAGAAGTCATTGTACAATACGACCTCGAACATTTCAAATATCCAGTGGCGATCGCCGACGCAATTTGGGAAGCCCTACTCAACCACATCCGCCACCTCAACAGAGAACAAAGGCTCAGCCTAGCTTGCGCCTAGTCCCCCATTAACCCCCACCTACGTTGATCATGGTTAATGCTTGGGAAAATCGATTCCTGAGATGGATATTCCTTGCATCTTCTGTACATATCGTCCTTGAGTCGCTACACACTCTGCCATTTTTTGAGCCTGTATAGGTTGACTCCTGGGATCTGGGGAGGTGCCTCTATACTCCCATACACCACCACGACCACTATTTATTACTTTTCCATTTTTTTCTAAGATTAACTCTTCTCCGGTAGCATCAATATAGAATTTCCCCTTTTGAAAAGACACGCTGCTAATTGTGATATCTTCCACTCCCTTGTAAGGATTTGCAGGGCCCTTGACAATTTTAATACAGATTCTATTGTTTTTATGTGCAATTTCTCTCCGGGAATTATTGAACATGGTTCCTTGAGAGTAGTAAGTTCCTGTGGGTAGAATTTTAGAATCTTCTTGATTACTTTTAGCCGATGACAAGGATGAAATTGATAGAAGAATAGAACTAGCAATTAGTGTTTCGAGTACCCTAAATTTCACTTCGTTTAAAACTCCATTAAAATTGTTTTTTCCGCAGGGCTCAGAAACCGGGTTTTTTACGAAAATATTGCGTTGTAGCCCGCAGATCAGGTAAAAACCCGGTTTCTTTGTCGGAGTACAAAAGTCCATAAGGGCGATCAAACTCCGTAACTAAAGTAGATTTTGCCTTGACCAAATACTCGGTTTGTGAGATGAACCTGTGGTGGAATTTCTTAAGGGCGATCGGACTCTACGAAAGCAAAACGGGGATCGCGATCGAGTTTTGTCTTTGTTGAGAATTGACCATTGGAATAGCCACTAGATCTCAATTAGCCTACTGTGTCAATGATAAGTCAAAGAAGTCAACATTAACGCAGTAAGCTTTGGGGCAAAAAGTCTCTATACTAACACTTTTTACTTTTTTAATATTTAAAGATATGGATTCTATTTTGCCTTTTCCTACTATTTTCGAGCTTGCTTTTTCTCCATCCCTGTAAATAATAATAGTGCTAGGATTGTCTGGTTGATTAATTATAGAATTTATATCATTATCCGAAACTCCAAAATCTAACTTCAAATTTTCAGCTTTTGTTCTAGATTCAGTAGATGAAAGTTTACATGTTATCCCAACTCTGCCTGAACTACCCCGTAAGTTGGGTGACATATGTAACATGGATACATATAGGTTCTTACCAACAGGAACATCATCTCGCTTCTGGTGCCAACCAGCCTCTCCAGTATTTAAACAAGTCATTGATAGTAGGTCGGTAATATTTAAATCTTTTTTTACAACTGAAGTTAAATTTATGGAAGGGGTTTTAGGGTTTTGTGACGCAGGTATGATTGTAGGTGTAGGTTGAGGCTGTGCAGATGAAGTTGGAGATACAGGATTAGGATTCATATTAAAATGATGATCGTAGAAACTAGCATCAAAAAAGTGAACATCTCCACATCCTGTATTTGTTCTACATCTAAATTCTATTGCTATAGAATCTCGTTCAGATATATTAAAATTTACTGATTTTTGCTCACCTGATTTTATGAATTGACTTGGTGCAGGATCACCATTAATGTAGACAGTGATCGTAGAAGTTCCACGTCCATCCATATAGTTGTTCTCATCTCCATCTTCTCTACCAAATTTAAGCTGAAGGCTTTTATGCCCTTCAGGGACTTTACAAGTTAGTAAAGAAATTGATTGCGCCCAGCCATATATATAGCCCATCTTGAAGGATGAGGTAAAAATTTGTTTCCCAATCGATATATCCTTACCTTGAGCGAATGAACTAATAAATCCTCCTGTTCCACTCTTCATAATACAATTTTTAGGCTCCAGTTTCACAACAGAGACTGAAGGTGCTGGTTCTGGCGAAGAAACTGATGGAGAATCCGAAGGAGTTGGTGATGGGGGAGATGAAATTGTAGGAAGTGGATCTGGTGAAGAAGTTACTGGGGGAGAAGTTACTGGGGGAGAAGAAAAGGGTGGGTTAGAAATTGTAACAGGAGTTTCAACATCTTTCGGGTGGTAATGGTCATAAACTGTAGATCCAAGACCAACTATAATTGCCACACTACTCAAAGCTATAAATAGAGGGTGATCTCCCCAGGCTTTCCAAGACATACAATAGTGAACCCCACAATGATAACTTGAATAACAAAATCAATGACCTTAGAAATCTGACTTAAGCTACGTCGCTGCTATCAACTTCATATCCAATCATGTCTTTTTCGGAGAAGCATACATTTTGAGTTAAAGTATACTTTTTCTTGACAAACTACTGACTTTGTTATGACCATGAGTGGTAGAAATTTTCAAGGGCGATCGCACCTTCGCTCCGTTCAACTGTCCTTACCCAGACGACTCTACAGCAGAAGCGAGCCTATCCATCACAGCTCTACCAATCACTGCCAACTCACTAATTGGCATACATTGAATTTTCTTAAGCAGCTCGTTGGTATTAACAGGTTCCGGCATTGGCTTGCCTTCGAGATGAGCCATTAACTCTTCCATCGTAAAGCCTGCTCTTGCCGCAATCTGCGTCAAATTTTTCGTATCCGGGAGAACCTGTCCTTTTTCCCAATACTGAACAGCAGCCCCAGAGACTCCCAATAGCCTACCAAAAGCGCTAAAACTCATGGAGCCACGCGCTAGCTTCACAACTTCGCTCAATTTTTTCCTAGCTTCTGCGTCCACAGTATTAGTCACCAGATAAACACAACTCCTAGTTTACAGATAAATCTATCTAATACTCATTCCCCAGCAGCTTCAGCCGATGCAGCGAATCTATCCGCTACAGCTTTGCCAATTAGCGCCACCTGACTCAGAGGCAAAAACTGAATTTTTTTGACAATATCGTTAATTTCTGGGGCTTGCGAGACTGGATTGCCATCCAAAAAGCTGAGAAACTCTTCCAGCGAATAACCAGCCCTCGCAGCAATTTTAGCCAAGTTTTCCGTTTCTGGAACAGTATCGCCCCTTTCCCACAATTGCACAGCAGTCGCAGAAACCCCCAAAAGCTTGCCAAACGCTCGTTGGCTCATAGAGCCGCGGGCCGTTTTGATAATTTCACTAAGTTTTTGTCTATTTTGGATGTTCACGACTTAAAAGCTACTCGACCGTACCTACAAGTAAACTGGTCAGTTTATAAATCATTATCATTTAACGCTTGAATCGTTTACTTGTCAGGGTTGACACACAAGTAAGTTTACTCTAAAATTAAAAGTATAAATTTAGTACCACTGTATCGGAGTACCCCTCACGATTTAGGAGTCCGAAAAAATGACTAATAGACGCACACGCAGGACACGCAAGACAAGCCACACACGCCAGAGCCTTACAGCCTCCGGTTGGCTAAAACCCCAGTGCTGGCAAATCTCCAAAAAAGAAGCAGCCGAAGCCCTGAGAATGCCCGTCAACCGCATAGTGAAAGTCTACCCCAAACAACATCAAGTAATAGTCGTTTACCTGAACAAGAAAGGACAAAAATGCAGTTCCTTTTTCAGCTACAGACTATTTGCCAGATGGGAACAAGAGGCGATCGCAGCAATTGCCAGTTGTCGAAACCAGCAAATCCTAGCACCCCTAGAAGTCATTGTACAATACGACCTCGAACATTTCAAATATCCAGTAGCGATCGCCGATGCAATTTGGGAAGCCCTACTCAACCAAATCTCCCGCGTAACAAGGGAACTGAGGCTGAGCAAACAATGCGCCTAGCCCCCCATCACTCCATTAATTAGTAGAAGCAGCCAACTCAGCCAAACGTTCCTGCTGATCCTGAGAAATGCAAGTTTGAATAATCCCCTCAATATCCCCTTCCAAAACACTATTGAGCGAGAAATTTTCCCCCAAACGGTGGTCGGTAGCCCGATTGTCCTTATAGTTGTAAGTGCGAATCTTCTCCGATCGCGAACCAGTACCAACCTGAGCTAAACGCCGGGACTTCACCTCATCCTGCTGCTCCCGCAACTTCATCTCATAGAGCTTAGCCCGCAAAATCTGCATCGCCCGCTCCTTATTCTGCAACTGACTGCGCTCCTCAGTACAGAAAATCCGAATTCCCGTCGGCTTGTGAAACAAATCCGCAGCCGTTTCCACCTTGTTCACGTTTTGGCCGCCAGCGCCGCCCGATCGAGCCGTGCTCATCTCAATATCCTTCGGATCGATGTGAATCTCCACATCATCAACCTCCGGCATCACAGCCACCGTCGCCGTCGAAGTATGCACCCGGCCGCCAGCCTCAGTCACAGGCACCCGCTGCACCCGGTGTACTCCAGCCTCAAACTTCAGCTTGCTGTAAACGCTGTCGCCCGTAACTTCCAGAATCACCTCTTTAAAGCCGCCCATTTCCGCCAGCGACTCGCTCACCAACTTCACCTGCCAGCCTTGAGTTTGAGCGTAGCGCGAATACAGCCGCAGCAAATCTCCCGCCCAAATACTAGCCTCATCTCCGCCAGTACCCGCCCGAATTTCCAGCATAATATTCTTGTCATCGTTCGGGTCGCGGGGGAGCAGCAAAACCTTCAAACGACTTTCCAAATTCTCCAGCTTCGCCTCAAGTTCCTGAACTTCCAGCCCAGCCATTTCTTGCATATCTCGATCGCCCGCGGCTTCCTTGAGAACCTGTCGCGCGCCCACCAAATCTTCCTGAGTGGTTTTCCACAAAGCAAAAGTATCGACCACTTCCTCCAAGGACGATCGAGCTTTTGCTACCCGTTGAAACTCTTGATTGTCCCTAGCGACATCCGGGTCAGCCATGCGGCGAGTCAACTCATTAAAAGTTTGCTCTACCGACTTCAATTTATCCAGCAAATAAGATTCAGCCATTGTCAGTTGTCCTTTGTCAATCGATTTTAGATTTTAGATTTTAGATTTTAGATTTTAGATTTGAAGAACAGTTGGAATAGAATCTCCATCGAACTCTACTGCCTGCTTAGCAAGTCTTCAATCTAAACTCTCCAATCCGAGGGCGGATCGATTTTAGATTTTAGATTTTAGATTTTAGATTTTAGAACTCAAGAGCAGTTAGGATAGAATGTCGATCGAACTCTACGCGATAGAACTCAACTGCCTGCATAGCGAAGTCTTCAATCTAAAATCTAAAATCCGAGGGCAGTAAGTTGCCAGTAAAAAGAACTACTCTCAACAAACTGCGGACAAATGACAATCCGGCTACTTCTTCTTTTTGCCTTTACCAGCAGCCTTAGCAGCATCTGCTTTCGGGTCTTCCATTTTCAGCGGTCCAGAGGAAGCATCTGCCTTCGGCATTTCTACCTCGGTCATGCCGTATTTCCGCATAAAGCGCTCCACACGACCTTCAGTATCAATAATCTTCTGAGTGCCAGTATAGAAAGGATGATTTCCCGACCAGACATCAACTTGAAGCTTTGGTCTTGTTGAACCCACAGTCATCACAAGTTCGCCGTTGCAATAAACCTGAGATTCGGGATACCACTCAGGGTGAATGCCTTCTTTTGCCATTGTTTTTTACTCTCTAATTTTTGACTTTACAACCATTTTAGCTGCCGCAGGACTTGTACACCAACAACAGCAGGAATTTTGCCTTATATCTATTGGAACCAGGAATCAGGAATCGGAAATAAACTTCAAAAAAAGGCAGATAAAATCTGGATAGATAATTTTTGCCTTTTCTTTCTTCCTTCTTCCTTCTTCCTTCTTCCGTCAATCCGAACTTCCGTTACATCCGTTACATCCGTTAAAAAATCCGTTGCCGAACTTCCATTACATCCGTTACATCCGTTACACAATCCGCTGCCGAACCTCGATTACCGCTTCGAGTATTGAGGAGCCTTGCGAGCTTTCCGCAAACCGTACTTTTTCCGTTCTTTTGCCCGCGGGTCGCGAGTCAAATAGCCCTCAGTCTTCAGAGGCTTGCGGTTGTCCGGGTCTAATTGACAAAGTGCTCTAGCGACACCCAAGCGAATCGAGTCAGCCTGACCTGTCAAGCCACCGCCTTCGACTTTTACCAAAATGTCGTACTCATTTTCCAGACCCAAAGTTTCCAGAGGGGCCTTAGCCAGAGCCAAATAAGTAGGGTTGAATTGCAGGTACAAATCCCCCTCTTTACCATTGACAGTCAGTATGCCAGTGCCGGGAACCAAGCGCACCCGCGCTACGGAACACTTGCGGCGGCCGGTACCCCAGTACACAGCGCGACCCGATGTATCTGTTGCTTGCATTACTCATTTCCTCCCGGAATCGTGTGAACAATTAATTCTTCTGGTTTTTGAGCTTGGTGCGGGTGGTTGGGGCCAGCGTACACCTTGAGTTTAGTAAACAGTTGTCTGCCCAGAGAAGTGTGAGGCAGCATTCCCCGTATAGCTTCTTCGACAATTCTTTCGGGCAAACGTGCTTGCAATTTGGCAAAAGTTTCTGTTTTCATGCCGCCCGGTCTTCCAGAATGGCGGCGGTAGATTTTCTGGGTGCGTTTTTTGCCAGTAACAGCGATTTTGTCCGCATTGATGACAATTACGAAGTCGCCGGTATCCATAGAAGGAGTGTAAGTCGGTTTGTGTTTCCCCCGGAGGTACATGGCAACTTCAGTTGCCAGACGGCCGAGTCGCTGGTCGGCGGCATCGACCACGTACCACTTGTGCTCTAGGGAGTCTTGAGTAGGGACGTAAGTTTTGTTCATTGTTTGTTGTTAGTTGTTATTTGTTAATTGTTATTTGTTAATTGTTATTTGTTAATTGTTATTTGTTAATTGTTAGTTGTTGCCAATAACTAATAACCAATAACTAATAACTAATAACTAATAACCAATAACTAATTTGGGCTGGGTGTCGTACCAGACCTCTGGGGGAAAGGGAAA
Organism: Microcoleus sp. D3_18_C2; assembly: GCF_036702395.1. NCBI lineage: Bacteria > Bacillati > Cyanobacteriota > Cyanophyceae > Oscillatoriales > Microcoleaceae > Microcoleus > Microcoleus sp. D3_18_C2. The sequence goes on along the minus strand of NZ_JAUBTG010000014.1, from coordinate 109,089 downwards.
TTCTGAATAGCCAACCCGCAGCAGGCACAAACCTTGAGCGGGAGCGGCATATTTTACCATTTCTCGGCGTTCGTTGACCCAGATATCGGTGAAATTGTCGATCGGCCTTTCCCCGCGACCCACCTGCACCAGCAACCCCACCAGCAGCCGCATCATCCCGTACAGAAACCCGCTCGCCTGAACCTCTATATAGATAAGAGGCCCAGAACGCTGACACTCGGCCGCTTGCACGTCCACCCAGGAATGGGGGCGGGCAGAACCCGCGCGGTGGAAAGCAGCCAGGTGATGCCGCCCGATGAGCGGTGTCAAAGCTGTTTGAATCAAAGATTCATCCACAGGGGCGTGATAGCAGTGCCAAGCAAAAGGACGCACAAACAAATTAGGGGTCGGGTCTGTATAAAGGGTGTAGCGATAGCGCCGCCAACTGGCTGAGAACCGAGCGTGCCAGGTAGGTTCCACCTTTGCCGAAGCTCGAATTAAAATATCTTTTGCCAGTCGAGAGTTGAGAACGCTTGCCCAGCGGTGAGCCGGAATTGGGCCGTGGGCATCAAAATGCGCTACTTGAGCAGCGGCGTGAACTCCCGCATCGGTTCTCCCAGCAGCGTGCAGCGTTACCGGGCGTTCCAGAACAGTCGATATTGCTGTTTCAATTTCTTCTTGTACTGTACGCTGGTTCGGCTGTCGCTGCCAACCGTGAAAGTTAGTGCCGAGGTATTGGATTACTAGAGCAACGCGCTGTATCGATTGGGGATTTTCGATTGGGGATTTTGGATTGTCAGTCATAAATCACAAATCTCCAACCCAAAATTGAATTAAACCAGTTCAACGATCGCCATTTCGGAATTGTCTCCTTGACGGGGGACAGTTCGCACTACGCGGGTGTAGCCGCCGTTGCGCGAGCCGTACCGTTCTTGGGCAGCCTCAAACAGGGCGTGTACTAACTGTTTATCGTAGATATAGCCCATAGCTTGGCGGCGAGAGGCTAAGGAGCCATCTTTGGCCAGGGTAATCATCCTGTCCGCCTCTGAGCGCAGCGCTTTGGCGCGGGCGAGAGTGGTAGTGATTTTACCGTGGCGGATTAATTCGGTGGTCAGCGAGCGCAGTAGGGCGCGGCGCTGGTCAGCCGGTTTGCTGAGTTGGGGAACGCGACAGCGGTGACGCATGGCAGTTGGTAATTGGTAATTGGTAATTGGGTGCCGGGATAGTCCGCGATCTAGGGGGGTGATTTCTTTAACTTAAAAACTCACCTACTTAAAATTCAGAACTTTTTTACCCGTTACCCGTTGATTAACTTTTAGCTGATTTTTCCTGTGGCAAGGTAATGCCCAAGCGTTTTTGTAAAGCTTCAATCACTTCTTCAGCAGACTTCTGCCCGAAGTTCTTGATCTCGAGCAAGTCTTCTTGGGTATAATCCAATAAGTCTGCGACTGAGTTGATCTGAGCCCGCTTGAGACAGTTGTAAGCCCGGACGGACAACTGCAATTCTTCGATCGGAATTTGGCTAGTAGGATCGGCTTCACCTGGATACTCTGGTTTGAGAGAATCTTGGGTGATGTCTTTGAGAGGTGAAAATAAATCTACCAGGATGTTGGCAGATTGACTCAAAGCTTCTTGAGGAGTCACGCTGCCATCAGTCCAGATTTCCATAATCAGCCGGTCTTTCTCGACAGTACCGCCTACCCTAGCATCTTCAACGCTGTAGTTGACTCTGCGAATCGGCATAAAGATGGCGTCAATTTGGAGAAAATCCAAAGCCGACCCATCATCGCGACTGCGGTCTACTGCTCGGTATCCGATGCCTTTTTCAATTCTGAATTCCATTTCCAGAACTGAGCCTGGGGAGAGAGTTGCAATGTACTGGGAACGATCGATCAATTCCACCTCAGAGGGCAAATCGAATCTATCGGCCGTTACTGTGACAGGCCCCTCAATCCGCAACCTGCCGATTTGGGGCTGCTGAGAATGAGTTTTGAGGACGACCTCTTTCATGTTCAGGAGAATTTCTAGAACATCCTCACGTACCCCTTCGATCGTGGCAAACTCGTGATTGACGCCCGCGATTCGGACTGAAGTTACTGCTGTTCCTTCCAAGTTTGACAGCAGAACTCGCCGAAGCGCATTCCCAACAGTTGTTCCTTGACCGCGATCGAGCGGTTCCAGGACAAATTTTCCGTACTGACTGCGGTCTTTGTCAGTGTTAGACTCTATACATTCAATTTGAAACTGCGCCACGGAGTGACCTCCCTTTTCCACTTTGGATTTTTGATTTTGGATTTTAGATTGCAGAGCATACCCCTGAACGGATTTCGGATTTTGGATGGACGGGGCAACAGTTAGAACCATTAGTTTTTGACTTTAAGCAGTTAGCCATTATCCAAAATCTAAAATCTAAAATCTCAAATCGTTTTAGACTCTACGCCGCTTGGGAGGGCGACAGCCGTTGTGAGGAATTGGGGTAACATCTCTAATCAGGGTGATTTCCAGTCCCGCCCCTTGCAGCGCCCGGATTGCAGTTTCTCTACCTGCTCCAGGCCCGCTCACCATTACTTCTATTTGGCGCATTCCTTGGTCGTTGGCTCTGCGGGCAGCACTTTCTGCTGCTGTTTGAGCGGCAAAGGGAGTTCCCTTTTTAGCTCCTTTAAAACCGCTGGAACCTGCAGATGCCCAGGATATCACTTCGCCGTTGAGGTCGGTAATAGTTACAATCGTGTTGTTAAAGGTAGACTGGATGTAGCCTACCCCATTGGGTACATTCCGTTTCTGCTTTTTTGCACCAGATTTCTTGCCTGTTTGTGGTCGCGCCATATTAGTCTCTTTAACGTTTCTCTCAACTAATGTCCCGAAGCGCTAGGAGCCAGCAGCCCCCAGCGTATTTTTCCCAAAAAGATGTTACTTCTTGGAAGGTGCCTTTTTCTTGCCCGCAACTGTTCGGCGGACGCCACGACGGGTTCTGGCGTTGGTACGGGTTCGTTGTCCCCGCACCGGCAGACCCAAACGGTGACGCCGACCGCGATAAGTTCCGATGTCCATCAGGCGCTTGATGTTCATTGACTCCCAGCGCCGGAGGTCTCCTTCGATTTGGTATGTTGTTTCTACATGAGCCCGCAGAGCTGTCACGTCGGCCTCTGTTAAATCCTTGACGCGAGTGTCAGGATTTACGCCTGTTGCAGCGATAATTTTTTGGGCTCGCGACAAGCCTATTCCGTAAATGTATGTCAGACCTATTTCGACGCGCTTATCGCGTGGAAGGTCTACCCCGGCAATCCGTGCCACACTTTTTCTCTCCCTAGTTTTCCTGTTTGGCTACAATGTTCAATTAGGATGCACCTGCGTGCAGTGCCCAATCTTCTTTTTTTCTAACCTTGGCGTTGTTTGTGTTTCGGGTTAGTGCATATCACCATCACTCGACCGCGACGGCGGATGACGCGACATTTCTCACAAATTTTTTTGACAGATGCTCGAACTTTCATCTTTCTTCCTGCCTGGAGAACCCCGCTCTAGCGGAGAACAGGCACGCTGGGACTGCCCGTAGAGCGGTGGGAGGAGAGGCTGGGCAAGGTGTAGACCTCTCCTCGATTAAATTGTATAAAGTGCGGGTTGTTTCATGAAGGAGCCCGCTTGCACCCACTCCCATTGCTGGGTAAAGTTCGCCTGCGCCAGAGTGGTGGCGAGCGATGTTTTTACGGTGTAACAATGACTTAACCCGATACACCGGTAGGTTGTTGACGCCCTTCTCGGCAACACTACAAACGTAGCATTATAGCATAAATTTGAAGCTTTTTACCAAATTCTCTCTAAATTAAACTTAGAATTAGTTTTTAGAAAGTTTTATCTAAGCCTATTTTTTCCGAAGGCGATATGTAATCCTGCCTTTGGTCAAGTCATAGGGAGTCAATTCGACTTTGACGCGATCGCCAGGCAGAATTTTGATGTAGTTGCGGCGGATCTTGCCGGAAATGTGAGCCAGCACGTTAAACCCATTATCTAGGTCAACGCGAAACATCGCATTGGGCAGGGATTCCGTCACTGTCCCTTCCATTTCAATTAAATCTTGCTTAGACAATTTGGTATTTACCTCAACTCTACATTTGATTAACTAGGAGTGTCCCGGCGTGAGCCTCAAAACCTATTTACTGGTAGGAGTCCAACGGGAACGGGGGGCAATAATTAGGGCGCCTCGATCGACTTTAATACTCAACCAACCGCTTGTTTTAGCTTTACTTGAGTAAAGTTGTGGCAATTAGTATCGAGTTCAATCCGGTCTCTAGCAACCCTCACAAAACCTGATAGCACAAAAAGCTCCTAGTTAACATATCTTAGCAAAAGCTTGTGAGTAACAAGCTGTATTGAGAGGGTTCAAGAGTCGATCGAGAGAGATTGTTGCAGTTCTGCGGTGACTAATTCCATTGCTCGATCGCCATCAACCGCAACTAACTGTTGACGGCCGCTGTAAAAATCAATCAAAGGCTCAGTTTGCTCGCGATAAACTTGCAACCGACGGCGGATCGTCTCCTCATTGTCATCCTGCCGGCCCCGCGACAGCAGGCGAGACACCAAAATGTCGTCAGGAACGTCGAGATTAACAGCTTTGAGACCACATTTTGGGTTCGATGTACTCCCCTCGGCACCGCTAAGCTCGTGCAGCAGTTTGTCTAAAAAAGTTGCCTGGGTAACAGTGCGGGGAAAGCCGTCGAGAATCCAGCCCGCATTAGCGTCCGGTTCATTCAAGCGTTCCTGCACGATATCCATCAGCAATTGGTCGGGAACCAACTCACCCCTGTCCATGTAGGCTTGCGCCTTTAGACCCAAGGCAGTTTTCGCCACCACGCAGGCGCGCAGGATTTCGCCGGTAGAAATGTGGGGTATTTTCCAGAGAGCGCCTAATATCTGAGCCTGAGTTCCCTTTCCCGCCCCTGGAGGCCCCATGAAAATAAATTGCATTACGATTACTTCACCATTCCTTCATATCTCTGGGAGATGACGTAAGTTTGAATTTGCTTAGCAGTTTCGATCGCGACACCTACTAGAATCAGTAGGGAAGTTGCGCCAAAACCTCTAAAAGTTTGCACTCCGATCGCGCTTTCTACAGCAGTTGGTACAATGGCCACCAGACCGAGAAAAATCGCTCCCAAGAAAGTCAAACGGTTCAAAACCTTCTCCACATAATCACTCGTTTTCTGACCCGGACGAATTCCCGGAATGCTAGCGCCCATTTTTTTCAAGTTCTGAGACATATCTACGGGGTTGACAATCAACGAAGCGTAGAAATAGCTGAAGAATAGAATCAAAGTCAGATAAAACAGCGCGTAAGCCCAAGGGGCTGGGCCGTTCGGACTCAAAACATTAGCAACTTGAACCAAAAACGGGTTATTGAGAGACTGAGCGAGGAAAGAAGGCACAATCAACACCGAAGATGCAAAAATAATCGGCATCACTCCGCCTTGATTCAAGCGCAGGGGCAGATAACTCCGGCTCTCCCGATAAACTTTGCGGCCGACTTGGCGCCGGGCAGAGATAATCGGAATGCGGCGAGTACCTTCCTGAACAAAAACAATCCCGACAATCGTCACCAAAAAGACCAGCAGTAGAACGACTACGCGGCCGACAACTTGCGTGTCCCCACTTTGAGCCAATTCAAAAGTTTGTCCCAAAGAGCGTGGCAATACCGACACAATATTGATAAAAATCAACAACGAAGCTCCGTTCCCGATACCTCGTTCCGTCACCACTTCCGATATCCACATCACAAACATTGAGCCGGCTGTCAGAGCCAAAGCAGTTTCTGCTATGAATAAAGGCGCTGGAGATTGAGCAAAAGGGCTGACCCAAATCGCAATGCCAATACTTTGCAGAATTGCCCAGCCCAATGAAACGTAGCGAGTAATTTGAGAAATCTTGCGCCGCCCCGCTTCCCCTTCATTTTTTTGCAAGTCTTCTAAGCTTGGCAGAGCCGCAGTTAGAAGTTGCACAATAATTGAAGCATTAATGTAGGGCAAAATCCCCAACGCGAAAATCCCCAAAGCAGACAAGCCGCCTCCTGAGAACAAATCCAGAAAGCCAATTAAAGGGCTATTTTGGACGTTTTGGGCAAAGGCGACTCGATCGATGCCGGGGACTGGCAAGTGGACACCCAGGCGTACTAAAATCAGTAAGCCAACGGTTACGAGGATGCGGCCTCGCAAACCAGCAGCTTGAGCCATCTGCATGAACGTCTCTTGTGCAGTTGGCGCTTTCTCTCTACTAACGTCCATAGTTACGATTTTGGATTTTAGATTTGGGATTTTCGACTAAATCATTTTCTGATAGCAAGCTTGAGGATTTGAGATTTGGACAGACTCTCAAACCTCAAATCTTCACGCAACTAATTCGCAACTTCCGCCTGCAGCTTCAATTTTGGTGCGAGCACCTGCGGTAAAAGCCGAGGCGCGCACTTGCAAAGGTACATTCAGTTCGCCATCTCCTAAGATTTTCAGCGGCCCGTCGTCTGTGGTGACAATTTTTGCTTGGATCAGAGAGGTGAGAGTAACTTCGGTGTTTGCTGGCAGCGATGCTAATTTACTTACATTAATGGTAGTGTACTCTTTCCGGTTCACTAGAGGGAAGCTTTTCAACTTGGGGAGACGGCGGTAGAGAGGATTTTGACCTCCTTCAAAACCGGGTCTAGTGCCGCTACCGGCTCTAGATTTTTGACCGCGCATCCCTTTGCCGGAGCTCGCGCCTTGACCGGCAGAAATACCTCTGCCCAAGCGTCGGGGGCGCTTTTGGGAGCCTGCTTTGGGTCGGGCGTCTTGCAATCTCATAGTTTTAGTAATTGGTAATTGGTAATTGGTATTTAGAGAGGGGGTACGCAGTAGTTTTGAGTGCGTGAGTTTTGAGTTGCGGATTTTTTTATTTTCACCGCAAGCACTTAACACTCAAAACTTACAGTTTCCCATTCTCGCGTGCCCTAACCGTAGAGATTTTCTACTGGAATTCCGCGCTCTTGAGCAACTTCGGACAAGGTGCGGAGGGTGGAGAGGGCATTGACTGCGGCTCGGGCGTTGTTTAAGGGATTTCCAGAACCTAGCTGTTTGGCTAAGATGTTGCGGACTCCTGCTAGTTCGAGAACAGTTCGCACTGCTCCCCCTGCAATTACCCCGGTTCCTGGAGCGGCCGGCCGCATCATCACTTTAGCTCCGCCACCGTCACCGTTGATGGGGTGAGGGATGGAGTTAGATTTGGTGAGGGGGACTTCAATTAGGTGCTTTTTGCCGTCAGCGACGCCTTTTTTAACGGCACCGATTACGTCGCTAGCTTTGCCGACTCCTACTCCTACTTGACCGCGTTCGTTGCCGATAATGACTATGGCGCGGAAGCTGAGTTTTTTACCACCTTTGACTACTTTGGTAACGCGCCGAATCTGAACAACCCGTTCTTGCCATTCGGATTCTTTTTCGCGCCCTTTGTTGTTGCTGCTGCTTTTTTTCTTGTTGCGCTGTTCTTTTTGTTCTGCCATAGTTTTGTTCTTTGGGAATTGGGGATTAGTAACTGGTAGTTGGAAATGAGAAATTAACAATTAGGAATTAAGAATTTTGTTGTATATTCTTTTTTCCTTCTTCCTTCTTCCTTCTTCCTTCTTCCTTCTTCCTAAAAGTCTAACCCCGCTTCGCGAGCTGCTTCTGCGAGGGCTTTGACACGACCGTGATAGAGGTTGCCCCCGCGATCGAATACGACTTTGACTATGCCAGCGCTGGAACAGCGTTTGGCAATCAACTGACCGACTTGCACGCTCGCGGAACAGTTGCCGCCAGAACTGAGAGTTGACTTCAATTCGGGATCGAGGGTTGACGCGGAGGCCAAAGTGTGCTGGGCGGTGTCGTCGATGACTTGAGCGTAGATGTGCTGATCTGAGCGAAATACCGCTAGTCTGGGACGTTCGGCGGTGCCGAACACCTTGCGCCGAACACGGCGGTGTCTGCGCTGGACTGATTCTTTGCGAGTAAGCTTCATTGTTACTTCTTACCTGTTTTGCCTGTTTTACCAGCTTTGCGCCGGACAACTTCGCCGCTGTAGCGAATGCCTTTGCCCTTGTAGACTTCGGGCGGACGCACCGCGCGGATGCGGGCTGCTGTATTGCCTACGAGTTCTTTGTCAATGCCGGAGACAATGACGTTGGTGTTGCCTTCAACTGCCATTGTGATGCCTTCTGGAGGGGGCATTTCAACGGGTTTGCTGTAACCGACGTTTAAAATCAGGTTCCGTCCTTGAACCTGTGCCCGATAACCTGTGCCGATAATTTCGAGACGCCGCTGAAAACCTTCTGATACACCTTCGACCATGTTGGCGACGAGGGTGCGGCACAAGCCGTGCAGTTGTCTGGCGACGCGAGATTCGTCTCGGCGGGTAACGAGTAAAGTCTCGCCTTCAATTCCCATGAGGATTTCGGCTGGGATAACTCGGGAAAGTTCACCTTTAGGGCCTTTGACGGCTACTTTTTGACCGTCTAGGGTGACGGTGACTTTCGTGGGGATGCTAATCGGACGCTTGCCAATTCGCGACATAGTTTTTTGGTCCTTTGTTTTTAGTTATTAGTCCTTGATTATTAGTGCTTAGTTATTAGTCCTTAGTGATTGATTTTTGAGTCTGTTGCCAACGACCAGTGACTAATGACTAATGACTAATGACTACCAAACATAACAAAGCACTTCACCGCCCAAACCTTGGCGTCGAGCTTCTCTATCCGTCATAATGCCGCTGGAGGTGGAAATAATGGCAATGCCAATTCCGCCTAATACTCTGGGCAATTCTTTACGGTTCGAGTAAACGCGCAGTCCTGGTTTGCTGACTCGCTTAAGTGCCGTGATAATGGGCTTGCGAGTTTTACCTTTGTACTTTAGAGAAAGCACTAAATGTCGCTTGACCCCTTCTGCTTCTGCTTCTTCAAATTCGCCGATGAAGCCTTCACTTTTGAGGACTTGGGCGATGCTGCGGGTCATTTTTGTAGCTGGAATTTGCGTTGTTTGGTGGCGCGCCATGCAAGAATTGCGAATGCGCGTCAACATATCTGCTATGGTATCGTTAGCTGCCATCTTTTGCTTCTTACTCTAGTGCTTAGTTGTCCCGGAACGGCATTCCCATTTCTTTAAGCAAGGCGCGTCCTTCTTCGTCGGTGTTTGCTGTGGTGATAATTGAAATGTCCATGCCTCGAATTTGATCGATGCGGTCATATTCTATTTCTGGAAAAATTAGCTGTTCTCTCAGACCCAAGCTGTAGTTGCCGCGCCCGTCGAAGCTTTTGGGGCTGATGCCGCGGAAGTCGCGGATGCGGGGAAGTGCGAGGTTGATCAGCCGATCGAGAAAATCGTACATCCGATCGCCGCGCAGCGTCACCATAACGCCGACGGGTACTCCTTTGCGGATTTTGAAGCCTGCGATCGCTTTTTTGGCCCGCGTCACCACTGGTTTTTGCCCGGTGATGATCCCAATCTCGTTGATCGACGAATCGAGTGCCTTAGCGTTTTGAGATGCTTCTCCCAAACCGCGGTTCACTGTAACTTTGACGAGTTTGGGAACCTGATGGATATTAGTATATTTAAACTGATCCATCAGTGTGGGAACGATTTTTCCTTGATAAAGAACCTTGAGTTTGTCCGGCATAGTTTTTGTGTTTCGTTAACTGTCCCTGGGCTTGGTCAGGGAATTATTAGTTGTCAGTTGACTGTTGTCAGTTGTCCGTTGTCAGTTGTCAGTTGTCAGGAAAGCATTTGTCTAATGACTAATGACTAATGACTAATGACTAATGACTAATGACTAATGACTAATGACTAATTATCGAGGATTTCTCCGGTTTTTTTGAGTTGTCGCAGTTTCCGGCCATCTTCGCTAAATGTATAGCAAACGCGGCTCGCTATTTTCTCTTTTTCGGAATAGTGCATGACATTTGAGCTGTGAATGGGAGCCTCAAACGTGACTATTTTGCCTGATTCTCCCTCTTGCTGGGGCTTGACGTGCTTTGTTCTGATGTTTACACCTTTAACAATTACTTTGCTGACTTTAGGATATGTCTTTAAGATTTCTCCGACTTTTCCTTTCTCTTTGCCAGTAATTATTTGCACGGTGTCGCCTGCTTTGACGTGCATTCTGTAGCGCTGCGGTTCGCTAGTTGGTTTACCCTTTTTTCCGTACATTTTAAAGTACCTCCGGGGCTAAGGAAACGATTTTAGTAAAGTTTTTGTCGCGCAGTTCGCGGGCTACCGGGCCGAAGACGCGAGTGCCTTTGGGGTTGCCGTCTACGTTGATAATAACGGCGGCGTTATCGTCAAAACGAATGCTCATGCCACTGTCGCGGCGCAGGCCTTTGCGGGTTCTGACAATGACAGCCCGGACGACATCTGATTTTTTGACGGCCATATTGGGGATGGCGTCTTTGACGACGGCAATGATGACATCGCCGACTCCGCCGTAGCGACGGTTGCCGCCTCCCAATACGCGGATGCACATCAGTTTGCGGGCTCCGCTATTGTCGGCGACATTGAGGTATGTCTGGGGTTGAATCATGGTGATTGTTGACTGTTAACTGTTGACTGTTAACTGTTGACTGTTAACTGTTGACTGTTGACGGCTAATTGATTAATCAAGTACCGATCGGGCGGGCGCGAGATCGCAATTAACTGTTAGCCGTTTTTTGTCCCGAAAATCTCAGCAACCGTCCAACGTTTGGTTTTGCTCAGTGGTCGAGTTTCAGTGATGCGGACACGATCGCCCGATTTGCACTGATTTTCTTCGTCATGAGCTTTGTAGCGCTTGGTGCGGACTACGATTTTGCCGTATTTGGTGTGGGAGGAGCGGTTTTCGATTGCTACCACGACGGTTTTATCCATCTTGTCGCTGACTACTACGCCAACTCGTTCTTTAATTGCCATAGCTACCTATTTTTGTTGTGCAATTGACTTGTTTTTAGCTACTGTGCGATCGTCGGCTCGGCTGCTTCTGACTCTTGGCTGACTGCTGCGGTTGCAGCAGGCTGTGCTACCTGTTTAGCTGCGGCTGATTTTGCTGCTGCTTCTTTCTCAGCAACGATTTGGCGCTCGCGTTCAACTGTCATCAATTGAGCTAGCCGGTGTTTGGCGTGCTTGAACAGGTGAGGCTTTTCCATGCGGCCGGTAGCTTGCTGGAGCCGCAATTCCATTAGTTGGCGCTTGACGGCTAAAATTTGCTCTGCTACTGCAGCATCGCTTAATTCTCTAGCTTCTTTAATCTTGGTCAAAGACATAATTGTGTGCTTTATCGTTAGCGAGCGGTATGACAGAAGACAGAATTGTCTCGCTTGGCTGAAGGTCGAAGGAAAGAAAAGTTATGAAAGCCAGATTTTAAAATGCTGTAGCCGTTTAAAATGCTGATTAATACAGACCTAATTCTACCTTCGCTCTTCGCTATGACTGGTCTTCTTCGCGAGTGATGAACTTGGTTTTAATTGGTAATTTGAAAGATGCCAAACGCATTGCTTCGCGGGCAGTTTCTTCACTTACGCCGCCAATTTCAAACATTACCCGGCCCGGTTTGACCACGGCAACCCAAAACTCTGGTGAGCCTTTACCAGAACCCATCCGGGTTTCTGCTGCGCGCTGGGTGACTGGTTTGTCGGGAAAAATGCGAATCCAGATTTTGCCGCCCCGGCGGATATAACGGGTCATGGCGCGCCGTCCGGCTTCTATTTGGCGGGAAGTGATCCAGGCGGGTTCGACGGCTTGGAGCGCGAAGTCGCCAAAGCTAACTGTGTTGCCGCGGGTGGCAACACCGCTCATTCGCCCGCGCTGTTGTTTGCGGAATTTGGTTCTTTTAGGGCTTAACATGGCGAAAGGGAGTTGGGTAATTGGTAATTGGTAATTGGTAATTGGTGATTGCTAATTGCTAATTGGTTTGGAACAACTGACAATTAACAAGTGACAACTAACAGTTAACAATTAGCTAGCCTTCGTTCGATCGATCTTCAAAGTTCTGGCGACGGCGCTTTTGTTTGGTGCGGGGCACTGCTGCATTTGGTGCAGCCTCTTGTTCCTGTCCGGGAATAATTTCGCCTTTGAAAACCCAAACTTTAATGCCCAGAATACCGTAGATGGTTTGAGCAGTGCAGTAGGAGTAGTCGATGTCTGCCCGCAGCGTGTGCAAGGGGACTCTTCCTTCGCGCGTCCATTCGGTACGGGCGATTTCTGCGCCGTTGAGGCGTCCGCTGACTTGAATTTTGATGCCTTGGATGCCGACTTTTTGGGCGCGGGTGATTGCTTGGCGGACTACTCGGCGGAAGGATACGCGCCGTTCTAGTTGCTGAGCGATGTATTCCGCGATCAGTGTGGCATCGGCGTCTACTCGCTGAACTTCGACGACGTTGATGCGGATTTGGCGGTTGCTACCGAGTTGCTGCTGCAAACCGACGCGCAAGGTTTCGATGCCTGCTCCGCCGCGGCCTACGACAACGCCTGGTCTGGCGGTGAAGACTTCTAGGTCGATTTGATCGGCTTTCCGCTCAATTTTGACCGAGGAAATCCCAGCATTGCTGAGGGTTTTACGAACGTACTTGCGAATTTTATAGTCTTCTTGCAAGAGTTCTGGATAGTTTTTGGGATCGGCAAACCAGCGAGAGCGGTGCTCTTGGGTAATGCCGAGGCGAAAACCAATTGGATGTATTTTTTGGCCCATAATAGTTGATGAGTTAATTGGTAATTGGTAATTGGTAATTGGTAATTGGTAATTGATGATTACCCATTTTTTTCAACTTTAAGCTGTTTATTACCTCTTACGTTTTTCCCTGGTTTAGTTTTCTACGAGCGGAGCTACTACTACGGTAATGTGACAGGTTGGCTTCCGAATTTGGTAGGCGCGACCTTGAGCGCGGGGTCTAAAGCGTTTGAGGACTGGGCCTTGGTCTGCGTAAGCTTGAGACACTACTAGCTTGGATTTATCCAATCCTGCGTTGTGTTCGGCGTTGGCTACTGCCGATCGCAAAACTTTGACGATTGGTTCGCAGGCGCGGTAGGGCATGAATTCGAGTAAAATCAGCGCTTCTTGATAGCTTTTGCCACGAATTTGGTCGAGGACTCGGCGCACTTTGAAGGGGGATGTTCTGATGTAACGGGCGATCGCCTTAATTTCGGATGTGGTATCTATAGCCATTTCGATTTCGGTAATTGGTAATTGGTAATTGGGCAAAAGGTAATTGGTAATTGGTAATTTTTTTTCCGACTACCTATTACCTGTCACCTAATTCGGCTATCTTTTCGCCTTTTTATCACCACTTTTCGCGTGACCTCTAAAGGTGCGAGTGGGGGAAAATTCTCCGAGTTTGTGACCTACCATTTGGTCGGTGAGGTAGACTGGTACGTGCTGTCTGCCGTTGTGAACGGCGATCGTGTGACCTACCATTTGGGGCAGGATTGTGGAAGAGCGCGACCAAGTTTTAATTACTTGTTTTTGGCCGGCGGCGTTGAGTTTTTCGATTTTTGTCATCAGATGATCTGCGACAAAAGGCCCTTTTTTTAGCGATCGAGACATGATTTTTTTAGTAATTCAGGAGTCATTAGTCAGCTTTCAGCAGTCATTGGTCATCAGTCCTCAGTCATTAGTTAGCAGTTAATAACTAAGCACTGAAGACTGCTGACTGATGACTAGCTTTGTCTGCCGCCCTTGCCGCGTTTGGAAGCTTTGCGGCGGCGCCGGACTATTAAAGCGTCGCTGCGCTTGTTTTTGCGTCGAGTTTTTGCACCCAATGCTGGTTTACCCCAAGGAGTGACAGGCCCCGGACGTCCGATGGGAGCTCTGCCTTCGCCACCGCCGTGCGGGTGGTCTACCGGGTTCATGACGCTACCGCGAACGGTGGGTCTGCGACCTTTCCAGCGGGTGCGGCCGGCTTTGCCGAGGCTGATGTTTCTGGCGTCTGTGTTGCCGACTTGACCGATGGTGGCGTAGCAGTCGGCGCGGACTTTGCGCTGTTCGCCGGATGGCAGTTTGAGGGTGACGTAGCTACCTTCTTTTGCCATTAGCTGAGCGCTGGAGCCAGCGGAGCGAACAATTTGTCCGCCTTTTCCGGGTACTAGCTCGACGTTGTGGATGCTGGTACCGAGGGGAATGTTCTTCAGGGGGAGGGCGTTGCCGATTTCGATCGGCGCGTCTGGGCCTGAGACAATTACTGTACCGACGTTTAAGTTGAGCGGGTGCAAGATGTACCGTTTTTCGCCGTCTTTGTAGAACAGGAGGGCGATGCGGGCGTTGCGATTGGGGTCATATTCGATCGCCTTGACAGTAGCGGGAATGCTGTGTTTGTCGCGGCGGAAGTCGATGTCTCTATACAGCCGTTTGTGACCGCCTCCCCGGTGGCGACAGGTGATGACGCCTCGGTTGTTGCGGCCTTGTTTGGTGTGCTTATTGCTGGTTAGAGACTTTTCTGGTTCTGATCTGGTAATTTCAGCGAAGTCCGAGACGGTTTGTTCTCGGGTGCTGGAGGTATAAGGTCGGTAAGAACGGATGCCCATAATCGATCTATTTTAGATTTTGGATTTTGGATTTTGGATTTGACGTTTATCGATTTTAGATTTTAGGTTGAAGATTGGCGATATTTGGTTAACTTACGAGTTTTCTGGTTCGATAATTTCCACCAGTTAACCGCAATTTAAAATCTAAAATCTAAAATCTAAAATCCAAAATCGTCTAGACTTCTGGGAATAGGAGTTTGCGGATCGAGTCTCCGTCGGTCAGAGTTACGGTTGCTCGCTTGTAACAAGGTTTAAAGCCGACGAATTTGCCAACTCGACGCTTTTTGCGCGGCGGGTTTTGGGTGTTGACGCCGATGACTTTGACCTTAAATAGTTCTTCGATTGCAGCTTTGATTTGAGGCTTCGTCGCTTTGGGAGCTACGTCGAATGTGAATTGATTTAATTCCATCATTCGGGTAGCTTTCTCGGTGAGAATCGGACGCTGGATCAAATCTGCGTAGTCGCGGGGGTCGATTTTACTCACCGTAAATCTCCTGAATTTTAGCTATGGCTGTAGATGTGACGATAATTTTGTCAGCCGCGAGAACGTCGTAAACATTCAGGGAGGTTGCCAAGATGACGTTTACTAATTCGATGTTGCGTCCGGATAAGTAGACGTTTGGTTGCGGTTCTGGCAAGATTAACAGAACTTTTGTATCGGGTTCGATGCCCCAGCGGGCGATCGCACTCAGCAATTCTTTGCTTTTCGGTCTCGGAAATTGCTCTGCAAATTCTTCAACCACAATGATGTCTTCGGTGCGACTTTGGAATGCTGTCCGCAAAGCGAGACGGCGTTCCTTTTTGTTCATTTTGACTTCAAAGTCTCTCGGTTTTGGCCCGAAGATGACACCGCCGCCCCGCCACAGCGGAGAACGGATTGAACCTGCTCTGGCTCGGCCGGTGCCTTTTTGACGCCAGGGTTTGCGGCCACCGCCTCTGACTTCCGATCGAGTTTTGGTGCAAGCATTTCCTTGACGAGCGTTATTCAGTTGCCGCGTCAATGCTCTGTGAACGATGTGAGACGCATTTTCTTCTTTGGCTACGCGCAGTTCTAAAGTTGTTTCTCCAACTTCTTCGCCTTGCCAATTTCGCACTACACAATTAACCATATCTTTTGTCCTTTGTCTGTTGTTAGTTGTCTGTTGTTAGTTGTCTGTTGTCTGTTGTCTGTCGTCTGTTGTCTGTTTTCAGGTCTTAGTTTTGGGTTTTAGTTTTCAGCTTTTAGTTCTTAGTTATTGCTTGCTACTAACGACCAACCACTATCTACTGACTGCTGACTACTGACTAATGACTACTGACTAACGTCCTACTTTTTTCTCAGGCACAACATTGACTAAGGCGCCAGCTTTGCCGGGAACTGCTCCCTTAATTAGCAGCAAATTCTGCTCTGTATCCACCCGGACAATTGTTAGTTTGCGGACGGTGACTTGAACGTTGCCCATACGTCCTGCCATTCTTTTCCCAGGATAAACGCGACCAGGAGTAGTTCCAGGTCCGATCGATCCAGGCTCGCGGTGGTTCTTGGAACCGTGAGACATGGGGCCTCGTTTAAAGTTGTGGCGCTTTTGAAAACCTGCAAAACCTTTACCGATGCTTGTACCGATGACATCTACTATTTGTCCCGGTGTAAAGGTATCTGCTTTTAGTTGTTGACCTAATTCAAAGGAACTGGTGTCTTCCAAGCGGTATTCCTGCAAGTGGCGCAATGGATTCGCCCCCGACTTGGCAAGGTGTCCTAGTTCTGGCTTGTTTAGAGCCTTTGGTTTGACTTCGTTGTATCCAACTTGAACGGCACCGTAGCCGTCAGTTTGTTTGGTTTTGATTTGAGTTACTGTACAAGGCCCTGCTTGTATGACGGTGACGGGGATGGCTCTCCCTTGGTCGTCAAACACTTGAGTCATGCCTAGTTTAGTGCCAAGAATGCCTACAGACACGGATTTTCTTCCTTTTATTTACGCAAGAGGTTTCGGATTGCGAAATTTACGTCAATCCGCTTGCTCTTGTGCAGAAACATTTATTTCAGTGTTCCTGCAATTAACTGTTATCAACCAACAGCCTTCCTCGGTGTTTAAAATTTGAGTTTTAAATTTGGGAGCGAGCTTGTGGAAGTCTTGCAAGGGTTGAGATTCGCGGCTTTTTACCTACTATATCTCCGAGTTTTGTCTCGGTCTTGCTTTTTTGTGCCAGGACTTGAGCAGCAAACCACTCAGTATCCTTGACGGCGACAATTCACAATAGTACATGAAGTGTTTGCCGTTTGTCAAGGCCGCGATGAGAATTTTTCGCCTCAACTTTAGGATTTATAATATTTCCAGCTCGCAAGCAGCGATCGACCAAATTTTGATACAGCAGGAAACACAATTTATGGGACTGATTACGACAGGATCTGATCTGATTCGGGATTTGGAAAAGTCGGGGTCGCTGGCCCTGTACGTTCCTTTAGAAGGAGGATTTGAGGGGCGCTACCTCCGCAGGCTGAGGGCTGCGGGCTACGGTGGGTACACGATTACGGCGCGGGGTTTGGGCGATTTGGCGATGTATTTAACGGGGGTTCACGGGGTGCGGCCACCGCATTTGGGCAAGAAAACTACTGGCAATGAAGGGGCTGTGGGTTATACGTACTACGTGCCGCCGATGTTGAAAACTCAATTAGACAATTTGCCACCTAAAGCAAAAGGACTGGTGCTGTGGATTATTGAAGGGCAGATTTTGTCGAGTCAGGAGATTGAGTATTTGACTGTTTTGCCGACGTTAGAACCGCGAGTTAAAATAGCAGTTGAGATGGGGGGCGATCGAGCTTTTAGCTGGAAGCCACTTAAAGATGCTTTAGTTGCAGCTTAAATTCCGGTATTTGCGATCGCAAATCAACTAAAAAACGCAGCGAGCAACTAAAGCTCAACAGCTTCTGCTCGCTGGTTTTGATATTTTTGGAACTTAATTAACAGGAAAAATCTTATGCTTCAGAACCGCGATTATACCATCATTATTGACAAAAGCGGCAGTATGTACACAAAAGACCAGATGGGCGGTAAAAGTCGGTGGGCGCTCATGCAAGAATCGACGATCGCATTGGCGAATAAATGCGAAGAACTCGATCCTGATGGCATAACAGTTTATGTGTTTTCCGGTCGCTTCAAGCGCTACGACAACGTAACATCAGCTAAAGTCGTGCAAATTTTCCAAGAAAACGAACCTTCGGGAACTACGAATTTAGCGGCTGTTCTGCAAGACGCCTTGAACAGTTATTTTCAGCGCAAAGCATCCGGTAAGACTAAGCAAAATGGGGAAACAATATTAGTAGTGACGGACGGCGAACCGGACGATCGCAAAGAAGTGATGAAAACGATTATAGAGGCTTCCCGGAAGCTCGATCGAGATGAAGAGTTGGCGATTTCTTTCATTCAAGTAGGAAATGCGCCGGAAGCTACTAAGTTTCTCAAAATATTGGATGACGAACTGCAAAGCGCCGGGGCTAAATTTGATATCGTTGATACTGTCACGATGGATGATATTGAAGGAATGACCCTGACAGAGGTATTGCTGAATGCAATAACTGATTGAGGAGGCGGGCGAAGTTCACGCGATTATATTTGGGCTAGTTAGCCCAGCAGCATTTTTTAGGGGGTTTAAGTTATGGAATCTATCGAACGCCTGTTAGGTGAACTTAAGGCAGAGTATCAAGCATCTCAAAAAAATGCTGAGTTGAAAACTCAGGCGCCGGTGCAAGCACAAGCGCCGGCAAATCCAACATTTAAAACATCAGATATAAATTTGTATGCTAGTCCTTTGGACAAGGATTTAGCTCAAATTAAGGCTGAGTACGAAGCGCAAAATAAAGCTCAAGAAGTGGCTTCACAGCAACCCCTTAAGGCTGAGCACGAAGCACAAAATCAAGCTCAGGAAGTAGCTTCACTGGAACCGCAGCCAGCAGAAAAAGTCGCGGTGCCGGAGTTGGACGTACAAACGCACAGACAGAAAGTTAGGCAAGCTCAGGTTTGGCTGAAAAAGTTGGATAAGAATTCCGATGAGGGATATTGGTTCGATCAGTTTGCTTTTAAGTATTCTTCGAGGATAGATGCGGCGATCGACTATTTGCAAGTGGTGAATGAGTTTGATTGATTGAACTACACCGTATTCATAATTTGTCAGGCCGTTTTTTGGTTAATTGCCATCTCTATTTGTTGTAAAGACACGGCAGTGCTGTGTCTTTGCAAAGGGTAAAATAAATATCATATCCTGTCTGATCGAGCGATTAAAAGGGCGGGTTTTTGAGATTGTCAATTATTGGCAGATATTTTTGGTGAACCCGCCCCTACCGTATTAGGGACCGGAAATAATATCCTGTGTATCACACGGGATTTAGGATACGGCACTGCCGTATCCCTACAAATTGCCAGCAAATAAATATCATTTATAGGGACACAGCACAGTTATTTCCTGTGGCTGCGACAACCACGGGAAGGATTGATCCTATACTAATTTTTTGGCAACAGATGTAGGATGCAACAAAAACAAAGCCGCCTTTTTTGCTGTATCTTCAGATAGCTGAATTTGTTTTAACTCAACAATACCTTCACTGATAAAAGTATCTCTCAAAGCAGCTTTTTCTCCGCTGTTAAAACTCGTTTCGTAAAACACTTCTCTAATGCCCGCCGCAATGACTAATTTCAAACAATAGATGCAGGGTTCTAAAGTGACGTAAATACTTGCCCCAGCAGTAGATATACCGTGTTTAGCAGCTTTGGCGATCGCATTTGCTTCCGCGTGAACCGCCCTTGATGGCAAAGTTTTGCTGGCGTCGCAACTACTCAAACCAGGATAGCAGAAGCCTTGAGTAGTACAGTGTGCCGAACCAGACGGCGAACCGTTGTAACCCGTTGCTAAAACTTGCCTGTTTTTAGTTATCACTGCGCCTACAGGAAAAGCCAAACAAGTCGATCGAGTAGCAGCCAATTTTGCTAACATTAAGAAGTATTCGTCCCAACTCGGTCTTTCTTCTTCTAGATTCATTTTCTATCCTGAATGTATTGGTTGCTGGTTTTCAGACACTCGGCCGCCTTTTGCAATTCTATTCCCAAATAACCAATATGCTCGCCTTTGATAGCCGGGGAAGCTGCACAAATTTCTCGCACTAACTTGAGAGGGTTTTTTCCAGAATAACAGGTGACAACTTCGCCACTGCCGGGGGTGGTTTGCGTGACAACTATTTGATTGTCGGCTACTTCAACTAAAAAATTGCCTGCTGCATCGAAAAAGTCTCGATCTTCGCAGATTTTAGCATATTGGGTTTGAATTAGTCGATCGGCATTTTCAAAGGTATCGTCATACAAGTGAGCCGATTGACTCAGCGTTACCAACGGGCCCATCGTCAAATTATAATCGGAACGCCTCGCAATTTCATCTCGAATGTGCTGCTGCAAAGCCCGCAAACCCATGGCATTAGCCGGCCAAGCCGCAAACATATCGTTACTGCGGAGAGTTGCGGTTAGCGATATTTCACCGTCTACAACTCGCACCCAAATGTGATTTAAACAAGGGCTGCCGCTGTGCTGGTGGTCTGAGGAACCGTCAGCCCTTCTGTTAACATTTCCGCCTGCATCCCACAGACTAATTACAGCACTTGCCGCGTCAATTTCCTTAATTAGTTTGGTAATAACTTCTTCAATTTGATCTCGTCCAAACCACGACCGCATCCGCTGTGCGTAGGTATATTTAATGCCTTCGTTATACGGGGCATCTTCCAGCATTTGCGGTTTGTACTGTTCGAGGAAATCGCGGTCGATTGGTAAGTAATTCGGTTCGGGAAAATAGAACTCCGCAGGTTCATCTGTAATCACTGCCATTAAGTCGATTAATTCTTGCCACTGTCCGTCGTAACCAGTCGGCCGCAAGGTGCCGGT
The DNA here is from genome assembly GCF_036702395.1 of Microcoleus sp. D3_18_C2. NCBI lineage: Bacteria > Bacillati > Cyanobacteriota > Cyanophyceae > Oscillatoriales > Microcoleaceae > Microcoleus > Microcoleus sp. D3_18_C2. The sequence continues at coordinate 88,685 of NZ_JAUBTG010000014.1, read as the reverse complement.
GGTCTTAATTCGGTGAATGATTTTTACCCATGTTTCGGCGATAGTTTTGCCTTCGATTCTGTGTCCGTATTTCTGGCCGGGGAGTACGGTGGGGACGATTTCGACTAGCGGAAAAGTTACGGGTTCTCCCCAGGGTTCAACAGATTCTTTTTCAGAAAAACACTTGACAAAAGTCACTGTTTCTGCTATGTTTTTTGCTTCTTTCCATTCTATTGAATGACGCAATAGTTCTAAGGCTTCTGCTGCTATTTCAATATCAATGTAGCCAAATATTGAAGATTTAATTAGCCAGCAATCTCTACCTGTATCGCTTTTGCCTGCTTCAAAGCCGTTACGAAAAAAGTCGATTAGGCACGCTGCGGCACCGGAGTTGCGGTCTTCTTTGGTAGCGTTGAGAATTACTAAAAAGCGGACGTGGGGATTGCACAGCAAGTTTCTAATTAAGAAGTTGATGCCGCGAGTAGGAGAGTATAGTTGTCCGATGACAGCAAATTCATTGGGTTGTAATTTTTTGCCGTTAGCGCTGCCCTTGGAAAGGATCGCACTTTTTACTGTCCAGCCGCTGACAATGGCTGTTTGCCCCGTTCCGCAAATTAATTGATTTGGTTTGTATAGGGGTTTGTACTCAAATTTATTGACGAGATTTGTGGCTGTCATGGCTTACCGTTTTTTGCACCGCGTACTACTATATCAATACTGCAGAATCTTTGATAATTTTGTTTGAACAAATTCCTCAAGCCAACAATTCACTCACAGCTACGCTAAAACCTGCAAGCACACTTTGAGTGTTAACAACTTCATCGGCATTAAACAACCGCCAGCGTTGCCCTGCATTGACAAATATTAATCTAGCTTCAGGAAACAGCAACCAAACTTCTAAACATCCCGATTCCAAATATTCCTGAGCTTTGGCAAATAACTCTTCGCCACTATCTTCGGGAGAAGCAACTTCCGCTATCAAAGGAAAACTTTGGGAAAAGGCTGTAAAATTGCCTGATTGTGGCAGCAGTTCAGGAGTAATGTAAGCAACATCGGGACGGCGACCCTGTTTGCTAGTGCGGCAAAGGACTTCTGTAACAACTTCTCCTCCCTGTCCGCTGGAATGTTTGTAATTTCTCCAGGATGTAGATAATTTAGCTTGAGCGAGACCGTGCTTGAATGTCATTCCTGTTTTCTCAACTAAGTTGCCGTCAACCCATTCCATTCTATCAGGAGGCTTGACTAAAAACTTTTCGAGAGATATGACTTTTTTAGTCTCAGATTGTGGCGGAATTTCTGCTACATTTTCTAATTTTTGCGGTAGTTCTTGGTCTGAGTTTTGGTCGCCACTGTTTGGTATAATTATAGTAGCTGTCATGCTATAAACATCTCTTTAACGATTATAATTTTACAAGCGATCGCTCTCGATCGCATTCGATGACATGATTGAACTTGGTAGATTTTGTCTTTTCAACTTAGCCCGACAATTTATATATCATAGCAATTCAGAAAGGTGACTTTCATGATTCTCTCAAACCGTTTTTCTGAAGCCCTCACCTATGGGGCCGAATTGCACGCTACCCAAGTTCGCAAAGGTTCCGGCGTTCCCTACATTGCCCATTTGTTGGGCACTGCTAGTATAGCTTTAGAATATGGGGCAAATGAAGATGAGGCGATCGCAGCTTTGCTTCACTCCGGCGATCGAAGATCGAGGCGGCCCCACCACCCGCGAAGCCATCCGCCGCCGCTTTGGGGATACCGTCAATCGATTTTAGATTTTAGATTTTAGATTTTAGATTGAAGAATTGACTTGCGCGAGATAAATACGTTCGGCAAGTTTCATCAGATACAGGTTTTTTATTTCTGGACGGATGAATCACGTGGCGGGTATCCTGGATGCTTTCGGTAACAGCGATTGTAGACGGCTGTACCGACAGTGACGAGACGCCGAAACCCCCTTGGGGACAGCGAAAACAAGCTTATATCGATCGCATTTCTACAGCTTCTGCCTCAGTCAGATTAGTCTCGGCTGCTGATAAACTTTATAATGCTCGATCGATCCTGAAAGATTCCCGTCAATTAGGAGATACTGTTTGGGAACGCTTCAAAGGTGGCAAAGATGGTTCTCTCTGGTATTATCGTTCTTTAGTAGAAGCATTCCGCAAAGCTGAGTTAACGCCTATAGTGGAAGAATTAGACCGCACAGTTTTAGAATTAGAACAGTTTTCTGAAGGCTGAACACTGAAGGTAAAAATCACTAATTATCAATTACCAATTACAGTCACAAAATGGCAAATGTTCGCTTAGAAAATATTACCCGACGCTACCAAAACGTCACCGCGATCGAAAACATCAGCTTCAAAATCCCGGACGGGGAATTTTGGGTATTAGTCGGGCCCTCCGGCTGCGGAAAATCCACAATTATGCGGACAATTGCAGGTTTAGAAACCGCCACTTCCGGTAATCTTTACATCGGAGATAATTTAGTTAACAACATTCCGGCCAGACAGCGGGACGTTGCAATGGTGTTTCAAAATTACGCGCTTTATCCGCACATGACTGTCGCAGAAAACCTGGCATTTGGATTGCGGATGCGGAATGTTGACCCGACTAAAATTCAAGAACGAGTCGAAACAGTCGCCCGATCGCTCTCGATCGACCACCTCCTCAAGCGCAAGCCCAAACAGCTATCAGGCGGACAGCAGCAGCGGGTAGCACTGGGAAGGGCGATCGCCCGCGAACCGAAAGTATTTCTTTTAGATGAACCGCTTTCTAACCTCGACGCTCAACTGCGAGACGACACTAGAGCAGAACTCAAACAACTGCATCAACGGCTGGGAATTACCACAATTTACGTCACCCACGACCAAGTGGAAGCGATGACTTTAGCTGATAAGATTGTAGTCTTAAATGGGGGAAAAATTCAACAAATTGGAGACCCGCAAAGCATTTACGCCAAACCAGCTAACCGCATGGTTGCGACATTTTTAGGCAATCCCGCCATGAACATTTTGCCGGCAATTTATACTAACGACTCCTTTCAAGTAGGAGATCAATCTTTAGCCTGTCCGCCCTCGATTCAGAAAAAATTGCAGGCGAGAGAAGGACAAGGATTTGATTTGGGCATCCGTCCAGAAAATATAGAAATCTTTAGGCCACAAACAGTAGAAGAAGATGATTTGAAAAGCGATGTTTGGGCCTTAGAAAAAGTCCCCCTCGATCTAGAGGTAAAAGTAGTTGAACCTCTGGGGCGAGAAACTTTAATTCGGGCGAGTTTGCCGTTGTTGAGTGCTGAAACTACTGTACAGTTACAAATACCTGCAAGTGTTCGCTTGCGATCGGGCGATCGGCTAAAGGTACAGCTTGACTTCGATCGACTATTTATATTTGACCCTTCCACCGGTGAAGCGCTGTATCCTTAACGGGCTTGAACATGACTTACGCACGGGTAATCAGCCACCGGGGTTTTTTTAGTCGCCGTGCCTAAGTCCTCTTCAATCTAAAATCTAAAATCTAAAATCTAAAATAGACTGAGCCTTCCAGTGGGAAAGTCTCGATTCGTAGTTACAAAAATTTACACTTGACATTTATTAATTTACGCAGTAATGATACGATTAGTATTGGCACAACGGTAAAACCTCCCCCCAAAAGTTGATATTTCCTGAATCGGGGCGATCGCGACCCACAACGCCAGCATCTTCGCGCTAAAAAGCGGCTTTGCGCCCCGACTTGGGAGCAACTAGCGAACCAAAAACTCAGAAAAACGTTCTAGCGGCATTTTTAGATGAATCCCGACAACCTGCCTCAAATGCTGCAAACAGGATTTCACCTAACTTTAGGTGCAACTTCCTTTTTAATTGAGACATTGCAAGATCCCTTGAAGCGAGAAGAAAATCTGGACAAACTGAAGTCAGATTTTGGTCAGCTAGCCGATGATCTGCTGGAAAAAGGAGAAATGACTGAGCGAGAAGCCCGGAATTTTGTAGATACTATTTTCTCTCAACCGGGCGATCGGGAGAATGCAGACAGTGAATCTGTCTCGCCCAAGCAATCAGATGCAGCGAATGATGCTCCTCCCGAGTCGGTTGTACAGTCTAACGTAAAGCTAGAGATTCAAGAATTAACTGCACACATGGCAGCGCTAAGGGCCGAGTTGGAAAATTTGCGCGCCGAAAATTCCCAGTATTAAAGAATCAAGAGTCTTTAACACAGCCGGAGTTTACTTGCCAACTTAATTTAACAGAACCAAACTTTAGTCATTGTCCCATTTTTCAGAACCGATCAGGTCGGCGATGCGATCGCGCAGCAAGAAGTCGCATTTTTCTAATTCGCACTCTACACAAGCCCATTCCCGAGGCGGAATGAATTGGCAAAGCGTGTAGATCGGCTGTTGGCGGCTCAGCACGCCCTCGTGGACAAGGTGACGCGCTTCATCTTGGATCACATCTAAAGAGTATTGGATTTGGGGAATAGTGGAGTGAATCATAATGCGCCCTCAATGTTTTACTAAAAAATTTTATGGCCCTGGTAATAATATAGTCCAAACTTAGGAATATGGAAGTTAAATTTTGTCCGTATACAGCTATACAATTCACTGCCGTCCATTTAAAAAAATTATAGGAACGATCGGTAAGTGATGGGATCAGTCTTGGGATTTTCAGACGCAGCACATTTTCCTCAGTAGCAAGCGGATCTGCTGGAAAGCTCTATTGAGAACTTAGGAACCCGCCTCCAATTCCCGGTTTCTGGATACTTCGCCACCAAAGGCAGAATTTCTCGCGAGAAACCGGGTTGATAAATTTAACTCCTCACGCAGCAAGCAGCAAAGGAAAGATTCAGAATTCCCGCAAGCAACTCAATCATTACCAGTGGCGTCAATGCCGAATAGCACTTCTAGAACGAGAGATTGCGCTGTGGGCATCTGGCCAAAACAAAATACATAAGGAAGACTCGGAGGCAAGTGTGGCAAAAATTGCTCTAAAACGTAGGGACTGCCGTAAATTAACACAGCTTGCAGTTCTCCCGTTTTTAATAATTTCTTAAACCAATCTTGAGCTGCTTGGGTCAAACCAGCACTGCCTCGGAAGCAATTGCCGCGAATGAAAATTTGCAGCAGTGTCGGAGAAAAATGCTCTGCACCTGTATTTTCAGCGATCGCCCCTGTGCGATCGTCAATCAGTTGCAATTCGTAACCAAACTGTTCGGGAAGGGCGATCGCCGGAGTGTGGTTGCCCAAAAACTCGCACCCCAAAACATCATCTACAACAATCAAATTCCGCAAAAGCTGGTTTTCTGCGGGTTTTGCAACCTGCAAAGGTAGATTGCCGCCAAATTTCAAAGAATCTCGCAAAATATCGGCAGCAGTTGCCCTGGCATCAGGAGTTGCCAGCCAACTTAAGTCGATCGACTCGATCGAGTCGATCGATTGTAGATTCTTGCTCCCCCCCTTAGCAAGGGGGGGTTGGGGGGGGTCAGAAATCGGCAAACCCACCTTTATTTTCGCTTTCCAAATTCGCTTGACAGATTCCTGGATTTGTGATATGGGAATCCGCCCTTGAGTGACAGCTTCGCAGACAGCCAGAATCGCCCCTTCCGGGTCAAGCGGCATCAGCAAAACATCAGCACCAGCCTCAGCAGCCAAAACAGCAGCTTCATTAGCGCCGTACTTATTGGCGATCGCACCCATCACCAAAGCATCCGTCACAATCAAACCTTCAAATCCCAACTCTTCTCGCAGCTTCCCGATCAAAATTTTGCGAGAAAGAGTAGCAGGAAACTCGGCATCCCAAGCCGGAATCAGCAAGTGAGCACTCATCACAGCATCGACCCCAGCAGCCATCGCCTCAACAAAAGAAGGCAACTCAACCTCAGTCAATCTCGCTGGCGAATGCGGCAAAACCGGCAATTCCAAGTGAGAATCAACCGCGGTGTCCCCGTGGCCGGGAAAATGCTTAGCTGTAGTCAAAACCGGGTGCGGGCCTGCGCCGCGAATAAAAGCAGCGGCTAATTTCCCGACAATTTCCGGTGTCTCGCCAAAAGCGCGGACGTTAATCACAGGATTGTCGGGATTGTTGTTAACATCAACCACTGGTGCGAGAATCCAATTGAGACCGATCGCCCTAGCTTCGATCGCAGTGACAGCGCCCATTTGTTCAGCATATCGATCGGCTTTACCTGCATCCTGCCGGGCCACTTCAGCAATCGCCATCGGCGGCCCGAACCAAGTCGCCCCCGCGAACCGCTGGCCGACACCTTCTTCAATATCAGCCGCCAGCAACAGCGGAAACTTAGCCCAAGACTGCAATTGGTGCGATCGAACTGCCAACTCCGCAGCACTTCCCCCGACCAAAATCACCCCACCGACGCCCAAATTTTCCAGATAATAGCGGAGTTTGCTGGCAGTTGGTTCCCATTCCCGATAGCGAATTTGGTGGTCGAACAAGCAGCCAGAAGCGCGCACCACGAACATCTGGGCGACCAGTTCGGGCAAGGAAAGATTGTCAATCATTCGATTTTAGATTTTAGATTTTAGATTTTAGATTTTAGATTTGGGAATCGGGAATTGGGAATCGGGAATCGGCAAAACAGGGAATTGAGAATTTTCCCTATCTCCTTCTCTTCCCCTCTTCCTTCTTCCTTCTCGCTTCAATCGGGACTTTCATCCTCAGCGAATTCTTCATCGGGATCTAAAGTATCCGGTTTGCGATCGGCAGAAAGCTGATTCAGCAGTATCAACATTTTATCGCCCCGTTCCAAAGAACGGTCTTCCAGAAAAATCACTTCCGGCGTCCGGCGCAGTTGCAATCGTTGGCCCAACTGGTTGCGGACGTAGCTAGTAGCAGATTTCAAACCTTCCATAGTTTCAGCCTTCGCCTCATCAGTACCGTAGATGCTGACAAAAATTTTTGTATGCTGAAGGTCTCCCGAAACAATTACATCGGTAACGCTAACCATACCGGCACCTACCCGATCGTCCTTGATTCCATTCAGCAACATCAGGCTGACTTCCCGTTTAACCATTGAAGCTACACGCTCAATGCGACGACTTGTAGCCATAGCACCTACTCCTCTACTTTCCTAATCAGCCGTTTTTATCCCGATTGACAATTGTAGCGCGATCGGTCAGGGGTTTTACGGGCGATCGTCCAAGTTAGGGGTGAGATACAGCTTAGAGGAAAAAAAATGTTTGATTGCCTATAGGTGAATATATAGCAGCTAATATAGAGAGGTAGAGTGAGAGACAGCTTAGAGGAAAAAAAATGTTTGATTGGACTGTCAAAACCGTAGCCGATGCTTCAGGGGTAACTAACCAGCTAAAGATAGCTGAATGGGCAAGATTGAACAGGACTAACCCTTTCGATCTGGGAGCCAAAAACTACCAACGATGTATTCATGACTTAGGGTTAGGCGGAAAATATTATGAACTTGAATATAACGAAGATGGAACCCTAAAATATCAATAATTTCGCCGTAATTCCCTTGATTACACTTCATAATTATCCATTCTATTATCATCCCTAATCAATCAATCAAACAGAAACATTTTTTGTTAAAATTACTTTATCGCCGCGTTTTTTTAGGGAATAAAACTCATGGAAAAAGAATTTACAATCGGTCAAAAAGTCCGAGTTGTGGCGATGCCACCTTACGTCAAAACAGCCGAACCGATGCCGATGCTGCGGCCAGCGAATTTAATTGCGATCGGCGCTGAAGGCGTTGTGATCGATCGGCGTCCCGGCAATTATTGGGGCATTCGCTTTGAAAAAGGTGCTTTTCTGTTAGACAGTCAGTACATTGAAGCGGCAGAAACAATTGTAGAAGGTAATGGGTAATGGAGAAGGGGGAATGGGGAAAATTAATCTGATAGAGCAATCCTCGCATCATTTGTGAATTTCTTACGGACTCCCAGGGGGTTCGGGGAGGGTTGGGATGGGGTAAACAAATCACGAGTCCTGCAAGGATTGCTATAAAATCCGTTAGTATCAGAATTATTCATCTCTCTCTTCTCTTCCTCTGCGCCCTCTGCGGTCTCTGCGGTTAAATCATTCCGAGCCCTTTTCCTTGTTCCCTCAACATCCCTCCCTTAAATCCGTTAAATCTCATTGCTTGCTCGTTGCCGAAGTTCCTTCTTCAACAAGCCAGCTTAGCCTCAAAAGCCAAAGAATTAACAGGAAACTCCCCCAAAACTTCCTCTAAAATCGGAGAGGTGAAGTTACAAGGTTGAGGCTTGCCCAAATGATAACCTTGAGCGTAATCTACCCCAAGTTCATTGAGTTTATCCATAATTGTTTGATTTTCAACATATTCGGCAATAGTTTTAATTCCCATGACGTGAGCGATTTTGGTAATAGCTTCCACCATTGCGACATCAATAGGATTATCGACAATATGCTTAATAAAATTGCCGTCTATTTTGAGATAATCAACCGGCAAACTTTTCAGGTAAGCAAAGGAAGACATCCCGCTGCCGAAGTCGTCCAAGGCAAACTGGCAGCCTAGTTCCTTAAGTTGCCAAATCAAGCTGGCTGCCTTGCTGAGATTACCGATCGCCACGGTTTCGGTAATTTCAAAACAAATTATTTGCGGCGGTATTTGATGGATAGAAAACTGTTCCTGAATAAACTCGATAAACTTTTCTTCGTTGAGGCTGTCCCCAGAAAGGTTGATTGAATAAAGGTTGGGATATTGGCCAAATGAGGATTGCAGATCAGACAAAAGAGAGCAAGCAGGGAAGGTAACTATTTTATCGCTGCCTACCCCGGGGTTTTGAACTAATAAATTTGCCGTGAAAATTTTAGATAAATTGCTAAATAACGTGCTAATTACCCAGCGGTCGATCGCGTGCATTAAGTTGTAGCGTTCTGCAGCCGGAATAAACGCCATCGGCGACACCAACTCACCAGTTTCCAACTGGAGGCGCAGGAGGATTTCGCAGTGGGTTCCGGTGGTGGGAGAGTTGAGCAAAGGTACGATCGGCTGAGAGTACAAGCAAAAGCGATTCTCTTCTAAAGCTTGATGAATTTGCACCACCCACTCGGTTTCGCCGTGCTGTTTGATTAATTCTCGATCGCCGGCTTGATAAACCTGTACCCGGTTGCGACCTTTATTTTTAGCAGCGTAGCAGGCCATATCGGCGGCGCTCAAAATCGCAGATGTCGAGGCTGTTTTGGGATTGATTGCTACCAAACCGATACTGACGCCGATCGAAAAAGTTTTGTCCTGCCACGCAAAGCGGAAGCCCTGAATGCTTCGCAGCAGCGTTTCCGCAACATTCAATCCTCGTTCGACGGGACGATTGTACAGGAGTACGGCAAATTCATCGCCGCCGAGACGCGCCAAAATATCGGTTTTGTGGATATTGCTTTTAAATAGCTGGCTGACTTGGCGCAGCAGTTCGTCCCCAGCAGCATGACCGCAGGTGTCGTTAACTATTTTGAAGCGATCGAGATCCAGGTAAAGCATCACGTGTTCTTGGCCGTAACCTTGAGCGCCGTGTAGGGCGTGCTCTAGCTGGTACTCAAATTCCCGGCGGTTGACTAATTGCGTCAGGGGGTCATGAGTTGCCTGCCAGGTGAGTTGCCGCGCTTGAGTTCGCACTTGGGTGACATCTCGGAACACAACAACGGCCCCGACAATTTCGCCGCTGCTAGCGTGGATGGGGGCGACGCAGTGGTCGATCGCAAATTCGGTGTTGTTGTGGGCAATCAGCAAATTGTTGCGCCCTTGGTCAACAATCCGACCTTCGCACAAAGCGATTTCGGCGATATTTTCGATCGGCAGCCTGGTAGTTTCGTCAACTATTCTCAGCACGCTGGCGAGGGGCAAACCTTTAGCTGCCGAGGTAGACCAACCCGTGAGTGTTTCGGCAACTGGATTCAGGGTGGAAATACAGCCGTCGGCGTCAGTAGTGATGACGGCATCGCCGATCGATTGTAGTGTTACCTGAGCGAGTTCTTTTTCTTCAAAAAATGCTTGTTCCATGCGCTTGCGATCGGTAATATCTCGCTGCACGGACACCCAGTTGGTAACGTTCCCGGAGGTATCGGCAATGGGTACGCTGTTGAGTTCCACCCAATAAGTTGAACCGTCTTTGCGGTAGTTAATCAATTCTAGGCGTAGGGGTTCTCGGCGAGAGAAACCCAGGCGAATTTTAGCGACTTGGGTGGGGTCGCTTTCTGGGCCGCGCAAGCAACTGGGGGTTTGTCCGATGATTTCTTGGGGTAGGTAGCCCGTCATTTGGGTAAAAGCTTCGTTGGCATAGATGATGGTGGGGTCGGAGATATCGCTGTCTCCGGCATCCATAATCACGATTGCGTCGTTAGCGTTCACTACAGCAGATTCTAAAAGGTGGAGTCTGGCCTCGGCCCTAACGCGGATAGCAATTTCGCTTTCTAGTCTGGCGTTAGTCAAGCTGAGGGATGCGATCGCTTTTTCCAATTCCCTAGTTCTTTCTGCCACTGAATCGTGCAGAACATCGATCGCCCCGGACATTTCCATGGGGTCAAGTACGCGCAGTATGTTGGTTTGAGTAACTATTCCCAGGAGTTCTCCGCATTCTCCCGTTACTACCAACCTGCGGACTAAACGCTGGTGCATTTCCTGATGAGCTACCCACAGCGAGTCTTCTTGCTTGAGGCTAAATAAGGGGGTACTCATCACTGTTTGGGCGATCGTTTGCGACAAATCTATATCTAAAGCTTGAAATTCCACAATATCCCGTTCTGTGACTATACCTACTGGAATAGGGAACGGTGAATCCCTCGATAATTCTGTTGATTCAGTAATTACTACGCAGCTAACGCGGTGCTGCGCCATCAACTCAGCTAAACTCCTAACTGACGCGGAGCGAGGTGCTTGAATGACTTGTGCGGTCATTACTTCTTTCACGCAGCGCATTTTTAAGATATTTGCCGGTTTGAGCATGGCTTGGCGGATGCTTTCCGGCGTAATTACTCCTAAGAGTTGACCTTCACTATCCAATATTGGCAGATGCTTAATTCTTCGTTGCCCCAGCAGAATTAGGGCGCTGAAAATGTCTTGACTCTCGGATTTTGTCAGAGTTGCTGTCGGCTGCCTCATCACTTGTGCGATGGTGACACCTTTTAAGTTTTTGCCCGAGGCAATCAAATCGACAAGATCCCTTTCTGTGAAGATTCCTTGCAATTGAGAATGTGGAGCACAAGGCGAGGATAATTTTAAGAGTGATTTTTCCACGACAAAGACGCAGATACCTGTGGCGTCTCTGAATGCACTTGATGTGGGCGGATTTACGATTTCTGTTAGTGGCTGATAGATATCGGTTGGTGGAATGACTGCGTTTAGAGAGCAACTTGGGCGCCGTTGGCCCATCAGGGTAATTACTTCTGCTAGTGGGGTATCGGGCGCCACTGTCAAGGGGTAGCGGTCTATTACTTGAGCTAAGGTGGGCAGATACTTGGATGAATCGTTTTTGAGCATATTTAATTGAGTTTTGCGATCGCGTGGAATCTGCGACATTCCAAAAAAGTGCTGATTTCCAAGCACTAGGTGGATTTTTACGGCGCTGGTGAGACCTAATTAAAATTTATTGTTAAAAATGCAGCAGAGCTTGGGCTGGGGATCGGGCCAGTGACTGCTTTTCTTCTACCTATAAAGTTAGAAGCTTATCTTTATTTTAAGTTAAATTTTCTATCCCGTGACACATTTATTAAAAATAATGTATTTGTTGTGAACTTTTTGCGATAAGATTATCGGCTAAAATCATCCATAGCATTGCGAATCATCTCCCTCTTCAGAAAGACGCATCTGTTGGCTGTATTAGCTAACCTAGAAAAGGTTACTACAAAAAGGCACTGTATTAAGTTCGGCAGTGTTAAGTTTTGCAAAATTAAGTTTGGCAAGCTGGTCGAGACCATGTATGCGTTGTTGAGGGCAATCGATATCACAGCCAATGTGTGAATTAGATCGCAAGTTGCGAAAACAACCATGGTACGATTGTAGATATCAAGACAAGAACTTGAATACAGAGTCTGTGAGGAAAAGAGATTATGAAACGCAATCTATTCGCCGCTACTTTTTTAATTGCTCCCCTAGTGTTGGCAGGCCCGGCTCGCGCTGAAAATCCCGTTCACGTCGAACAGTTATTGTCAACCGGGCAATGTTTTAAGTGCGACTTGTCGGGAGCCGATTTAACGGGAGCTCATTTAATTGGTGCTGATTTGAGAGAAGCAAATTTACGAGGAGCAAACCTATCTCAGGCAAACCTCGAAGGTGCTGACTTGACGGGTGCTGACTTGACGGGTGCTAACTTAACTAAAGTTTTCCTGACTAATGCTAGTTTAAATGACGCAGACCTCGATCGGGCAAATCTGACCGCGGCTATCATTAACACCGCTGACGTATCCGGCGCATCAATGGAAGATATGACCATCATTGATGCAAAAATCTACAATACCCAAATCGGCGTCGGCGGCAGCTACGACCAGTAAACTCGTTAAAAGAATGGAAAACACCAATTTTGAGGTTAAAAACCCGGTTTCTCCCCAGAAACCGGGTTTTTAGTCTTTTTGTAGACTGCCCCGAAGCCTCACATTTTCTATCGTATTTCAAGCTAACAATCTGACCACGAATTTCTTCATGTGGTACCCGCCACGTGATTTATCCGTGGAATCAATCCAAAATCTAAAATCGAAAATCACTTATTGCCCCCCGCATTTATCTCGCGCAAGTCAATCTAAAATCTAAAATCTAAAATCGCGCAATCGATTGACGCACCCTACCACTACCACTAAAAACCCAAATCAACCGCTATTCGGTGCGCGCAAGCAAACCCAGAAAACGCCACCGCATTTAAACCCTGTCCGGGAAACGTACTGTCGCCCACACAATACAAACCAGGCATAGAAGTTCGATTAAACGGCATTCCCAGCAAACCCATTAGCTTCTGTCGCGGAATCGGGCCGTAAGTTCCGTCTTCGCGCCCCAAAAAGCGACGGTGAGAACGCGCTGTCCCCACTTCCATATAATCCAAACCGGCATCTAAACCGGGAAAAATCTTTTCTAATCTTTCAATAATTCTCCCTGCGGCCTCTTCTTTTTTATCCTCATATTCCTGCTGCGAAAGTCCTTCCCACTCTTCCATCCAGCTCGAAGTAAAAGCGTGAACGATGTGATATCCTGCGGGAGCTAAATCCGGGTCGAGCACGGTCGGAATTGACACCAAAACAGTTCCCTCCGGCGCTTCCATTTGGTTCCAATCTTCTAACAAAATGTGGTGGCAGGCACTACCCGCAGGGATTACGCTTGCTTCCACTCCCAAATGCAAACTCAAGAAACTGGGGGCTTTTTGATAGCGTTGCTGCCATTTCTTCTCGCTAGCTGGCATCTCTTCTGCGGGAAGCAATTTCTCAAAAGTATCCCAGCGCGTGGCGTTAGAAACTATGCGCTTGGCGCGGTAAACTTCGCCGGTTGCGAGCTCGACTCCGACAGCGCGACCGTTTTCTGTGATAATTTTTTTCGCTTTAGCTTTGTATTGAATTTTCCCGCCACATTTTTCTAATCCTTCGACTAATTTTTGGGCAATTTGACCGACTCCGCCTTTGGGATAATTGATGCCACCGTAATGCCTGTCGGAAAATACCATTCCGGCATTAATCATTGGCGTCAAGTCTGCGGGTACTACAGACCAGTAGTAGCATTCCATGTCGATAAATTTCAGCAAAGTAGGGTCTTTTATGTAGCGCCGCGCAATGTCGCCAGTATTTTGAGGCAGATATTTTACTAATCCCAAACAGGCTAAAGGATTCTGAAAAAAGACTCGAACGAGATATCCGGGTTCTTCTAGGGATAGCAATTCCATGCCGTTGAGGCAGTTGAAGACGCTCCAGCATTCGCCGTAAAATTTGTGGATTCCTTCGCGTTCGTGAGGGAACCTGTCTGTTAATTCTTGCAAGTATTTATCATAAGCCTGGGGAACTTCAAGTTCCAAGCCACTGGGTAAGTGATAGTGAAGCTGTACGGGGTCGGGAATGGTTTCTAAGGTGACGTTGACTGCTTTCAGGGCGCGGGTGAGGAGGTTGGTGGTGCCGCGCTGTCCGAAACCAAAAATCATGGAGGCGCCGACATCGAATCTGTAGCCTTCTCGATCGAAATATCCAGCGCTACCCCCCGGAATTGTATAGCTTTCGAGCACTAAAACTTTGGCTTTCTTAGCTGCTAGCTGGGTGGCTGTCACGAGTCCGCCAATGCCGGAACCGATGACAATTACATCAAACTCTTGCTCTGTTGGGCGGGAGTTGGGAGAAAATAACTGGGATTGGGTAGGAGCTGACATTCGGTTAAAAATCTTAATATTTCTATGATTTTACAGTCGATCGCTCCAGAAGCAAGAAGTTCGGCAACGGATTATGTAGCGGATGTAGCGGATGTCAAGAAGACCGAAGTTCGGCAATGCCCGATGCCCTGTTTGGCCGATGCCCTGTTTGGCCGATGCCCTGTTTGGCCGATGCCCCAGCTTTTAAAAAAAAATGCGGGAACAGTCTACCATTGCCGACTGCCCCCGTCTGCCGATCCTTTGAGAGGAGAACACTAAAAATCAATATAGCCTTGTTGCTAATTAATGTCAATACTATTAGAAAAATATTTCAATAAGCGGATGGAGGTCGATCGGCGAATGGGTTCTAACTCAATCTCTGGCTTGTATGCGCCCTCAAGGATGTGATAAGTTGCACAGAGCGATCGATCGCCCGTTGGGGAAGCCCGCCCCTACGGGGGCTACGCCAACGAAGCAGATCGATCGCACCGCATAAAATCCCTCAAACCTAGCAATCTCCCCAATTTCCTCATGTCCCTGCAACTGCGCGTTTACGTTCCTCCACATCCGTTAATTAAACACTGGCTGGCTGTTGCCCGCGACGCCGCCACCCCATCGGTACTTTTTCGTTCTGCGATGACAGAATTGGGAAGGTGGCTGGCTTACGAGGCGATTCGAGAATGGCTGCCGACAGTGGAAACAACGGTGCAAACGCCTTTGGCAGAATGTCCGGCGACTTTTATCAACCCAGAAGCTCCGTTAGTTGTGGTACCGATTTTGCGGGCGGGTTTGTCACTGCTCGAAGGAATTCAGACGGTTGTGCCGCTGGCTTCGGTTTACCACCTCGGCATGGCAAGAAATGAGGAGACGCTGGAACCGACTTGTTATTTGAACAAATTGCCGGCGCAGTTTAACCCGGAAACGCGGGTGATAATTAGCGAGCCGATGCTGGCGACTGGCGGGACGATTATAGCGACTATGCAGGAATTGACTGCACGGGGAATTGATCCGAGCTTGATTCGGATTATCTCTGTGGTGGCTGCTCCTCCGGCTTTGAAGAGGCTGAGTGCAGAGTACCCAAGTTTGATGATTTACACGGCAACGATCGACGAAATAGTCAACGAACAGGGCTTTATTGTACCTGGTTTGGGAGATGCGGGCGATCGAACTTACGGCACATGAACCAGCCAGTCAGTCAATTTTAGATTTTAGATTTTAGATTTTAGATTGACTCGACAGATAAGTCTGGGGGCTTGTAGGCCTTTTTGGGGGGGGGTGAGTGGTTCCAGGAACCAGTTGCTGAAATATCGGGGGAAAAAGATGAAAATCAAGCATCCAGGATACCCGCCACGTGATTCATTCCAACGCGCAAACTCAGGATCCAGAAATAAAAAACCTGTATCCGATGAAACTTGCCGAACGTATTTATCCGTGGGGTCAATCCTTCAATCCTTCAATTCTAAAATCTAAAATCTAAAATCTAAAATCGATTGACCCTGGTTTGGTAAAAGCAGGCACCGAGAGAGTTAGAATCAAAAGTACAAGTCAAAAATAAATAGCGTTTAGCACTCATTGCCCGTGAAACTTGATTCTGTTCCGCCAAGCTTGTCTGCTTCTGACTCAGTAAACCTCAATTATGATTTGCCACAACAGGTACAACTACAAATAAAAGAGGTTACTGAGATTTGTGCTGCTTTAACCCCGGAGCCCGCTGAACTCTCAGTGACTGTAAATCCCGATATTTGTCAGGAACAAAAGAAACTGAAGCCCAAGCACTGGGCAATTTTTGCTTCGACTTTTGCAACTATTTTTTTAGCTGAAATTGGAGACAAAACTCAGATCGCGATTTTGCTGATGACGGCTGAATCTCGAAATCCTTGGATCGTGTTTGCGGGTGCGGGTTCGGCTTTGATAGCAACCAGTTTGCTGGGGGTGTTGCTGGGAAGGTGGCTGGCTAGTCGGATTGCTCCGAGAACTTTGGAGAGAGCAGCCGGAGTGATTTTACTGGCGATTTCGGCGGTTCTGCTGTGGGAAGTGCTGGGTTAATTGTCTGCCTTGTCGGTAAGTCGTAGATTTTTACAATAGCTAACTAAGAACTAAAAAAACATGGACTGGCAACTTTTGGGAATCAGTTTTATTACAGTGTTTTTGTCAGAATTGGGAGACAAAAGTCAATTAGCTGCGATCGCCCTGGGCAGTAGTTGTAACTCGCCGCGGGCTGTATTTTTTGGTACGGCGTCGGCGCTGCTGTTGGCCAGTTTTATCGGCGTGGCCATTGGCTTCAGCACGGCAGAGGTGTTGCCGGAACGACTGGTAAAGGGACTCGCGGCGATCGGATTTGCGGTAATGGGTTTGCGCCTGCTGTGGCCAAAAGCAGATTTACCGGAAGCATCGGAGTAGGGCAGTCGATTTTAGATTTTAGATTTTAGATTTTAGATTTTAGATTTACTCTACAGATGAATCTGGGAGTTTAAACAAGAGTCTAAAATTTTGCTTTCTCCACGGGAGGAGTTCGCAAGTATCCGTTTTTGCGCTGGTTCAGGAAACTTGACCGTATAGTTGTATCAAATCAGTTAGCATCGGAGATTATTCATATATCTCCGATCTTCATCTGCGTGAATTAGCGTCAATACATTGTCATCTGCGGCCCAAGAAATTCTCTTGTTTTGAACCGCAGATAAGGGCAGATAAACACAGATTAACGCCGATGAATATCAAATCCGGTGTTTACGATCGCGTTAAAATTTAAAAAAATTAGCGGGGGGCGTGAATTCACGCCCCCCGCTGCGGGTTGAGTCTTTTTTCTCCACTCAACCTCTGAGCAGGGTGTCGATTAAACTTGGTTTTGGTAGCACCAGCCCAGCAGCGTACCGGCGACAGCCAACTTCAGCGCTTCCAATGCAAAATAGCCTTGGTGCAGTAGATTCATCCCGGCGGGGACTTCTGCTGCGGAATCGAACAGATTTAGCTGCAGTCCCAAGGCGCTCATTTGGGGTGTCAGGGCGTAGGTGTCAATCAGGGCGATCGCCAGAAGTACCAATGATAATAAAATTGCTGTGCGGCTGCGCTTGCCGAAGTCACCGACTAAATTGCTCAAAACCATCAAACCCGTTGCCACCACGCCCGCACAGATTAACTCAACGCGGTTGAATCCCCAGAACATTAAATTCCCGGCAGTTGCAAACTCCGGTGATGTCGTCATGCCAGATACGTAGAGACTGGGCATAATTACTAGATCCAAAATCAGGCTAACGCTGAGCCAGAAAATTAGGGCAACCATGACAATTGCTTGCCAGCGCGGTTTGATTGATTCCACTCTTGATGTTGTAATAGCTGTCATATAATTGAGCCTCTAAAATTTTCTTCTGCCTTTTCTAGAGTTTAACTAACTTTTTTCTCAAATCGTGTTAAGTATTTTTAAATTAATGGTAACTTTTGTGTAACAGACGCTGAAGAATTGTTAAGCTCACTTATGTTTGTCATCACCTCGGTTAATTAATACTAATTCCGAAAAAGTACGGAATAAATTAATAATTACTCACAGGACTTATGCACTGCGACCAAAGACATCTGTTTTTGAACCTGATTAAAGGTCATAACGTATTTTTTTCATAAAAAAACCGGGTTTCTGCGTCCAGAAATAACTCCTAATTTAAGTGTATATGCCTAAATTTCAATTATCCTCTTGGTTGCCCCGTCTCCCGCCTCAAGTCTGGATTCTTGCCGCCGGCAGATTCCTCTCCCAAAGCGGCACCGGTTTTACTTTATTTTACGCGCCGATATTTTTTGTCGATCGCGTCGGTTTATCTGCTACTGCTGTTGGGATTGGTTTGGGTAGCGGTTCAGTTTCGGGAATATTCGGCAGAATTTTGGGCGGTTCTTTTTGCGATTCCAAATTTTGGGGAAGGCGGCGAACTTTATTGCTGGCGACAATTATTTCGGCGGCGGCTTCTTTTGTACTGGCGGGGACTAATGATTTCGCTGGCTTAATTGCGGGCAATTTACTGATGGGTTTTGGGGTGGGTTTGTATTGGCCTCCAACCGAGACGATGGTGGCGGATTTAACCGAGGGCGAACAGCGACAGGAGGCTTTTGCTTTGACGCGGCTGGCTGATAATTTGGGTTTGCAAGTTGGGATTATTTTGGGTGGTTTGTTAATTTCTATAACGGGGAATTATCGATCGCTCTTTATTATTGATGGTATCTCGTTTTTAGTGCTGTTTGCAGTAGTTGCGATCGCGATCGCCGAAACCTACAAACCAGCTAATCCAGGGGATAGAGGCAAAAAGAATCGGGAAAATGGCTGGATGGTGGCGCTGAGCGATCGAAGTCTTCTAGTTTATGCTTTAGTAAATACCCTGTTCACATTATATATTTCCCAAATCCAAACCACAATGCCGCTGTACTTTAGCAAGTTTGTCGCGGTGGGGACATCGGGAAAAGGCTTTTCTACAGGTACAATTACGGTTTTGTTTGCTTTTAGCACGTTTTTAACTGTGGCTTTGCAACTGCCGGTTGTTAAAGCTTTGAAGCGGTTTTCCCATCCGAAAGCTTTGATGATTTCTGCGCTGCTATGGGGAATGGGATTTATCGCGATCGGCTTGACGGGAATGGCTGCCACTGGCAATCTATTATTAGCTGTTTTAGGCTTGAGCTTTTTGTCGATGGCGACTGTTGCTTATACGCCTTTTGCTTCTGCTTTGGTGGTGGATTTAGCGCCGGAGTCTTTGCGGGGCGTGTATTTGGCGGTTAGTTCTCAGTGTTGGGCGATCGGCTATTTAATCGGGCCGCCCCTGGGCGGTTTGGCTTTGGATAGAGGTAAAGGGGCGGCGGATAATTTTTGGTTGGGTTTGGCTTTGAGTGTGGGCGCGGCTATTTTTATTTTGCAAAAGCTCGATCGAATGTTGAAAAATAGCAGTCATTAGTTATTAGTAATTAGTCATTAGTCAGCAGTCATTAGTTATTAGTCATTAGTCATTTGTTGCTGCTATAGCAATCCTACATGAGTCGTAAATTTTTTACCCCACCCCAACCCTCCCCTTAGTAAGGGGAGGGAGTAAGAAATTTACAAATGATTTAGGATGGCTATACCAATGCCCAATGCCCAATGCCCAATGCCCAATGCCCAATGCCCAATAACCAATAACTAATTTATTTTCGTCGATCGCCCAATTTGCGGTAAACTTCTCTCAAATCAACTTGATGGTGAGCCAAAGCAACCAAAGCGTGATAAAATAAATCCGCAACTTCCCCAGCAATCCCCTCTTTATCGTCATCTTTGCAAGCCATCACAACTTCCGCCGACTCTTCGCCAATTTTCTTGAGAATCTTGTTGTCGCCGCCCTCGAACAATTTGCAAGTATAAGAACTTTCGTTAGGATTGTCTCGCCGATCGCAAATTACCGCAAATAATTGAGATAACATATCCCCTGGCGGCGGTGAAATTTCCCCATCAACTTGGTGAAAACAACTTCTTTCTCCTGTGTGACAAGCAATATCTCCGACTTGTTCGACAGTCACCAGCAAAGCATCGCTATCGCAGTCGTAACGCAGCCCTTTGACATTTTGAATGTGTCCCGAAGTCGCGCCTTTGGGCCACAATTCGGAACGAGAACGACTCCAGAACCACGTTTGCCCGGTAGAGAGCGTTTTTTGCAGCGACTCCCGATTCATCCAGGCCATCATTAACACCGTACCGTCCAAATAATCTTGGACGATCGCAGGCACTAAACCGCGATCGTCGTAACGAATCTTTTCAATTGGGATCGATCGGCTCAAACTCGATAAATCAGTAGTAGACATAATTTTATTTCAACTTGGTAATCTAGATTAACGCTTTCCTGTCGGAGATTGTTTTTTTATTAACCGCAGAGAACGCAGAGGAGGCAGAGGAAGAGAGAAGATTAACCAAGTGATGGCTAAATTGTCAAGAACTATTTTACAAAAAATTACATTTTAGGGCGATTCCCTACGGGATAGCTTCGCTTCACGGTGCTAGTGCGACAAAGCCTAAAAAACCCAAGCTAGTATTGCTACTGATTGGTTTGTACCCTAAAATCTACTAGAATAGTTTCCTTGAATAGACATAACCTTTATGCTGAACTGGCTCTAAAATTATTCTACCAACAACAGACGTTCACTAAGGAGAAAACATTGGTTTCCACAACCTTGAAAACGACCAAATCAGAAGAAATATTCGCTGCTGCCCAGAAGTTGATGCCAGGTGGCGTCAGTTCCCCCGTCCGCGCCTTCAAATCCGTAGGCGGACAGCCCATCGTCTTTGACAGGGTAAAAGGAGCCTACATTTGGGATGTTGACGAAAACCAATACATTGACTATGTAGGCACTTGGGGCCCAGCCATCTGTGGTCACGCCCACCCGGAAGTCATCAAAGCCTTGCACGAATCTTTAGAAAAAGGTACGAGTTTCGGCGCACCATCGCTGTTGGAAAACGTACTCGCCGAAATGGTCATCGATGCCGTTCCCAGCATTGAAATGGTGCGATTTGTCAACTCTGGCACCGAAGCCTGTATGGCCGTTTTGCGGCTGATGCGAGCTTTCACCGGACGCGATAAACTGATTAAATTTGAAGGCTGCTATCACGGGCACGCCGATATGTTCTTGGTAAAAGCCGGTTCCGGCGTTGCAACTCTGGGCCTTCCCGACTCTCCGGGCGTCCCGAAATCCACTACTGCCAATACCCTCAACGCTCCCTACAATGATTTAGAAGCAGTCAAAGCTTTATTTGCCGAAAATCCCGGCGAGATAGCAGGCGTAATTCTCGAACCAGTGGTGGGGAATGCCGGTTTTATTACCCCGGATGCAGGTTTCCTCGAAGGTTTGCGGGAAATTACTAAAGATAACGGTGCTTTGTTAGTTTTTGATGAAGTAATGACAGGTTTCCGCATCGCCTACGGCGGAGCTCAGGAAAGATTCGGTGTCACCCCGGATTTGACTACTTTGGGTAAAGTTATCGGTGGCGGTTTGCCGGTGGGAGCTTACGGGGGCAGGCGGGATATTATGGGGATGGTAGCTCCTGCTGGGCCGATGTATCAAGCGGGTACGCTTTCGGGAAATCCTTTGGCGATGACTGCTGGGATTAAGACTTTGGAATTGCTGCAAAAACCCGGCACTTACGAACAGTTGGATAAGATTACTAAAAAACTGTCTGACGGATTGCTAAAAATTGCTAAGGAAGCCGGACACGCGGTTTGGGGCGGGCAAATTAGTGGGATGTTTGGCTTGTTTTTTGCGGCTGGCCCGGTTCACAATTACGAGGATGCGAAGAAGTCGGATTTGACCAAGTTCAGTCGCTTTCATCGGGGAATGTTGGAGCACGGTATTTATCTTGCTCCTTCGCAGTTTGAGGCAGGATTTACTTCTTTGGCTCATACTGACGAAGATATCGATCGAACTTTGGCTGCAGCGCGTGAAGTGATGGCAAGTATTTAACGTGTGTAGTAAGGATCTTTGTCCTTAAAACTCAGGAATAAATAATTAAAGTCCTTGCTGTTTTTTGGCAGTAAGGACTTTAATTTTTAACTGTTTTATCAAATAAAGTCCTGAATCATACAGACTATTCAGGACTACCTTTTAATCAGGCTTACAGGCTTTTTTAGTAAATTTTCACGGGGTAATTCCTGTTTAAGGGTGTGAGGGAATTACAAATTAGTAATTATAGGAACTCTCTACTTTGCGGTAGCAATCCCTAACTTAGCTCCCTTAATTCGGCGTAATCGATCCATAACTTCCACCACATTTCCGTGATTGACGCTTTTATCCGCATTCAGCACAATTAATGAGTTCTGATTTGACCCCATTACCTGTCGCACGGTACTCTCAATCTGCTCTAAGTTGACTAACTTTTTATCAACCATTAATTTTCCCTGATCATCGATCGTAACGGTAATTTTAGCAGGCGAGTCCTGAACTTGAGAGGTTGATGCTTTCGGTAAATTTACAGGTAGACCCTCAGATTTGGATAAAGACAGAGAGGAAACAATTAAAAACGTTAATATGGCGAAGACCACATCAATCATTGGCACGATGTTAATCTGGGGAATACTATCAGGTTCATCGGGTAGGCGCATAGTTAGATTCTCTTGGTAGTTTTTCGTAGCGGTGACGGTACATTAACTCTAGCTGGCCTCCAGCTTCCTGAATAAAAGCAATCTGCTGTAAGTAAAACCCGCGAAACATATTGGCAAATAAGAGTGTAAAAATTGCCACAACTAACCCTATTGCCGTAGAAACGAGGGCTTCGCTAATCCCAGAAGTAACACCTGCGGCATTGGTACCCGTGGCATTCCCCAGTTTGAGAGAACTAAAGGTGGTAATTAACCCCAAAACTGTTCCGAGCAACCCAAATAGTGGGGAAAGGCTGATAATGGTGTCAAATATTGTATTGAATCGCTTCAGGATGGGGATTTCTGCCTGAGCACCACTCTCTAGGGCCAAACGAAATTCTTCGATGTTGGGGGAGTCTAATTCTAAAGCTTCTAAAAAAATCCGGGCTAGGGGCAAATCGCCGTTTACTTGTAACTTTTTGATGGCGGAATCGGGGTTTTGACTGTAAAGCTGTAGCACATCCCGCACGACTCGCCGCTGCCGCCGATTTACCCTAAACCAAAAGGCAAGACGCTCTATGATCAGCGCGACTGCTGCGATTGAGGAGGCAAATAGCGGCCAAGCAACAATGCCTGCGGCGCGAAAAATGTAAATGAAAGCATCCATTGATTTGTACTCTCGCTAGCTCGGTTGAGTGATCGCAAGCTGCCTAATGCTGTAATTAGCCCGATCGAAGGTTGGTAGAGTTTCTGCGTCAAGTCGGCACAAGTGATTCAGGCTGCGAATTGTTTCACTCAAGGGCGATCGCACTACCTGTATGTGACTATCTTCGTCTGTACCCAAAATGCTCCTACTGCGATCCCGATCGAGATCGCGACAGATTGTTCTGCCAGTGCTTCTTTGCTAAATATTTGCGTTAGGACTTGACAATAATCTTCAATAATTTAAAAGATTCTCAACTAGGTTTCCACAAAGTTCAGGGTTTGTCAAGTCATGCGCCACACTTTTAGATAATAATTATCGAACTGATAGCAAAAAAAAATAAGTTTTACTAATTAATTGATTTTTATGAAAAGCTTGAGAATGTGGAATTTTGTTGGTAGATTAGGGGCTAGAGTATTGCATTTAAGGCGTTGTGGAACCTGGCCCTGCCAGAATCAGAACATTGACACCGCCCATAAGAGCAAAGTAGACGCCCCCAAAGAAAATGCTGATTGGTAGCCTCTAGCCCCTATCTCAAAATTAAATAATGAAAATTAATTGCAAGAGTCTTGAACAGGGTGACAGTCTTCTTATAGGATGGGTAGGTTCATCAGTGATAGCAAGCTCAACCCGCAGTTGGTAGCTTGTTTCGGGTGATGTCGGGGAGCCAGCGAGGATGTTGCCATCCATAAAGGAGAGTGAGAAGGCATGAGTTTTTCAAATATTTCGGCGACGCAAAGACAACAACAAGAAGAAGCTCTCAAAAAAGTTCTGGCGATCAGTCTGTTAGCCTCAACCTTACTGCACGGTGTCGCGCTGCCGTTGAGCCTCAAGTTCGTCAAACCTGCTGAATTTGAAGAGGATGCAATTGAAATTGTTGTGCTTGATGAGCCAAAAGTAGAGGAAACCCAGCCAGAGCAGACTATTCCAGAAAAGGCATCTCCCCCGCCTGAGACGTTAAAACCAGAACCGCCACCAGATCCAACTCCCGCAGAGGAGCCACCAGTAGCGGCAACGCCACCGCCGATTCCAGAGGAGCCACCAGTAGCGGCAACGCCACCGCCGATTCCAGAGGAGCCACCGGTAGCGGTAACGCCACCGCCGATTCCAGAGGAGCCACCGGTAGCGGCAACGCCACCGCCGATTCCAGAGGAGCCACCGGTAGCGGTAACGCCACCGCCGATTCCAGAGGAGCCTTCCCCCGCACCTCAAGAGGATTTCAATTCCCCAAAAACTCCTCAAACCCCGATCGCTCAGGAACCCGAAACCCCCTCGCCCGATCCTCCAAAAAGCGAACCACCCGTTAGCGACTCCCGCCCCAAGGGTGCTGCGAGTCTCCCAGACTTTACAAAAGATGCTGGAAATCTCAACTCCTCAGACAGCCCTGAAAACCAGCCGCCTGCTTCGGCGGGTAGCGGGGAACCTTCCTCAGAGCCATTAAATCCTTCTTCCGGGCCCCTACAGCGATCGCCCGCGGCTGGCCCGCCAGTCACAGCTACTAGGCCAGGAGGCGGTAGTAACTCTGGAAATGCGATCGGGGATCTCACAAACCCCTCCTCCCCTGATAGCCCCGGAGGAAGTGCGTCGAACTCACCATCCGGTGCCCGCGAAAATGGCAACATACCTTCTGATGAGCCATTTGCGGCTGGTTCGGGGCGATCGCCCCGATCGCCTGCGGCTGGCTCCCCAGTCACGGCCACCAGGCCAGGAGGTGGCGGAAATTCGGGAAGTGCGATCGGAGATTTAGGAAACCTCCCCTCCTCTGGTAGCCCTGCAGGAAGTGCATCGAACTCATCACCCGGTGGAGGTGGAAATGGCGGCGGGGGTTCGTCACAGCCATTTGGCAGCGGTTCCGGGCCAATGCCAAAACCGACAAATCCAGGAAGAGGGGGGAGTCCTTCGCGCCCTGCCGGCGCGCCTCTGGCCACTTGCATTAGTGGCTGCGGTAAACCTGAATATCCGATCGCAGCCAGAGAAGAAGGGCGCCAAGGCCAAGTGGAACTCATTTGTGACATTGACCCCAACGGTAAGACATCCAACATCAAGATATTGACTCCTAGCAAATACAACGACTTGAATCGCGCAGCGATGAAACAAGTACAAGAAAGGAAATATGCCCCATCAGAGAGTGGCATTCAAGGGGAAAGAATAGTCATTATCTTCCGGCTCACTGACTAGGGATTTTATTGAGACTATAGCAATTTGGCTGGGAATTCTATAGCACCGTCCAAGGAATAGCAAAGTTAAAAGTTGAATTTTTTGTGAATTATGAATGTGGGAATGTCGTCAGCAATATTAAGTAAACTTCAGCGAGTTGGACTCACTCTATTACTTGGTACCAACTTGGGAATGGCTTTGTTGTTTGCCAACCCTCACAGCGCAATGGCAGGAGTAATTACTTTACCCGATGGCGGACGTTGCGAGGGAGAATTGAGTGAGGGAAAACTCAGCGGCCCCGGCATGTGTCAATATGCCAACGGCGATCGCTACGAAGGCTCTTTTCTCAACGGCCAACCTCACGGTCAAGGAATTTATACCTTTAAAGAAGAAGGTAAATATCAAGGAGAATTTGCCTTGGGTGAATTCAACGGTAAAGGTGTCCGCGAATTTGCTAACGGCAACCGCTACGAAGGTACTTTTAAAAACGGTGAGTTCGACGGTACAGGCACTTTTACCTCGACTAACGGCATTCGTTACGAAGGCTCTTTTACGAGTGGTTCTCCCAGCGGTCGTGGGGCTTTTACGTTCAGTAATGGCACTCGATGCGAAGGAGATATTAAAGAAGGAAAAGTTAACGGCAAAGGCGTCTGTCAATATGCTAATAAGAACCGCTACGAAGGAGAGTTGCTGAATAACTTGCCTCACGGACAGGGAATTTATACCTTTGCGGTCGGAGGCCGTTATGAGGGGCAATTTAGTGAAGGGCAATTTCACGGTAAAGGGGTTCGCGAATATCCGAATGGCAACCGCTATGAAGGAGAGTTTGTCAAGGGCAACACTCAAGGTCAGGGGTTGTTTACTTTTAAAGAAGGAGGACGTTATCAAGGGCCGTTTGACAATGGAGAATTTAGTGGTGAAGGTGTCCGCGAGTTCGCCAATGGAGATAGCTATAAAGGCACTTTTGTCAAGGGTAAGATGAGCGGGAAAGGAGTTTACGTTTTTAAGAATGGCGATCGCTGCGAAGGCGAATTTAGCGATGGTCAGTTCAACGGCAAAGGTACCTGCATTTACGCCAATGGCGATCGCTATCAAGGTGAATTCCTCAACGGCCAGAAACACGGGCAAGGTTCCTACATTTATGCAGATGGAACGAAAGTAGAAGGAAATTGGCAACAAGGTCAAATTAAAAAATAACCTTATAACCTATCTCGCCCTACTTGTTTACCCCCCCTCCTCACCAATAACATAAGGCGCTTTACAGTAGGCACAGCGGCGTTTTATAGCGCTTTTCAAGTTGGTGAGCTAGCGGAGGGTTTTTAATTTCACATCCGATTTACACAGGGTCTTTTTTAGGATTTTCTGGATAGCTCGAAGAAAAGTTATTTTTTTAACTGCATATCGACTCAGATAGACGTAGATAGATTACATTTTGGGGCAACGGATTTGGTATAAATTTTTCCCTTGTTCTCCATAAAAGGGATTTAAATCCTCGGCGTTTTGTTCATGCAGCTTGTTGAAAAGGCTGCAATGTCTCAGTTTAACCCTAGCAAATTAATTTTCAGTGTTTATACAACTAAAAAAACAAGGCCGGCGGATTGTCTCCTTATTAATGAGTTTTATTTTAGTTTTGCTCCTCAATAATTGGGTTCAAGCCGCGCCTCAAACCGGCACTCAAATTCTTTGGGATACCTATGGAATTCCACATATTTACGGAGAGAATAGTAAAAGCCTTTTCTACGCTTTCGGGTGGGCGCAGATGCAAAGTCACGGTAATCTGATTTTGCGTCTTTACGCACAAGCTCGCGGGCAAGCGGCCGAGTTTTGGGGCGAAGATTATCTGGAATCCGATCGCTGGGTGCAAACTATGGGAATTCCTAATCGCGCAAAGGCGTGGTATGAATCACAAAATCCCATTTTTCGCAACTATCTCGATGCTTTTGTTGGCGGAATGAATGCCTATGCAAAAGAACACCCAGAGGCGCTCACCGAAGAATTAAAAGTAGCATTGCCCCTCAAACCGGTAGATGTATTGGCACACGCGCAACGCGTCATCAATTTTACTTTTGTAGTCGATCCAGAGCGCCTTGAAGATCTCGCTGAAAATGATACCCCCAAAGGCTCTAATGGTTGGGCGATCGCTCCTTCGCGTTCAGAAAGCGGCAATGCCATGCTATTGGCAAATCCTCACCTTCCTTGGTCGGATTTATATTTATGGTACGAAGCACAACTGGTTGGCCCAGAAATTAACGCTTACGGAGCGACTCTCGTCGGATTTCCTGTATTAACGATCGCCTTTAATGACAACTTGGGATGGACTCATACTGTCAACACTCACGATGGCTGGGATGCCTACGAATTGCCCCTCGCTAACGATGGCTATCGCTTCGATGGCAAAATCCGCAGTTTTGACAGAGAAGAGAAGGTTTTAAAAGTCAAAGAAAAGAATGGGAATTTGCGATCGGAATCTCTAGTAGTGCGGCGTTCTGTTCACGGGCCGATTCTCACAGAAAAACAGGGCAAAGCGATCGCCCTGCGCGTTGTCGGACTCGATAAACCAGCAGCCCTTCAGCAGTGGTGGGATATGGCACGAGCCCGGAATTTCAATGAATTTGAGGCTGTTTTAAAGCGCTTAGAAATTCCCATGTTTACCGTCATGTATGCCGATCGAGAGGGGCATATCATGCACTTGTTTAACGGTCAAGTCCCCATACGCAAAAACGGAGATTTTAAATACTGGTCAGGCACGATCGCAGGCAATACGTCAGAGACTTTGTGGAGCAAAAATCATCCCTATGCGGATTTGCCGCGCGTTGTCGATCCGCCCAGCGGTTGGTTGCAAAATACCAACGATCCTCCCTGGACGACGACGTTTCCCAGTGCGATCGCACCGGATAAATATCCCGCCTACATGGCACCGCGCGGCCCGATGGACTTGCGATCGCAGCGATCGGCAAAAATGCTGTTAGAAGATGCAAAAATCTCTTTCGATGAATTGATGCAATACAAACATTCCACTCAGGTAGAACTCGCCGATCGCCTCCTCGATGATTTAATTCCCGCCGCACGCCAAGGCAGTGAAAAAGCGCGCCGCGCTGCGGAAGTTCTCGCGACTTGGGATCGGAAAGTCGATGCTGACAGTCGCGGTGCGGTGCTGTTTGCCTTTTGGAAAAAAGCGATGGATGCTGATCGGTTATTCGCCAAACCTTGGAGCGAAGATGCGCCGCTAACAACGCCAGACGGGTTGGCAAATCCTGCGGAGGCGGTGCGGGTGCTGTCCGCGACAGCAACCAAAGTTGAGGCGACTTATGGCGCGTTAGATGTGGCATGGGGGGAAGTCTTCCGATTGCCTGGGGTGGCGAATCTGCCGGCAAATGGAGCTGACGGTGCTTTGGGTGTATTTCGCTCAGTCTGGTTCGCTCCTGGGAAGGACGATCGCTTTC
Organism: Microcoleus sp. D3_18_C2; assembly: GCF_036702395.1. Taxonomy (NCBI): domain Bacteria; kingdom Bacillati; phylum Cyanobacteriota; class Cyanophyceae; order Oscillatoriales; family Microcoleaceae; genus Microcoleus; species Microcoleus sp. D3_18_C2. The sequence goes on along the minus strand of NZ_JAUBTG010000014.1, from coordinate 60,047 downwards.
AAGCGGTTGCAGGCGATTCTTTTGTCGCTGCGATCGAGTTCTCCAATCCGGTGAAAGCGATGGCGCTAAACAGTTACGGCAACGCCACTCAACCTGGCTCGCCCCACGCAGGCGATCAGTTGCAGCTTTTTGCTCGCAAGGAATTGCGCCCTGTATGGCGATCGCGATCGGAAATTGAAGCTCACCTAAGTTCGCGCCAAAAACTATAGCAGAAGGCAGAAGGAAGAAGACTTCTGTGCGCCGTTTCCCCTTGATATCAAATCCGGTAGCATCCGAATTATTCCTCTCTGTATTCTCTCCCTCTGCGTTCTCTGCGCCCTCTGCGGTTAAATCATTCCGATCCAACCGGAAACGATATTATCCATCGCGCAACAGCCGGCAAGCATACCCACCGACGGCAACAAGCAATAAGCCCAGCGAGGAGATAGCGTATAACAAAGCCATGCCAGCACCCGCACCTGTCCCCAGAATTGGGCCAAAAATAGCTGCTAAAAAACCGGACGGTTGCATGGCGGGTTCAAAGACGCGATCGGCAAGTGGCCCTGCGATCAATAAACCGATCGCAGACGCCAATTGCACGATAACTGCTCTGGTAGCAAAAACGCGCCCCTGTACTTCTGGTGCGACTTTCGCCAACCAAATCGCCTCGTTGGAACTGCCGAGGATGGGGAAATTGAAAGACGAACAAAATTGAGCGGGAATCCAGATAGAAAGGGCCTGGCCGAAAGCAAAGACTATTTTACTCAAGCCCGCGCCTGCCATGCCGAGCAGAAAGCCCCGGATTCGGCGTTTGGGGCCGCCCCATATACTGACGATCGATGCTCCTAAAACGCCGCCGGCGCCGGCGGCTGAAAGGATAGTACCGAGGATTCTGGCATTGTTGTCGGTGCGTGCCAGAATCATCGGTGAGTAGAGGGCCGCGCCGATGTCGTGAGCGAACCAGAATAGCGACACGGACACCAGCAAGGCAAGCAGGCTGGGACGATCGACGATGTAGCGGAATCCGAAGCTGAGTTCTTGCCATAGGTGAAAGCGAGTCGCTTGGGGATTGGAAGCGATCGCGGGCTGTGGTATTTTGACAGATACTAGGGTGGCGATCGCGATTGTAAAAGTTGCCAGGTCGATCGTAAAAATCCCGCCGGGCCCGATCGCAGAATAGAGAATCCCCGCCAGTGTCGGAGCAATAATACTCGCGCCGTAATTTGCCAAAAAACTTAAACTGCTAGCGCGGCTGTAATGCTTTTCTGGCATCATTGTGGCGATCGCTGCTGAGTAAGCTAACTGCTGAATTTGGTCAAAAATTCCGTTAATCGCAGCCGCTACATATATATGCCATATTTGCAGGTTTTGGCTGATATAAAGTAATAGGATAGTGAGCGTTAACAGAGCTGAAACCGCATCACCTATCCCCATCAAAAATTTTCGATTCCAGCGATCGACGAGAATGCCAGCAACCGGAGCGAGCAAGATGCGCGGCAATTGAGTAAAAAACATCAACAAAGCCAAAGCTGTCGCTTGACTGGTGGACTCCCAAATCCAAATAGTCAGCGCAAACGCGGACATAGCGCTGCCAATCATCGAAGCAGTTTGTCCGAGCCATAGTTGAATAAATTTTTGCATGAAATAGGCGATTGATAGAATTTAAAATTCAGAGGATAGGGGTTTTTAGGCAGGAGAATGATATCAAATCCGTTAGCATCGGAATAGTAAATTCGAGTTCACTGTTGACTTTTCACTGTTCACTGTCAACAGTCAACCGTCAACAGTCAACATCATTCCGGTGTAACCGGAGATGATATGCACCCGCATAAAATCCCACGCCGCTCTCATTAAAACCAAGGCCATTGCTGGCTAAGTGGAGATAATTTTTCATATTGCTGTCTCGCCTCCTTACGGTAAAATTTCGCCAAGTGCCGCTGCCGCCACATCAGTACGCCCGTAACAAACAGTACGATCGCTGCTAATCCTGCGATCGTGTGTACAAGTCGCAAGTAAATTCCGCCATAGCTGCCAATATGTAGCGGATAAAGCGAGTTGAGAATTCGATTTGCTACAGAAGCTGAATTTACACTATCAGCCTGTAATATTTCGCCACTGTATTGGTCGAGATAAATGGTGCTAATCCCGTTTGGGTGCGGATCATTGGGAAATTTTTTCCGTACTTTAAAAGTTGCTTCAGGCTTCAAAGGCAGAGAAATAAAAGTAGTTTTAGCTTCCGGCCAAACGGTATTAACTTGGTGTAATATTTCGTCAAGGTTTTGCCTCGAACTGCTAGAGTGGGGATGAGAAGTCAAGGCGGGCTGTGGCTTTTCATTGGTTAGCCAATACAATGTCGATTCAACCGGCGCATAAAAAATTATCGCTGTCCCTGTAGCGGAGATGAGTATGAGAAAAGCGACCGATACAATGCCAGAAACGTTATGTAAATCAAATACAGTCCGCTGCCAGTGAGCTTTCCAATTAACAGAAAATCCGCGAGCCAAATTGCGCCAGCCAGTCCACAATACCAAACCACTAAAAGTTAGGCATAGCATTACTAGACCGCAAATACCGACCACAAGATGACCGAATTCTCCTCCCGCTAATTCCGCGTGTAACGTAAAAATAAAACCTGTAAAAGTTTCTTTCTTAAGGCGCGAACCATTAATTTTTCCGCTGTAAGAATTGACATAAACGTTAACTATTTCTTCACTCTTAGACAGCATTGAAACTTGGCAAATATCCTTCCCTGAGCGTGGCAGCAAAATACTAAGAGCTTGATTTTGCGGATAAGCTTTTTCGACAATATGCAGGACATTTTCCAGCGGTATTCGTTCGGCTTGAGGAATTACTTGCAGGAGTTGGGGATTGAAGAACCGATCGATTTCTGGACTAAAAACCAGCAAGCTGCCCGTTAAAGCAATTACTGCTAGAAATATTCCTACCACCAACCCCAAATACAAGTGCAGTTTGAATGCGAGTTTGCGGAACTTCATCTCTAGATTTTTCTCAAAGCCGTTAACTGTTCTCATTAAGGTAAAACTGATAGTCCGACAGGGAATTCATTCCCTGTCTCAAAGCTAAAGTCCTCGCTATGAGGACTGAGAAAAATACTTTTTAACTCATTAGTCCTCTTGAGAGGACTTTAGCTATTAGACAGGGGTTTCAACCCCTGGCGGACTGGCGGACTAGCGGGTGGCCGCGAGGACTGGCAGACTAACAGCTTAAATTGACACCAATGGGTTCTTGGAGTGTCCCTACGGGGGATATTGAATCTACTTCATAAACCTGCAATCTGCTGTAATTACCAGTTAAGGCGGTAATTAACACTGAGAGTCAAACCTCTGCCTGCATAATTAGCGCTGTCCGATCCAAATCCAGCTAAGTATTGGGAGATCACGGGAAAATATTGATTATTCAATAAATTCTCGACTTTGATTTGTAGCAGCCCAGAGCCAATTTTAACCGCGCTGACGTAATCCAGTGTGAGATAGCTGCTAATCGGGCCGCCATCCGAGCCGTCTTTGAAGGCTTGATCGCGATTGCCAGAATATAATAACTGTAACCGATTGTTCCATCCCGGCAAAGTTTCGTTTTGAACATAAGCTGTTAGCTTGAGGGGTGGAATTCTGCTGCTATCGAGGGCGATGTAACGGTTGTCCTCCTCATATTCGCCATGAAGATAGGTAGCAGTCCCGCCGATCGACCATGCTCGTGCAGGTTGCCAATCCACAGTCCCTTCTAAGCCGTAAATGCGTTCTGGGGCGCGGATTAGTTCCAGGCGACCTGTGTTGCCAACTGGTTGAAAACTGATTCCTAGATCGGAGGTATTGTAAAAAGCGGCAAGCGACATTTGCACGGATCGCCACCCTCCTCGAATGCCAATTTCGTAGCTGTTGACTTTTTGCGGTTGAGTTACTTCTAACGAGGATTCAATTCCCACAAAATCGTCGGGGGGTTGGCGGAGAATGCGGCCAAAATCTGGAACTGAGAAACCTTGAGAAAAGTTGCCAAATACGTTGAAGGTGTCATTAATTTTATAGACAGCCCCTGTATTAAATAGGGTGGCGTTAAATTTGCGATCGCCTCCTTCGATCTGGCGATCGTTAAAAGTGGTATAATCATTGACGTTTAACCCGACGCGTTCGTGACGTATCCCCCCACTTAGAATCACGATATCGTCAATATTCCATTCCAATTGACCGAAAAAGCCAAGGCTGTTGTAAGTGTAAGGAGGGACGAAAGGACGCTCGGAAATTTTCCGGTAAACCCTGCCACCACTTGCGTCAACTCTCTCTGGGTCGTACAGGTCGAAACGCTGTTTGCTATCTTCAGTAACATAGTCTGAACCCCAAGTTAATCGAAGATTTTCGGCACTGGATAAAGGAGTGGTGACCGCAAGCCTTCCTCCTATTTGTTCGTTCTCGGCTCGCGAACGAGCAACGCCGACAAACGGGCCAAAGAAATCGGACGTGCGAAAATCAGAGGGAACACTTACATTGGAATTCGTTCGATAGTAAATTTGACTTTGAAGGCTGCTGCCAAAAAGGTTTTGGTTGGTGTAACTGAGGTTGAGCTGTGTACTTCTATTTCCCGGTGTTTCCCCGTCAATATCCAAATCTCCGGTTCGGATGGCGCGGGCTTTTTGCCGTCCTTCCTGGTCGTCAACACTAAAGTCTGGAATCACATTGGGATCTTGAGTTTCCCGATAGTGATTGACAGTTAGTTGCAGCCGCTGGTTGGTGTCCAAATCTACCCCGACTTTGCCCATCACGTTGAAGAGGGTGCTGCTATCTCCGCCGAGTTCAAAATAGGGAATGCGCGAGCCTTTGGCATCGTAAAAAGCTCCACTTCTAGAGAGCGAGACAGTGCCCGTCAGATCGACATTGCCACTTCGGCCAGAAACCGTCTGCTGAGCGTTAAAGCTTAGAGCATCATCCGTGTTTGTTAAACCGCTACTGACGCCCACTTCAGTAACAGCACTTAGCCTTTCCTCAGTTGGCCGACGAGTAATAATATTAACCACGCCACCTGTAGCCTGAGCGCCGTAGATTGCTGTAGACCCCCGCACTACTTCAATGCGTTCGATCGCGCTGGGATCGATGTTTCTAAATTCTCTGCCAAACGATTGAAGATTGGTCGTTTGTGGCACGCCGTCAATCAGAACGGAAACATCCCTACCCCGCAAAGTTTGTCCATAAGTTGTAGTAAGTTGAGTCGGAGGCGCGAAACCGGGAACCTGATTTGCCAGAGCTTCCCCGATATTTCTCGATTGCCCTACCTGCTGCTGAAGTTCTTCGGAGTCTACCACCGTTATAGAGCGTGGCACGTTGGTCACTCTTTCGGCAGTTCGTGTTGCAGTGACGACGATTTCAATCGGGTCTCTCCCCGCCGGTGGTGTCCCAGGTGGCTGCGCTGTAGGCGGCAAGGGTTCTCCGGGTGTTCCAGGTGGCTGCGCTGTCGGCGGCAAGGGTGATCCGGGTGTCCCAGGTGGCTGCGCTGTAGGTGGTAAAGGTTCTCCGGGTGTTCCAGGTGGCTGCGCTGTCGGCGGTAAAGGTTCTGCAGGTATCTCTACCGGCTGCCCTGTCTGTGGGAAGGGTGCTGCAGGTGCCCCCGGCCGCTGTGTTGTAGGAGCAGGTGCCCCCGGGCGAGCCGTCATCTCCGAGGTGGGTTTTAAGCTGAGAATCAGACCCGCAGCATTAGGAATCACCCGTGCCACTGGTTGACCCCTCTCGCCAACGACTTTGATTCGGATGCTGTTGTTATCTAAAGGAGTAACGGTGACAAAAGCAATTCCGGCTGCAGGCTTGTCTTGACGAAACTCATTTCCCCCCGGTAGTCGCAGTTGAGCGGTGATGACATCAGCTTGTAAAGTTTCGCCAAAGCTGGCGCTGAAGACTTGCAGGGGTCTTCCATCTTCAGTATCTAGGATGATTTCAATGCCTTCTGACGTGGGGTTGAGGCGAACGCCCGTCACCTGCGCGATGTTGGAAGCGCACACCGGCCCAGCGACTAACGCCGACACGACTCCTGCCAGCCCAAGGCTATTTAATAATTTCTGCGATCTCTTCATTACTATTTAATCAACAATTAATGGAACTTCGGATATGTGGTTTGCGTTGCTTGCACAACATGATTTGTGGCAGCGTTGCTGCTCTTGTGTGCCTCTTGAAACTGACCTGCGGAATATCCGGCCCAGTTGTCGGGCGCAGTTCGATCCGATTCTCCCGTCGCTAGTGGCATTTGTCTGGGAACACAGCAGGCGCGTGAGGGCGAAAGCCTCAGTCCGGTGGCGCTCTGGACGATCGCCCACGGTTGGCACCTTCCTCGGTTAAAGGAAGTAGCCACTGGGTGCTTAATGAGAAAGTGCCTTAATTAGATAACAGAGCACTTGCATCTGTCAAGAGTTAACTAATGAAAATATATTGCAGTTTAAGATAGGGGGTGTCACCCCTCTATCTAGTGACACGCCACTTGCCTATTATGGTTGTTTGTCAGGGCTAGACAAACGTTCGCCTAAAATGCTATGGCAAGAGTTAGAAAATATTCTCATATAGGCCAGGATAGGAGTCAATAAAGTTTTTCAACTACTCTTGACAATAAATATCATCTAGCCTACTATGCTAAAAGTCGATAGCCGTAAAGCCCCTGAAGCTGATATCGAAGCTGGCTCGGACCCAAATCGCCCCGGAGCCATTGCCGAACAGCCCGATCGACAACAAAACGTGGAAAGAAGCGCTAATACCCGGATTGAAGACTCAAACGCGCTGATGAGAGACTCGTAACGCCCGACAACTGTTCACAGAAAGTCTATGTGGAAAGAATTTGGCGGAACTGGTTGGCGTACTGCAAACAAGATTTATTAGGTAAAAAGAATCGATGAGTGACGCAAGAATTGAGGGAAACCAACTCACCGAAAGTTGTACGAATTTAGTAGAACTCCTGCAAAATAGGGCATTACACCAACCAGAGCAGAAATATACATTTCTGTTAGACGGAAAAACTGAAACCGCCAGTTTGACTTATCGAGAGTTAGATGCGATCGCCCGATCGCACGCCGTGCGACTTCAGACATTGGGGCTCAGTGGCGAACGAGCCTTACTGCTTTTCCCGCCAGGATTGGACTATCTCGCCGCCTTTTTTGGATGCTTGTACGCCAAAGTGATCGCGGTTCCCCTCTATCCACCGAAGCTGAAACGGAATTTAGCGAAAATTAGTGCGATCGCCCTAGATGCAGGAGCAACAGTTGCGATCGCACCCGCGCGACACCTGGAAAATTTAGAACAGCTATGCGAACAAGCGCCGGAACTCAAAGGGCTGCGCTGGCTGAGTGCAGAGGCGCTTTCGGATGACGGCGAAAAGTGGAAGCAGCCACCCATCCATCCCGACGAAGTAGCTTATCTTCAGTACACTTCCGGCTCAACCTCCACCCCCAAAGGCGTAATGGTGAGCCACGCCAACGTTTTGTACAACATCGAATACATTCACCGAGGCTTCGATCACGATGCCGAAAGCGTTGCCGTAACGTGGCTTCCCCCCTTTCACGACATGGGGTTAATTGACGGATTGCTCAAACCTTTGTATCTGGGAATTCCCTCTTACTTCATGCCGCCAGCGGCGTTTATTCAGAACCCGATGTGCTGGTTGGAAGCGATTTCGCGTTACAAAGCTACCCACAGCGGCGGGCCAAATTTTGCTTACGACTTGTGTGCTAGCAAAATCAGCAAAATGTTGCTAGCACAATTTGAGGATGATTATTGTGGGGTAGGCGTCGGGCCTGCTGTGAAAATACACCGGACGGGCGGGACGCCCATCCCACAAAACAATCAAAATCATCCCGCTATTATGCAGCGCGAAATTTTGGGCGATGGCCAAAAAATGCTCGACTTGAGTAGTTGGCGCGTGGCCTATAACGGTGCAGAACCCATCCACAAAGAAACCCTAGAGCGATTTACCAAAGCTTTTGAGCCCTGCGGTTTTCAGGCCGATGCCTTTTGTCCTGCTTACGGAATGGCAGAAACTACGCTAAAAATTGCCACGGTTCGCAGCGGGACAACACCGACTTTCTTACCTGTTGACGCTGGGGCGCTGGAAAATAATCACATTGTAGAAGTTGTCGAAGGCGAGGGGGGCGCGAGAACTTTAGTCGGCTGCGGTTTCCCTGAATTTGGCACTAAAGTTGCGATCGTCAATCCCGAAACTCTGACACAATGTCAGCCGCAACAAGTCGGAGAAATTTGGGTAGCTGGCGAAACAGTGGCGCGAGGCTATTGGAATCGCCCAGAAGAGACAGAAAAAACCTTTCAAGCATATCTTTCAGATACCAGCGAAGGGCCATTTTTGCGAACAGGAGATTTAGGCTTTTTACGCGATCGAGAACTGTTTATTACAGGGCGACTCAAAGATTTAATTATCATCCGAGGTCGCAATCTTTACCCCCAAGATATAGAAAGAACAGCAGAACGCAGCCATCCCAGTTTGCGGCCGGGGGCGATCGCGGCATTCTCGGTGGAAGTCGCAGGCGAAGAACAGCTCGTTATCGTGCCAGAATTACAATCTCGCAAAGCGCCGGATAATGCCGAGGAAATTATCAGCGCCATCCGCGAACGCATTGCTCAAGAATATGAAGTGCAAGTTTATGGAGTAGTGCTGATTAAGCCCGGAAGCATTCCGAAAACGACCAGCGGTAAAATTCAACGTCGCGCCGCCTATGCTGACTTTCTAGCTGACAATTTGGAAGTTGTTGCCAGTAGCATTTTAGAGCTAGCTGATTCGGTAGAAATCGACAATCAACTAACGCGAGAAATTCTGCTGACAGCCGAGTTAGAAGAACGGCAGCCGCTGCTTGAGGCTTACCTTTGGCAGCAGGTAAACCGCCGGGTAATGAATTCCCCGGCTAATAGCCAAAGTCGGCTAAAGCCGACTGAAATCGATCGCCCACTCAGTAGCTTTGGACTAGATTCTTTAAGAATTTTTGAGTTAAAAAATCAGATAGAGAGCGACTTTGGCGTTACTGTATCGGTTGCCGATTTGTTTGAAGATAGGAGCATTGCTCGACTAGCAGTGCAAATTCTAGAGCAACTGACAGGAAATACCAAAGCAGTCGTCCCAAGGCCAGTTTCTCGCCTACAAAATATTCCCCTGTCTTTTGCCCAAGAGCGCTTGTGGTTCTTCGACCAATTGGAACCCGGAAACCCGTTTTATAACCTCTGCGGTGCAGTTCAGATCACAGGGCAACTTAATGCAGAAGCACTTAGGAAAAGTATTGAGAAAATTATCGAGCGACACGAGATTTTAAGAACTGCGTTTGCTGGTGTTGAAAAAGAACAGATACAAGTTATTTTTGATGCGAAAAGTTTCCCATTACCGCTGATAGATTTGAGCCATTGCTCCCCTGCGAAACGCGAGAAAAAAGCGCAAAAAATGTCGGCGGAAGAAGCACAATTGCCCTTTGATTTAACTCAAACTAATCTGATCCGTGCCAAACTTCTACGTTTATCTGAAACAGAACATACCCTGCTTTTATCTGCCCACCATATCATTTTTGATGGATGGTCTTTGGGCGTATTTTTACGGGAATTAGCGGCATTTTATGAAGAATTTACTAATAAGAGTTTAGCCGATATTCCACCTCTGCCAATTCAGTATGCAGACTTTGCAACTTGGCAGCGCCAACAAATGCAGGGAGAAATATTAGAAACTCAACTTACTTACTGGAAGCAGCAGTTAAGTGGCAGCGCAGCGGTGCTAAATTTACCAACAGACTTTTCTCGTCCCGCTGTTCAAAGTTACAAGGGAGGTCGGCAATTATTTGAATTGCCAGAGCACTTAACCGAGGCAATTAGGCAATTGAGTCGCCGCGAAAAAACTACTTTCTTTATGACATTGCTGGCGGCATTCAAAACACTGCTTTACCGCTACACGGGCCAAGAAGATATCCTCGTCGGTTCACCAATTGCCAGCCGCAACAGCAGCGAAACCGAATCATTAATTGGATTTTTTGTCAATACTTTAGTTTTGCGGACTGACTTAAATGGAAATCCCACTTTTCGAGAGTTGCTGAGTCGAGTGCGAGAGGTTGCATTAGGCGCTTACGCGCATCAAGATGTACCGTTTGAGAAGTTGGTAGAAGAATTGCAGCCGAATCGAGATTTAAGTCACTCGCCGTTATTTCAGGTGATGTTTGCCTTTCAAAATGCCTCCGAATTCGCCTTAGAATTGCCCGGTTTAAGCCTGAACTGCCAACAGATTCACAGCGGCACAGCCAATTTCGATTTAACCTTGGAATTAGAAGCCACAGCAACGGATATTAGAGGCTGGTTTGAATACAGCTTAGACTTATTTGAATCGGCTACAATTGCGCGAATGGCAGGACACTTTCAGAACTTATTAGAAGGCATCGTGGCGAATCCCTCCGCGCGTCTATCAGATTTGCCCCTGCTTGCAGAAACAGAACGCCAGCAACTTCTATTTGAGTGGAATAACACTGGGATAAATTACTCCCAAAATGAGTGCGTTCACCGTTTGTTTGAAGCGCAGGCTGCGAAAACACCTGATGCGGTTGCGGTGCGGTTTGAATGCCAAAGTTTGACTTACCAAGAATTAAATATTCGCGCGAATCAACTTGCCCATTATTTGCACTCCTTCGGCGTAAAACCCGATGCGATCGTCGGCATTTATATGGAGCGATCGCTCGATGCGATCGTCGGGATTTTAGGCGTATTAAAAGCAGGCGGCGCTTATTTGCCCCTCGATCCCATCTATGCTAAAGAACGCCTTATTTTCATGTTAGAAGACGCTGGCGTTCAGGTACTGCTAACACAAGCAGAATTAAAAGCAGAAACGCCAGCCCAAAATAATATCTCTGTGATTTGCTTGGATGCAGAATGGCAGACGATCGCTCAACAAAACAAGTCAAATCCTGAAAGCGCCGTTTTGCCAGAAAACCTAGCTTATATCATATATACATCCGGGTCTACCGGCAAGCCAAAAGGAGTGATGGTGCAGCATCAATCTTTGGCGAATTATACCCAAGCTGCAAGTGTCGAATATGGCATCGAACCAGGCGATCGCATTCTCCAATTCGCTTCCCTCAGCTTCGACGCCAGCGCCGAAGAAATCTATCCCTGTTTAACGCGAGGCGCAACATTGGTACTGCGCGGAAATTCCATGTTAGACAGCATTTCTTCCTTCCTGAAAAAATGCCGGGAATGGCAAATCACCGTCTTAGATTTACCAACCGCTTACTGGCGCGAATTAACCGCCAGACTCAGCACCGAAAAAGCAGAATTTCCCCCATCAGTGCGCTTGACAATCATTGGCGGAGAAACCGCACTTTCAGCATCCCTGAATCAGTGGCAAAAATGCGTATCAGAAAAAGTGCGGCTAGTCAATACTTACGGCCCCACAGAAACAACCATTGTCGCCACGTGGTGCGACACTCTCCCCTCTGCGCCCTCTGCGCCCTCTGCGGTTAAAAACTCCCCAAAAACCTTGCCGATCGGACGCCCAATTCCAAATGCCCGCACCTATGTACTCGATGCTAACTTGCAACCAGTTCCGATCGCAGTCCCCGGCGAACTATATATCGGAGGTGCGGGCGTTTCCAGAGGCTATCTCAACCGTTCAGAGTTGAATCGAGAAAAATTTATTCCCGATCCTTTTAGCAGCAAACAAGGCGTTCGCCTTTACAAAACAGGCGATTTAGTCCGCTATCTCCCCGACGGCAATTTAGAATTTCTCGATCGCACAGATCGCCAAGTAAAAATTCGCGGTTTCCGCATAGAGTTAGGAGAAATCGAATCCACACTCAGCCAACATCCAGACGTGCAAGAAGCAGTCATTCTCGCACGTGACGAAGATTCAGGCGGAAAGCGTTTAGTTGCTTACCTCGTTTTAAACTCAGCACTCAGCATTGGCAACTCCGCACTGATTAAAAATCTGCGCTCTTTTCTCCGGGAACAACTGCCAGATTATATGGTTCCTGCCAGTTTTGTGTTTTTAGAAGCCATGCCATTAACGCCAAACGGCAAGGTAGATTTCAAAGCTTTTCCCGCACCGGAAACCAACAGTTTAGATGCAGATTTTATCGCTCCTGAGACTTTAGAAGAACAAGTATTAGCGGAGATTTGGGCTGAGGTTCTGGGTTTAAAACAGGTGGGAATTAATGACAATTTCTTTGAGTTGGGAGGTCACTCTTTGCTGGCAACTCAACTGATTGCCAAGGTGCGCGATCGCTTTCAAGTCGAGCTATCGTTGCGCTGCTTGTTTCAATCCCCCACAGTCGCTAGTCTAGCAGCGACGATCGCGGAAACTAAAAGCGAGCCAGATCGACAACCTATTAAATTACTGCCGACAATCGCCCCCGATCCTCAAAATCGCTACAAACCATTTCCGCTCAATGAAATGCAGCAGGCTTACTGGATCGGGAGAAATAGCTTCTTTGAAATGGGCAATGTGGCCATTCACGGCTATGTAGAAATTGAAAGCGACTCGTTAGATTTAGAGCGGTTTAGCCTCGCGTGGCAGCGAGTTGTACAGCGTCACGATATGCTGCGGGCGATCGTACTTCCGAATGGACAGCAGCAAATTCTGGAAAACGTACCCGCTTATAAAATTGAGGTTTTGGATTTGCGATCGATCGATCCAGAGGTTGCGGGCGAAAAACTCGAAGCAATTCGCGATCGCCTTTCCCACCAAGTGCTACCGCTCGATCGCTGGCCGCTGTTCGAGATTTGCGCTTCGCAAATAAACAATCGCCGCATCCGGCTCCACATCAGCATTGACGCCTTGTGCATAGACGGCTGGAGTTTTCAAATTTTGTTTGGCGATTTGGTAAAGTTTTACCGCAATCCCCATAGTGCGATCGCGCCCTTGCAACTGTCTTTTCGCGATTGCGTGTTAGCCGCGATTGCCTTAGAAAACTCCCCATTTTACCAGCAATCCTTAGATTACTGGCGCACTCGCCTCAAAACCCTGCCACCAGCACCGGAATTGCCCCTCGCCAAACACCCGAATTCCTTAACGCAGCCGCGATTTAAACGCTGGAGCGATCGCTTAGACTTGCAAACCTGGCAGCGCCTCAAAACGCGCACAGCTCGCGCCAGCCTCACTCCTACGGGCTTATTGCTGGCCGCCTATGCGGAGGTTCTGTCTCTGTGGAGCAAAACGCCTCGGTTTACCCTCAACGTGCCGCGCTTTAATCGGTTGCCTTTGCATTCTCAAGTTGAGGAAATTATCGGAGAATTTGCGTCATTTACTCTGCTAGAAATAGATAACTCAAAGCAAGAAAGTTTTGAAGTACGAGCCAAGCGATTGCAAGAACAACTTTGGCAAGATTTAGAACACCAATATGTCAGCGGCGTGCGCGTTTTGCGAGAACTCGCTCAAGCGCAAGGTACAACTGCAGCGCTGATGCCAGTCGTGTTTACGATCGATCCGCAAAACGCGCCTGGGGAAGATTCCTCTATCTTTTCTCTGATTCAAGAATTGGGAGAATTGGTGCACATTATTGGTCAAACTCCGCAAGTTTGGATCGACGCGCAATTTACCGAAACCGCTGAGGGGATGTCTTTTAGCTGGGATGCGGTGGAAGAACTTTTCCCGCCAGGGATGATTGACGATATGTTTGATGCCTATTGCCGCCTATTGCAAAGCCTCGCCAATGAAGAGGAAACTTGGCATAAAACGGTGCAGTTTCAGCAAGCCTTTACTAACACCATTGAGGCACCGATTCCCGATGGATTGCTGCACGAATTGTTTGCTGAGAAAGTCGCGTCGCGATCGCACGAACCAGCCATCATTACGCGCGATCGTACCCTCACCTACGAGGAACTCTATCGGCGATCGAATCAAGTCGGTCATCGCTTGCGAAATCTCGGAGTTCGCCCTAATCAATTGGTTGCCGTCGTCATGGAGAAAGGATGGGAGCAAATAGTCGCTGTCCTGGGAATTCTAGCCTCTGGAGCCGCTTATTTGCCTATCGATGCGGCGCTACCAAAAGAGCGGATTTGGTATTTGCTGGAAAATGGTGAAGTTGAGATTGTTTTGACGCAATCTCAGTTAAATCAGCGATTGGAATGGCCGGAAAATGTGCGGCGAATTTGTCTTGATACTGAGGAATTAGCAACAGAAAGCGGCGAAGCTTTGGAATCAGTGCAGGAAGCGGAAGATTTAGCGTATGTGATTTATACTTCCGGATCAACTGGCTTGCCGAAAGGCGTGGCGATCGCCCATCGCGGTGCAGTCAATGCGATCGCTCAGACCAACCAAGTGTTTAATGTGGCCGAGTGCGATCGCGCGATCTCCGTCACCGCACTGCACCACGATATGTCGGTTTACGATATCTTCGGCATCCTAGCAGCCGGAGGAGCGATCGTCATTCCCGATGCCGCCCAACGGCTAGACCCCGCTCACTGGGCGCAATTGATGGTAAAAGAGCGCGTCACCATTTGGAACTCGGTTCCCCCGATGATGGAAATGCTGCTCGATTACGCTGGCGGACGTTCTGAAGTGTTGCCAGAGTGCTTGCGCTGGGCGTTTCTCGGCGGAGATTGGATTCCAGTCACACTGCCTCAGAGGTTAAGGGCGATCGTCCGTGAATGTCGCGTTGTCAGCGTTGGCGGGCCAACCGAAACTACCCTTTGGAACATCTGGTATCCGGTAGAAACTGTTGACCCTTCTTGGAAAAGCATTCCCTACGGATCGCCGATCGCCAATACACGCTATTACATTTTGAATGAAAGGCTCGAAGACTGTCCCGTCTGGGTTGCCGGCGAGATGTGCTGTGCCGGAGTTGGACTGACAAAAGGATACTGGCGGAATGAAGAAAAAACCCGCGCCAGTTGCCTCACGCACCCCGTCACGGGCGATCGCTTGTACCGAACGGGAGATTTAGGGCGCTTCCTCCCTGACGGCAATATCGAATTTTTAGGGCGAGAAGATTTCCGCCTTAAAATTCGAGGATTCCGCATCGAACCAGGAGAAATTGAAGCTGCTTTGAACGAGTACCCAGCAGTGAAAGCATCCATTGTCACCGCCTTCGGAGAAAATCACAGTCAAAAGCGCTTAGTAGCATATATCGTTCCCCAACAAAACGCGGTCCCTGCGGTTGAAGAATTGCGCCAATTCCTGAGTGAAAAACTGCCAGATTATATGGTGCCGTCTGCATTTATAATTCTGGACGCGCTGCCGCTTTCGGCGAACGGCAAAGTTAACCGCAAGGCACTGCCTGAACCGGATGCCGCAATTCCCGAAGCAAAGATTTTTGTCGCACCGCGCACCCCTATTGAGGCAATGTTAGCGAGAATTTGCTGTGAGGTTCTCTGTATCGAACACTTAAGCATTACCGACAACTTTTTTGAACTAGGAGGAAATTCGCTGCTGGCAATTCAATTAGCAGCAAAGGTACGAGAATCTTGTCAGATAGAATTGCCTTTGTGCGATATTTTTGCAGGACGATCGCTCGCCGTACTTGCCGAAAATATTAATGATGCCAAAAACAAAAATGTGGTCGTTGAAGAACCCGCGATCGCGCCTGTTTCGCGATCGGCGTACCGGAGGTCACTATCCTCTTTGCAATAAGTGATGAGTCGCGGGCGATCGGCAGATCGCCCATAAGTAATCCCCAATTATCGGCTGCAATCCTCTATTCCCAATTGCCAATTCCCAATTATCAGTTACCAATCCCATGACCGAGAATTTCTTGATGGTACAAGCCCCCTGATTTATCCGTGGAATCAATCGAAAATCTAAAATCTCAAATCCTCAAGAAAGAGACTCGATCCGTGCGGTCAATCCAAAATCTAAAATCTAAAATCTAAAATCTAAAATCCCATGACGGTGCATTTTTCCGAAAAACCTCCAACAGATACTCGCGACTCTGCGAATGCTTCCGAAGAAGAAGTATTTGCATTTCCCACCTCTTTTGCCCAGCAAAGACTGTGGTTTATTGACCAATTTGAACCGGGAAACCCTTTTTACAACCTTCCGGCGGCTGTGTTACTAAAAGGCAGGCTAAATGTAGTAGTTCTCGAACGAAGTTTCAAGGAAATTGTGCGCCGTCACGAAGCTTTGCGAACAACATTTGCCACTGTAGACGGTCAACCTGTGCAGGTGGTTGGTCAGAAATTTAATTTCGGGCTGCAAGTTTTAGACTTGCAAAAATTGGCGGAAACTGAGCGAGAAGAAAAAGTAAAACAACTGGCTGCAGAAGAAGCTAGCAAACCTTTTGATTTAACCAAAGGGCCGCTGTTGCGAGCTAGTTTGCTACAGTTAGAGGCTGAGGAATATGTGTTGCTGCTGACGCTACACCACATTATTTTTGATGGCTGGTCAATCGGAGTCTTTCTGCAAGAATTAGCAGCACTTTACGAAGCGTTTTTGATTGGCAAACCATCCCCACTTCCCGAACTTTCCATACAGTACGCCGATTTTGCTATTTGGCAGCGGGAATGGCTTGCGGGCGATCGCCTGCAAACTCAACTTAACTACTGGAAAAAGCAACTCAGCGGCGCTCCCCCCTTGCTGGAATTGCCAGCCGATCGCCCTCGTCCCCCCGCGCAAACCTATCGGGGCGCGAAAGAATCATTCCTCATCCCCAGAACGCTAGCGTCAGCCCTCAAAAAGCTCAGCCGCCAGGAAAATGTCACCCTGTTTATGACGCTGCTAGCAGCCTTTAAAACGTTGCTCTATCGCTATACAGGACAGGCAGATATCCCCGTTGGCTCTCCCATCGCCAACCGCAACCGAGCGGAAATTCAAGGGCTAATCGGGTTTTTTGTCAATACTTTGGTATTGCGAACTGATTTGTCAGGCGATCGCACTTTTCGGCAGTTGCTCGATCGCATTCGGGAGGTGAGTTTAGAAGCTTATGCTCACCAGGATTTGCCGTTTGAGAAACTGGTTGAAGAGTTGCAACCCGATCGCAATTTGAGCTACAATCCTCTGTTCCAAGTTGCTTTTGTTTTGCAAACTGCACCTGTTGCTGCGGAATCAATAGCCGGACTAAATCTCACTCTTTTAGATGTTGAGAATCAGACAGCAAAAGTAGACTTAACGCTGTATTTAGAAGAAAAGCAGGAAGAAATTAGCGGTCAGTTTGAATACAGCACCGATTTATTTGATGCGGTAACAATTAGGCGGATGGCGGGGCATTTTCTCACGTTGCTGGAGGGCATAGCTGCCAACCCAGATCGGCGGATTGAAGAGCTACCGTTGCTGGGGAAAAAAGAGCGGCATCAGTTATTAGTAGAGTGGAATGACACCCGCGCCGATTATTCGAGCGATCGCTGCATTCATCAATTATTTGAAGCGCAGGTCGATCGAACTCCCGATGCCATTGCAGTCGTATTTGAAGAGCAAAAACTCACCTACCGCGAACTGAATGAACGAGCGAACCAACTCGCGCATTACCTGCAAAAACTCGGCGTTAAACCCGAAGTTTTGGTGGGAATTTGTGTCGAGCGATCGCTTGATACGATCGTCGGTATTCTCGGAATTTTAAAAGCCGGGGGCGCTTACGTTCCGATCGATCCAGCCAACCCTCGCGATCGCCTTGCTTTTATACTCGAAGACGCGCAGGTAAATGTGCTGCTGACTGAGGAAAAGTTGTTGCAAACCCTTCCCAAATGCAGCGCCAAAATCCTTTGCCTCGATGCGGATAAAAGTGCTTTCTCCCAACACAGCAAAGAAAATCCCGCCAGCGGCACCACTGCCGAAAATCTCGCCTATATCATCTACACTTCTGGCTCAACTGGCATCCCCAAAGGCGTTTTAGTGCCTCACTCAAACGTCGTCCGCCTGTTTGCTGCTACCCAGTCGTGGTACAACTTCAACGAGCAAGATGTGTGGACGCTGTTTCACTCTTATGCTTTTGACTTCTCAGTCTGGGAAATTTGGGGCGCTTTACTCTACGGCGGGCGACTCGCGATCGTCCCTTATTCAGTCAGCCGATCGCCCCAAGATTTTTACAGCTTGCTATGCAAAGAACGAGTCACAGTTCTCAACCAAACTCCTTCTGCATTTTACCAGTTGATAAAGACAGAAGAATCTGTCGGAATTGGCGAAGATTTAAGCCTGCGCTTAGTAATTTTTGGGGGGGAAGCTTTAGACTTGCAAAGCTTAAAACCTTGGTTCGACCGGCACGGCGATCGGCATCCCCAACTTGTCAATATGTATGGCATTACAGAAACAACTGTCCACGTCACGTATCGGCCCCTGACTGCCGCTGATTTAAGTAAAAATGCCAGCCTTATTGGCCGGCCAATTCCTGACTTGCAAGTTTACCTGCTCGATCGCAACTCCCAACCCGTTCCGATCGGCATCCCTGGGGAAATTTACGTTGGTGGTGCTGGCGTCGCGCGGGGCTATCTCAATCAGCCAGAATTAACTGCCGATCGGTTTATTTCAAACCCATTTAATGACAGTTTGAAAGCGCGGTTGTACAAATCGGGAGACTTAGCTCGCTATCTGCCAAATGGCGATATTGAATACTTGGGACGAATTGACCACCAAGTAAAAGTGCGCGGTTTCCGCATCGAATTAGGAGAAATTGAAGCAGCGCTAGGACAGCATCCAGATGTCGCCCAGGCTGTGGTTGTAGTGCGAGAAGATGTACCGGGCGATAAGCGCTTGGTAGCTTATATCATTGCTAACTCAACAGCACAAAATAAGCCTTCAATACTGATTCACGAACTGCGCTGCCTTCTGAAAGAAAAATTGCCGGAATACATGGTGCCTGCTGCTTTCGTGACGCTGGAGGCGCTGCCTTTAACAAACAACGGTAAAGTCGATCGCCAAGCACTACCTGCACCGGATCGCGATCGGCCAGAACTCGAAGAGGCATTCGCCGCGCCAAGCACGGGTATTGAGAAAATTTTGGCAGAAATTTGGGCGCAAGTATTGGGGTTAGAACAAGTGGGAATTGACGACAATTTCTTTGAATTGGGCGGCGATTCTATCCTCAGCATTCAAGTCATTTCTAAAGCCAATCAAGCCGGGTTGCGGCTCACTCCAAAACAACTGTTTCAACACCAAACCATTGCACAGTTAGCAGCCGTCGCCGATACAGATGGAACCCAACAATCGGAACAGGGATTAATCATTGGCGAAGTGCCTCTGACACCGATTCAGCACTGGTTTTTTGAACAAAATCTCTCCGATCCGCACCACTGGAATCAGGCGGTGCTTTTAGAGTTGTGGCAACCTCTCGAACCTGCATTAATTGAGTCCGTTTTGCAAGAATTGCTGAAGCACCACGACGCGCTGCGCCTGCGTTTTGTGCGAGGAGAATCTGGCTGGCAGCAGGAACTCGCCCATCCCGACGAGGTTGCGACCTTTACCTGCATTGATTTGTCGTCGCTACCTCCAGAAGAACGAGAAGCCGCTTTCCAAACCGCCGCCACTCAGTTGCAAGCCAGTTTGAATTTGTCAGAGGGGCCATTACTTCGCGCTGCCCTATTTGACTTCGGCAAACATCAGCCAAATTGCTTGTTATTGGCCATTCATCACTTAGCGGTTGATGGGGTTTCGTGGCGAATTTTAATTGAGGATTTCCAGACGGCTTATGGGCAAATTAGCCGCGGCGAAACAGTCGCGCTCCCGCCCAAAACAACCTCATTTAAGCAGTGGGCAGAACGCTTGCATGAGTGGGCGCGATCGCCCGAATTGCAGGGAGAGTTCGATTACTGGCTCGCCCTTTCTCACCAACCAACTTCTCGCTTGCCGGTGGATTTCCCAACCGCAGCTAATTTAGTTGCATCTGAAAAGACAGTATCCGTTGCTTTGAGTGTTGAAGAAACAAAACTGCTCTTACAAGAAGTACCTGCCGCTTACCGCACTCAAATTAATGATGTATTGCTAACTGCTTTAGGTCAAGCATTTGAACGCTGGACTGGCAATAACTCACTTTTACTTGACTTAGAAGGTCACGGGCGCGAAGATATATTTGAGGGAGTAGATTTGTCGCGCACAATCGGCTGGTTCACATCTGTTTTTCCCGTCCTGTTGAATTTAAAAAAACCTGCCGATCTAGGAGCAGCAATTAAATCAGTGAAAGAGCAATTACGCGCCGTGCCTAATCGCGGCGTTGGTTGCGGTGTCCTAGAATATTTAAACCCAGAAAATGTAAAGAATTTGCACAAATTGCCGCAAGCTGAGGTAAGCTTTAACTATCTCGGACAGTTTGACCAAGTGCTGCCGAAATCTTCATTATTTATGCTGTCATCCGAGCCTGTTGGCCCCCTTCGCAGCCCGCGCGGAAATCGGCGTTACCTGCTGGAAATTAACGGATTTGTTGCCAGCAACAAGCTGCAATTAGATTGGACGTACAGCGAAAGCATTCACCGACGAGAAAGCATTGAAAATTTGGCAACGGGCTTTATAGAATCGCTGCGATCGCTAATTCAATACTGTCAGTCCCCCGACGCCGGTGGCTGCACTCCTTCTGACTTTGCAGAGTTTAAGTGGAGCCAGTGGAACCAGGACGATTTAGACAACATTACCGCAATTTTGGCAGAGCTTTAATATGACCAAAGGCAATATCGAAGATTTTTATCCCCTCTCCCCAGCGCAGCAGGGCATTCTCTTTCATTCCCTTTACCAGCCAGAATCGGGCGTATATTTCGGGCAACTGCTGTGCGTCTTGCGCGGCGATCTCAATGTTTCTGCGTTGAGAAATAGTTGGCAAAAAGTTGTAGAGCGACATCCCATTTTGCGGACTTGTTTCCTGTGGGAAAAATTGAAAGAACCCGTGCAAGCGGTGCGTAAGCAGGCTGCATTATCTTGGCAGCAGATGGACTGGCGATCGCTCTCGGCCTCCGAACAACAACAGCAGCTAGAAACGTTCCTAAAAGCCGATCGCGAGCAGGGCTTTGACTTGAAATCAGCTCCCTTGATTCGCATTACACTGGCGCAGTTAGAAACAGATAGTTTTCAGTTTATTTTGAGCCACCACCACTTGGTTTTAGATGGGTGGTCGCTGGCGATCGTGCTTGAGGAAGTTTTTGCATTTTATCAAGCCTTCTCCCAGGGCGAGGAATTGCACCTCAAACGCCCTCGCCCTTATCGGGATTACATCGCGTGGCTGCACCAGCAAGATTTATCTGCGGCGGAGTCATTTTGGCGGCAAACTCTCAAAGGTTTTGCAGCTCCAACTGCGATCGGCCGGGGCAATATTGTCGCGGGAAACCGTTTAGAAAGTAGTGGCGAACAGCAGGTGATATTTTCTGCAACAGCCACCGCCGCACTGCAATCTGCCGCGCGACAGCATCAGCTAACATTAAATACCCTCGTACAGGCAGCTTGGGCGCTACTTTTGAGCCGATACAGCGGCGAGGAAGATGTGGTTTTTGGTACGGTTGTCTCCGGGCGACCGCCAGAGTTAATGGGTGCTGAATCGGTAGTGGGGCTGTTCGTAAATCCTCTGCCAGTGCGCGTAAAAATTGACCCACAGGATTCTATTTTATCCTGCTTGAAAGAACTCCAAGCGCAACAAGTTGAGGCGCGACAATATGAGTACAGCCCCCTCGTTGAGGTGCAGGGGTGGAGCGAAGTTCCTCGGAGTTTACCTCTATTTGAGAGTTTTGTCGTTTTTGAAAATTATCCTTCGGATGCTTCTTTGCAGGAGAAGATTCAAAACTTAAAAGTAGAGAATATTCGCTCCTGGGAAACAACGAATTATCCTCTAACCGTGATGGCAATGCCCGGTGCCCAATTGACGCTAAAAATTGGTTACAGTAGCAGCCTCTTTGAAGACGCTGCTATCGCGCGAATGCTCGGACACCTGCACACTTTACTGGAGGAAATGACTGCCAATCCTGAGCGGAAACTGTCAGAATTGTCCCTATTGAGCGCCGCCGAACGCCAGCAATTACTTGTCCCGTGGAACGACACCCAAGCGGATTATCCCAGAAATTCCTCAATTCACGAATTATTTGCCGCGCAAACAGAGCGAACCCCAGATGCAGTGGCTGCAATTTGCGAAAATGAACAATTGACTTACCGCGAATTGAATGCCAAAGCCAATCAAATCGCGCATTACCTGCAATCTCTAGGCGTAAAACCCGAAGTTTTGGTGGGAATTTGCTTAGAGCGATCGCTGTCGATGCTGGTGGCCATTTTGGGCATTTTAAAAGTCGGTGCCGCTTACGTTCCTCTCGATCCTGCTTATCCCCAAGAACGCCGATCGTTCATGCTGGCCGACGCAAAAGTTCCGGTGCTTTTGACTCAAAAAAACCTCCTAGAAACCCTCCCCGAACACAGCGCTAAAGTCGTCTGTATCGACGCCGAATGGCAGGAAATTTGCCGCGAGATCGATCGCAACCCCGCTGTTAAAGTGGAAGCTGAAAACCTCGCTTACGTCCTCTACACTTCCGGCTCGACAGGCACTCCCAAAGGCGTACTCGGCACCCACCGAGGCACAGTCAATCGCTGTTTTTGGAACCCCTACCCTTTTATCGAATCTGATATTTGCTGTCAAAAAACGTCCTTAAATTTTGTCGATTCGGTTTGGGAAATCTTTGCTCCTTTGCTGCATGGGTTGCCCACTGTCATTATTCGCGATCGCTCCGTCAAAGATATTAACCAATTCCTTCAAACCTTATCAAAGCAAAAAGTAACCCGACTGGTACTGGTTCCTTCTTTGTTGCGCGCTATCTTAGATGCTTTCCCTGATTTAGACAGGCGTTTGCCTCAATTAAAGTATTGGATTTGCAGCGGAGAAACTCTGCCGATCGAACTTTGCCAGCAATTTCGAGAGCAGATGCCCCAGCGGGTATTAATCAATCTTTATGGCTCTTCTGAAGTAGCTGCGGACGTGACGTGGTACGATGCAACTCACTGTGTCGAAAAAGTGCCAATTGGTCGCCCGATCGCCAACACGCAAATTTATCTGCTCGATCGCAATTTGCAACCCGTTCCGATAGGAGTTCCCGGCGAGATTTACGTCGGGGGCGATGGATTGGCAAAAGGCTACTTAAACCGCCCCGACTTAACCTCGGAAAAATTCATTTCTAACCCGTTTGGGCAAGAAAAATTAGATTTTGTCGGTAATTATCATCAAAAACTTTTGTTCAAAACAGGCGATATCGGTTGTTACCTGCCGGATGGTAATATAGAATTTCTGGGTCGGGGCGATTCCCAAGTAAAAATTCGCGGTTTCCGCATCGAACTCGGAGAAATAGAGGCAGCACTTTCTCAACATTATTCTGTGTCCACCGCTGCTGTTTTGCTTCAGGAAAATGCACCGGGCAGTCAACGCCTAGTCGCTTACCTAGTTCCTAACTCAGGGTTCAGAAATCAGCACCCAGAACTTATTTCCGAACTGCGTTCATTCTTGAAGCAAAAACTGCCCGATTACATGGTGCCTTCAGCTTTTATGCTATTAGATGCGCTGCCACTAACGCCCAACGGAAAAATTGACCGTCTCGCCTTATCTCAAAGGTGCGATTACGTTTCTGATGAAACAGCATTCACTGAGCCAAAAACGCCCACAGAGAAAGAAATTGCTGAGATTTGGACTGCTATTTTAGGGATAGAAAAAGTAGGAATTAACCAAAACTTTTTTGACCTCGGCGGTCACTCTCTGATGGCAACACAGTTAATATCGCGAGTGCGATCGTGCTTTGGGGTAGAGTTAGCACTGTGCGATTTTTTTGCTGCTCCCACCATTCAGAATTTAGCTGAACTAATCGAGGAAGAAATTCTGGCAAACGCCGATGCTAACCAGATAGATGAATTGCTCGATCTCTTAGAAAAAGTGGATGAAGAGTCAGCACAAACTGTGATGGTGGCTGAGTAAATATCGGGTGGGTCAAAAAACACAAAAAGCCCTTTGCTCCTTAAGGGTTCGGTGGGTAATTGGAGATTTAAAAATCCCATTTAATATCCATTCCGGTTGTATCGGAATGATTAAACCGCAGAGGACACAGAGGATACAGAGAAAGGGAAGAGAGAGATGAATAATTCCGATGTTAACGAATTTGATATAACAGGATAAATTCGCATGAGTAAACTAACAGTAAAAGCCACAAAGTCTCAAGAGGTAATGCAGCAATTAAAAGCCTCTGTTATCCCAATTGAAGAAAAGTTAATGGAGCTATTCAGTGCCTCAGAAAAGTCATTTTTGGCAGAAGAAGCAATGGAGGAGCGAATTTCTGCCCTAGTTCAAGACTTTTTGTACGCAAAAACCGCTAGTACAGATATTGACTTAGAGTTAATTATTCAGCAGTTTAGGGAAAACAAAATTCCCGCCCTTCCTACAGATGTTGGGAATTATATCGATGATTTGACCCAAACCCTCGTTGCTCATTCCATCCACACATCTTCCCCGCGATATATCGGTCACATGACGAGTGCACTTCCCTATTTTGTGCGCCCGATCGCGAAGCTTGTAACCGCGATGAATCAAAATTTAGTCAAGATGGAAACTGCCAAAGTTTTAAGCCCCTGCGAGCGCCAGACTTTGGCAATGATGCACCGATTAATTTACGATTTTTCTGAGGATTTTTATAATCAGCACATTCAAAAAAATGATAGCACGCTCGGTATCATGGTAACGGGCGGCACCCTAGCTAATATCACCGCCCTGTGGTGCGCTCGCAACGCTTCTTTAGGGCCAAAAAATGACTTTGGTGGCATTGAAAAAGAAGGCTTGTACGCAGCTTTAGAATTTTACGGCTACAAGGGAATGGTGATAATCGGATCGAGTTTGATGCACTATTCTTTTGAAAAGGCTGCCGGTTTATTAGGCATTGGCGATCGCAATCTCCTAAAAATCCCCACCGATTCCAATCACCGGATGGATTTGGCAGCGCTGCGCCAAACTGTGGCCGAATGTCGCGATCGCAACCTGCACATTCTGGCAATTATCGGTATCGCCGGCAGCACCGATTCGGGAAGTATCGATCCGCTACCAGAAATAGCCGCGATCGCCCAATCCGCAAACGCTCACTTTCACGTCGATGCCGCGTGGGGCGGCCCCGTGCTTTTTTCCCAACGTCACCGGCACAAATTAGCAGGCATTCAACTAGCAGATTCCGTCACCATAGATGGACACAAACAAATGTATTTGCCAATGGGAATCGGCATGGTTTTATTCCGCAATCCCCAAACCGCCAAAGTTATTGAAAAAAACGCACCCTACACGGTGCGAAAAGACTCGATCGATCTAGGCAAGCGCTCTCTCGAAGGCTCTCGATCGGGTGCGAGTTTGTTCTTGCAAGCCGCCTTGAATATCATCGGCCATCAAGGCTATGAGTTTTTGATAGATGGAGGCATCCATAAAACGCAGCACTTAGCCAATTTACTTCGGGAAAATCCAGCCTTTGAATTGCTGCTAGAACCAGAAATTAATATTCTTTTATACCGCTACATTCCAGAAACATTCAGGGAAAAAGCAGCCAAAAAACAACTAACCGAAGCAGACAACCACTTCATTAATGAATTTAACGAGCGCCTTCAGGAGGCCCAGCGGCAAGCCGGTCACACCTTCGTCTCGCGAACAACCTTACAAAACACCTGTTATGGCAAAACCATTCCCATTGTTGCTTTTCGAGTCGTCCTTGCCAACCCCCTTACTACTGAAGCAGATATCAATTTTGTTTTAAATGACCAGCTAAAAATAGCAGCAAAACTTTCCTTAACTATCACAAACAGCGACCACTGCGAGGAAGTGAATTATGATGTCTACTAATCGTTCAGAACGACTAAAAAACCTCTCGCCCCAGAAGCGAGCGCTCCTCGTCAAAGCATTGGGCAAAGAGGCAGTACAGGCTGAGCAATCTAAATGTATTCCCAGGCGATCGCAGCCAAATTCTGCTCCCCTTTCTTTTGCCCAGCAACGGCTGTGGTTTCTCGATCGATTGTCTCCCGAAAACCCTGCCTACAACCTTCCGGCTGCTGTGCGGTTGCAAGGGCAATTGAATTTGTCGGCACTGCAACAAACACTCAATGAAATTGTCAGGCGTCACGAAGTTTTACGAACTGCTTTTGCAGAAATGGACGGGGAACCTGTTCAACTGATTTCTCCTTCCTTGGATTTCGCTTTGTCGGTAGTAAACTTGCGACATTTACCAGAAACTGAGCAGCAAGCTGAAATTGAGCAGCGTACTTTAGAAGAAGCCCAACGCCCCTTTGACTTAACGCGATCGCCCTTACTGCGAGGCACTTTGCTGCAACTTAGTTCGGCAGAATATGTGTTGCTGCTGACGATACACCACATTATTTCTGATGGTTGGTCTATGGGGGTATTGGTGCGAGAAGTGGCCGCACTTTATGAAGCTTTTTCCACTGACAAACCCTCTGGGCTGCCTGAACTTTCCGTGCAGTATGCCGACTTCGCCAGTTGGCAGCGGCAGCATTTCCAGGGAGAGAAATTAGAAAAACAGCTCGCTTATTGGAAACAGCAATTGGGAGGCGATTTAGCTGTGCTGTCAACAGATAAGCAGCGCTCTCCCGTGCAAACTTTCCGAGGATCGCAGCAATCTTTTGTGATTTATGCTTCTTTAACTGAGAGACTGAAAGCGCTCAACCAGCAACAAGATGTCACCCTATTTATGACGTTGTTGGCAGCATTTCAATCCTTGCTATCCTGCCAAATAAAGCAAGATAACCTCGCTATTGGCTCTCCTATTGCCAATCGCAACCGCCTTGAATTAGAGGAACTAATTGGATTTTTTGTCAATACTTTAGTGCTGCGAATTGACACGGCAGGTAATCCAACTTTCCGCGAACTACTCGATCGAACACGCGAGGTAGCGTTAGCAGCTTACGCTCACCCGGATGTTCCTTTTGAAAAGCTCGTGGAGGAATTGCAGCCGGAGCGAAATCTCAGCTATAACCCGCTGTTTCAAGTGTGGTTTGTACTCCAGAATGCACCCATGCCACCCTTGGAGTTAGCTGGTTTGACCTTGAGCATTCTGGAATCCGATGTCGGTATGTCGAGACACGACTTAAGCCTCACTCTCTGGGAGGATTCAGAAGGAATTCAAGGCTTATTTGAGTACAAAACAGACTTATTTGAGGCTGCGACTATTGCCCGAATGGTGAGAGGTTTTCAAATCCTCCTCAACCAGGTAGTCATTCAGCCAGATATCAGAATCGACGAGTTGGCAGAAATTCTTGCCGAAGCAGAAAGGCAGCACCAAATCGAGCAGCAAAAACAAATTCATCTTTCGGGAATTCAAAAATTAAAAATGGCTAAACGCAAAGTTATGAAGAGTTGAAAAGGATGGCTCATATCAATTCCGGTTGCATTAGAATGATTAAACCGCAGAGTACGCAGAGAACGCAGAGGAAGAGAACAGAGAGATGAATAGTTCCGATGCTAACGGATTTGATATCAATCTCTCAGGTTTTTTCGGGAAAAAGAGATAAATTTTTCACCAAAGCAAAAATTATGACAAATACAGAAACAAAGAATCTCAATTCCCAAAAGTTAGGATCGGTTAGGCGCAAAGCCGTCAGCCTATCCTCAGAGGAATTAGTCAAAACCGCCTACCTCCAGCCCGAAAACTTTCTACCTCTAGTGGTTCAGCCAACAGTAGAAAAATTAAATCTCGCGGGTTGGGCTGCGAACAATTGCTCATTAATTGAAACGCAGTTATGGCAGCATGGAGGAATACTTTTTCGAGGCTTTGAAGTCGGCGGGGTGAATGGTTTCGAGCAGTTTATTCAAACTCTTGCTGGCGACTTGTTGGAATATTCTTTTCGCTCGACTCCGCGTAGCCAAGTGAGCGGAAATATTTACACTTCCACCGAGTATCCTGCCGAGCAATTCATCCCCCTGCACAATGAAATGGCTTATTCTCGAAATTGGCCGCTGAAAATTGCTTTTTTCTGCGTCAAGAAAGCCGAACAGGGAGGAGAAACTCCGATCGCAGACAGCCGCAAAGTCTTTAATCGCCTCGATTCAAAGATTAGAAAAGACTTCGTACAAAAAAAGGTTATGTATGTGCGAAATTACGGCGGTGGCGTAGATTTACCCTGGCAAAATGTCTTCAATACTGATAGCAAAATAGAGGTAGAAGAGTATTGCAAAAAAGCGGGAATTGAGTTAGAATGGAAAAGTGGCGATCGCTTGAGAACTCGGCAAATATGTCAAGCTGTCGCTGAACACCCACACACGCAGGAAATGGTGTGGTTTAATCAAGCTCACCTCTTCCACATTTCCAATCTCGAACCCGCCGTTCGCAAAGAGCTTTTAACTTCTTTTAAAGAGGAAGATTTACCCCGCAATGCTTATTACGGCGATGGCTCGCCCATTGAAGATTTTATATTAGACGAAATTCGTCGCTGCTATCAGCAAGAAACGATTGTTTTCCCTTGGGAAGAAGGAGATGTCTTGCTGCTAGATAATATGCTAGCCGCGCACGGACGCACGCCATTCTCTGGTTCGCGTCGGGTTGTTGTCGGTATGGCAGAACCGTTTAGCTGTCAAGATATTTAGGCTTATTAAAGGAACTTTAGAAATGCAAAACGAAACAATCGAAGGGTTTAGACTCTCTCCACAGCAACGGCATCTGTGGGGGTTACAGCAAAATAATCCTAAACAAATCTATCGCGTTCGAGGTGCAATTTTAATTACCGGAAATCTCGACAAAAAGATTCTTAAAAAGGCGCTGCAAAATGTCGTAAATCGGCACGAAATCCTGCGGACTAGCTTTCACTGCTTGCCTGGGATGACACTACCCCTGCAAGCGATCGCCAGCACTGGTGAAGTTCCTATCTCGGAACACAATCTCAGCGGTTTGTCTCCCGAAGAACAAGAAGCTAAAATCGCAGCGCTTTTTCAGCAACTAAACCTGCTTCCTTTTGATTTTGAGCGCGGCCCACTTTGGCATCTCTCTTTAGTCACTCTGGCGCAAAACAAGCAGCTATTGCTGGTGAACTTCTCTGCCTTAATTGCAGATAGCGTC
This sequence comes from Microcoleus sp. D3_18_C2, assembly GCF_036702395.1. NCBI lineage: Bacteria > Bacillati > Cyanobacteriota > Cyanophyceae > Oscillatoriales > Microcoleaceae > Microcoleus > Microcoleus sp. D3_18_C2. The sequence continues at coordinate 31,155 of NZ_JAUBTG010000014.1, read as the reverse complement.
ACCCTGAAAAATTTCACCCGCGAACTCAGTCTTTCCTACTCAGCCTGCGCGTGCGGGGAAGAGTTCTCTGATGAGTCAATGCAATATGCCGATATTGCTGAGTGGCAAAATGAGTTACTCGAATCAGAAGAAACGGCAATCGGCCAAGAATACTGGCGAAAGCTGAACCTTGAATCTTGGGATTTATTAACACTTCCTTGGGAAAAGAAGAATGGAGAAGCGGAATTTAAGCCACAAGTAGAAAGGGTGGAAATTCGCGGTGATTTGTTGAACAGCCTAGAAGCGATCGCCCCAAAGCACAAAAGCGATATTTCTGCCTTCCTGCTGACTTGCTGGCAAATTCTCATTTGGCGGCTTACCAGAGAGCAAAACCCGATAATCGGCGTAGCGATTGACGGCAGAAAATATGAAGAATTAGAACACTCTCTGGGGCTGCTGTGCAAATACTTACCCCTACGATGCCCAGTGCAAGACGAGTTAAATTTCTCACAAGTGAGGCAGCAAGTTGAGCTTAATCTCAACGAGATGTACAACTGGCAAGAATATTTTAGCAGGGAAGAAATCTTAGAAAACGAAAAAACCAGCAGCTTTTGGCCCGTCTGCTTTGACTTCCAAGCAGAGCCTAACAACGATGATAACTCAGACGTTTCATTTTCCCTTATTCGGCAAGATGCCTGCCTACAACCATTCAAAATCAAGCTCTCCTGCCTTCGCCTGTGCAATTCCCTAAGCGCTGAATTTCACTATGATTCCGCTTTATTTGCTGCGGCAGATATAAAGCGCTTGTCAGAACACTTTCAGGCGCTTTTAGAAAGCACAGTCAAAAATCCAGAAGTCGCTATCAGTCAGCTAGACATACTCAGCGATCGCGATCGGCTGCAACTTCTCATTGACTTTAACCAAACTCAAAAAGATTACCCGAAAAATAAATGCGTTCATCAGCTTTTTGAAGAACAAGCAGAACGCAACCCAGACAGCATTGCCGTCGTCTTTGAAAGTGAAAAAATCACCTACCGAGAACTCAACGATCGCGCCAATCAACTCGCCCATCACCTGCAAAACTTGGGAGTTGAACCAGAGGTCGTTGTTGGCATTTGCCTCGATCGCTCCTTAGAAACAATCGTAGGAATGCTGGGCGTACTCAAAGCCGGTGGCGCCTATTTACCGATCGATCCAACGACCCCAATAGAGCGCAAAGCGCTAATGCTAGAAGACGCTCAGGTAAAGGTTTTGCTCGTACAACAGCGGCTCATCGAAAGCTTGCCGAAAACTCAGGCAAATATTGTTTGCATCGATACAGATATTCCCACTGTTTCTGCATCTTACACGCCCCGTGTTTCTACAGACAATTTAGCTTACGTCATCTATACTTCCGGTTCCACTGGCATCCCCAAAGGAGTCGCGATCGAACACCGGCAACTGCTCAATTACCTGCACAGCATTCAAGAAAAATTAAACCTACCAGCCGATGCCAGTTTTGCTACCGCTTCCACCTTCGCCGCCGACTTAGGAAACACAGCCATTTTCCCCGCCCTTTGTTTCGGCGGTTGCCTGCATATTATCTCCCAACAACGCGCCACCGATCCAGAGGCACTGGGTGAATATTTCTGCCGCAATTCCATCGACTGCCTCAAAATAGTTCCCTCTCACCTAGCCGCCCTTTTAAATTCCTCTCAACCCCAGTCAATTTTGCCTGGTAAACGGCTTATTTTAGGAGGTGAATCGGCCAATTGGAGCTTAATTAAAACACTTCGCAATCTGGCTCCCAGTTGCTCAGTATTCAATCACTACGGGCCAACAGAAACAACTGTAGGTGTCCTGACTTATCAAGTCGAATTTGATAAAATTGGGTGCGATTTTGACACAGTTCCCCTCGGTCTTCCGATTGCCAACACTCAGATTTATATCTTGGATTCTTACTTGCAACCAGTGCCGATCGGCGTAGCTGGTGAACTGTACATCGGCGGTGAGAATTTGGGACGCGGATATCTTAACCGCCCTGAATTAACCGCAGAAAAATTTATTCGCAATCCATTTGACACGCAAGCAAAGACGCGACTGTACAAAACCGGCGACTTGGCTCGCTATTTGCCAGACGGAAACATCGAATTTATCGGGCGAATTGACGGCCAAGTAAAAATTCGCGGTTTCCGCATTGAATTGGGAGAAATTGAGGCGGTGCTGGGGCAACATCCAGATATCGCGCAGGCTGTAGTGGTGGCGCGGGAAGATGCGCCTGGTGAAAAGCGTCTCGTGGCTTATTTTGTTTCTAATCAGAAACAAGCACCTACCCACAAGGAAATTCGCAATTTTTTAACGTCAAAATTGCCGGAGTACATGGTGCCTTCTGCTTTTGTGATACTCAAAAGTTTTCCTTTAACTTCTAATGGAAAAGTAGACCGACGAGCGCTGCCCGCACCTGATGAAATGCGACCGGAGTTGATAGGAAACTTTGTCGCGCCTCGCACAAATATCGAGGAAGTTTTAGCCGCTATCTGGGCTGAAGTTCTCAAAATTGAAAAAGTCGGCATTTACGACAACTTTTTTGAATTAGGAGGGCATTCCTTATTAGCAACTCAAGTAATTTCCAGAGTGCGCCAAGCATTTCAGGTCGAGTTGCCTTTGCACCGTTTATTTGAGTCGGCCACTGTCGCCGATTTTGCAGTAGCGATCGCGCAAAAGCAAGTCGAACAAAGCGACAGTGAAATGCTAGCTCAAGTTTTAGCAGACCTGGATCAACTGTCAGAAACCGAAATACAGGAAATTCTCGCCCAACAAGGAGTCAATCGATTTTAGATTTTAGATTTTAGATTTTAGATTGACTTGCGCGAGATAAATGCGGGGGCTTGAGGATTTGAGATTTGAGATTTGGGATTGATTCCACGCATAAATCCGGGGCATTGTACCACCTTTGAAATTCGCTTGTCAGAAAATGAGTGATTTAATCGAACGCATCGCGGCTCTTTCTCCCCAAAAGCGCGAGTTGCTGTTGCAGCGACTCAACCAGAAAAAAGAAAGCGTTTCGCTAGAAAAAATTCTGCCTCAAAGTCGAGAGTCTAACACTTTTCCTCTGTCGTTTGCTCAACAGCGATTGTGGTTTTTTGAGCAACTAAATCCCGGCAACTTTACCTATCACATCCCCGCCGCCGTGCGTTTGACGGGAACACTTGACGCGACATCTCTCGATCGCAGTCTCAACGAACTTGTCAAGCGTCATGAAGTTTTGCGAACGGCTTTTAAGACAATAAACGGCCAACCCGTTCAGGCGATCGCTTCCAATCTGGAATTGCAAATTTTAGAAATAGATTTGCGATCGCTTCCTGAAACTGAACGATCGCGCGAAGTTGAACGGTTAATCGCCGCAGAAGCAAAGCTTGCTTTCGATCTCTCACAAGCACCCTTATTGCGTGCCAAATTGCTGCACTTGAGCGATTCCAACTGGGTGCTGCTATTGAGTACGCACCACATCATTTTCGATGCCTGGTCAATGGGAATATTCATCCAGGAACTCGCCACGTTTTATCAAGCCTTTTGCACTGGCAAACCTTCTCCCCTTCCCGAACTGTCGGTACAGTACGCAGACTTTGCAAGTTGGCAGCGCCAGTGGTTGCAGGGAGAAGTTTTAGAGACGCAGCTTGCTTACTGGAAAAAACAGCTCGGAGGGAATCTCCCGGTACTAAATTTGCCAACCGATCGCCCGCGATCGGCAGTACAAACCTTCCGAGGTGCGGTGCATAAATTCACCATTCCCAAGGCGATCGCAGAGGAAATGACTCTATTAAGCCAGCGGGAAAAAGCGACTTTATTTATGACGCTACTGGCAGCGTTTAAAACATTGATCTATCGCTACACCGGGCAAGAAGATATTTTAGTCGGCTCCCCCATTGCTAACCGCAACCGACGCGAAATCGAGGAAGTAATTGGCTTATTTGCTAACACCTTAGTTTTCCGCACCAATCTGTCGAGCAACCCGACTTTTAAAGACTTACTGGGCCGCGTGCGAGAAGTAGCTCTCGGCGCATATAACCACCAGGATTTGCCCTTCGAGAAACTGGTAGAAATTATACACCACGAACGAGATTTAAGTCATAATCCCCTATTTCAGGTGTTGTTTTCTCTGCGAAATGTTCGGACGCCGCAGATAAAATTGCCAGGATTGACGTTGAGCAGTTTGGAAATAGAACGGAAAACGGCGAGATTTGATTTAGCGCTTGACTTGGAGGAAGGATTAGAGGGTATTAATGCAACGCTTGAGTATAGCCAAGATTTGTTTGATGCTAGCACTGCACGACGGATAGCCGGACATTTTCTAACCTTACTAGAAAGTATAGCTGCCAATCCCGAACAGCGCATTTCACATTTGCCAATCTTGACGAAACCTGAACAGCAGCAACTGCTGTTCGAGTGGAACAATACTCAATCGAATTTTCCGCAAGATAAGTGCATACATGAACTATTTGAAGCGCAGACAGAGCGGACGCCGGATGCGATCGCAGTCGTCTTTGAAAATGAACATCTGACTTACCGGGAACTGAACGAAAAAGCAAATAACCTCGCCAGTTACTTGCAAAAAATTGGTGTCAACCCAGAAGTTCTGGTGGGAATTTATGTCGAGCGTTCCCTAGAAATGATGGTAGGGCTTCTCGGCATTCTCAAAGCCGGTGGCGCTTATGTTCCCCTCGATCCAGCGTATCCACCAGAGCGCCTGGGATTCATGCTGGAAGACGCGAAAATTTCAGTGTTGCTCACTCAGAAAAAGCTATTAGAAACCCTGCCCAAAAATAGCGCCTCCCTCGTGTTTCTGGACGCAGATTTGGAAGGCATATCGAGCTGCGACGAGCCACTCGTGGGTTTACAAAATTCCTCCAATTTAGCCTATGTCATCTATACTTCAGGCTCAACAGGTAAACCCAAAGGAGTGCAAATTTCCCACGCCTCTGCCGTTAACTTCTTGAGTTCTATGCGCCAACAACTCGCGATCGCAGACCGAGATGTTTGGTTAGCAGTAACATCCTTATCTTTTGACATTGCAGCGCTGGAACTCTTCCTGCCTATTACAACAGGTTCTCGCGTTGTTGTAGCCAGCCGAGAAGTGGCATCTAACGGCGAAAAGCTTTTAGAAACATTAACAAATTCTGGCGCAAGCATTATGCAAGCTACTCCAGCCAGTTGGAAAATGCTTTTAGCAGCAGGATGGCAGGGAAACAATCAATTAAAAATACTGTGCGGGGGAGAAGCTTTACCCCGACATCTCGCCAATCAGTTGCTTTTGCGCGGCGCTTCTGTGTGGAATTTATACGGCCCTACAGAAACCACGATCTGGTCAACTCTCTATCAGGTCGATCGCAAAGATGAATCAGTTTCCATCGGTCGCCCGATCGCTAACACTCAAATTTTCATATTAGACCGCTATTTAATGCCGGTTCCCGTTGGCGTTTTTGGCGAACTGCACATCGGCGGTGCCGGCTTATCTAGAGGCTACCTAAACCGACCGGAACTGACCGCAGAGAAGTTTATTCCTAACCCCTTTGCAGAAGACCCAACTCATGCTTCATTCATCCTTAATTCTTCATCGTTTATTCTTTCAGAACGCCTCTATAAAACCGGGGACTTGGCTCGCTATCTCCCAGATGGAAACATTGAATTTATGGGGCGCAGCGACAACCAGGTGAAAGTTCGCGGATTTCGCATCGAATTAGGCGAAATTGAAGCGGTACTCAGCCAATACCCAGCCGTGCGAGAAGCGATCGCACTGGTTCGAGAAGACAATCCGGGCGACAAGCGTTTAGTAGCTTATATCGTTGCTAACTCAGCACTCAAAACTCAAGACTCAGAACTTATTAATGATTTGCGCTCTTACCTGAAACAAAAATTGCCGCAGTACATGATTCCCTCAGCGTTTGTTTTATTGGAGTCGCTTCCTTTAACGCCTAACGGAAAGATCGATCGGCGATCGCTAAGAGCACCTGACACAAACACAGCCGAATTAGAGAGCAATTTTACCGAGCCTCGAACTCCCGACGAGCAATTAATAGCAGAAATTTGGGCGGAAGTTCTCGGTTTAGAGCGAGTGGGAATTCACGATAACTTCTTTGAATTGGGAGGTCATTCATTGCTGGCTACTCAGGCGATTTCTCGCCTGCGAGAAGCTTTTCAAATTGAAGTACCCTTGCGCTCTCTTTTTGAATCGCCTACCGTCGCAACAGTCACCGAAAGCCTCTTGCAATATCGCGCCGATCAAAAACTGAAAGCACCCCCCATCAAGCCTGCGTCAAGGCTGGGAGAATTACCCCTTTCTTTTGCACAACAACGACTGTGGTTTCTCGACCAATTGCAGCCGGGAAATCCTGCCTATAATATCCCAGCAGCCGTGCGCTTGAAGGGGGCGCTCAATGTAGCGGTTCTAGAGCAAACTTTTCAGGAGATTATCAAGCGACACGAAGCATTGCGGACAACTTTTAATTCCGTGGAAGGACGACCCGCTCAGGTTATTATTTCATCTTTTAAATTCACATTGCCGATCGTAAACTTAAGAGAGTTATCGCAAGCTGAACGAGAAGCCGAGGCAATGCGACTCGCCGCTGAAGAAGCGCGACAGCCTTTTGACCTCACAAAATGGCCGTTACTGCGCGTCACATTGTTACATCTTGACGAGACAGAATACCTGCTGTTAGTGACAGTACACCACATCGTAGCCGATGGCTGGTCGATGGGGGTACTGGTGCGGGAAGTGGCGGCGCTTTATGAAGCTTTCTGCAGTGGCAAACCTTCTCCCCTACCCGAACTTTCTGTACAGTACGCAGACTATGCTGTTTGGCAAATAAACTGGCTGCAAGGCGAAGTTTTGGAAGCAAAACTCGCTGACTGGAAGCAGCAGTTGGGTCAAAATTTGCCCCCGCTGCAATTGCCAGCAAAACAACCGCGTTCTGCTGTTTCTAGCGATCGAGCTGAGATTCAAGAATTTCAGCTTGATTGGCAAGTTTCAGAAGCGCTAAACGCACTCAGTCGGCAACAAAATGTCACCTTATTTATGACATTGTTGGCAGCACTCCAAACGCTGCTTTATCGCTACACAAATCAAGAAGATATTGTCGTCGGTACTGACCTAGCAAACCGCACACAAGTTGAGACAGAAGCTTTAATTGGTTTCTTTGTCAATATCCTCGTCTTGCGAACCGATATGCGCGGCAATCCTACATTTCGCCAACTGCTCGATCGAGTCCGCGAGGTGACATTAAAAGCTTACACTCACCAAGATTTGCCCTTCGACAAACTGGTAGAAGAACTGCGTCCCGATCGCAGCCTGAGTCAGACACCGCTCTTTCAAGTTTTATTCGTCATGCAAAATGCGCCTATGCCGAATTTAGAAATGGCGGGTTTAACTTTAAGCGCGGTTGAAATTGATAGCGGCACGGCTAAATTTGATTTGGCGCTATTTGTGTCGGAAACAGAGACAGGAATTGTCGGCAGTTGGAAGTATAATTCCGACCTATTTGACAGAGAGACGATCGCTCAAATGTCAAATCGCTTTGAAACCCTCCTCGGCAGCATTGTGGCGCAGCCTGACAGTCGTTTGAACACTTTAGAAATTCTCACAGAAGCCCAGAAGCAGAAACAAGCCATGCAAGAATTAAAGCGTGAAAAAAGCAATTTTAGTAAATTCAAAAGCGTCAAGCCGAAGCCAGTGGCATTGCCGCAAGGCGAATTGATAAAAACCGAGTACCTGCACCCCGACGAACTCTTTCCTTTAGTGGCAAAACCCGCAGTAGCCGATGTCGATCTCGCAGACTGGGCGAAAAATAACCGCGAATTTATAGAGGCAAAATTGCTACAGCATGGAGGGATTCTTTTTCGAGGGTTCATCAACCCTGTGGTTTCCGCATTCGAGCAGTTTGCACTCTCAATTTGTTCGGAATTATTTGGGGAGTACGGGGATTTGCCACGCGAAGGAGTTAGCGGAAAAGTTTACGGTTCAACTCCTTACCCAGCAGATAAAGCTATCTTATTTCACAGCGAGAGTTCGCACCTGCACCGCTGGCCGATGAAAATCTGGTTTTTCTGCGTTCAGCCAGCGCAACAAGGCGGAGAAACGCCGATTGTGGACTGCCGTAAAATTTACCAGTTGCTAGACCCGAAACTCAGAGAAAAATTTGCCCAAAAGCAAATTATGTACGTTCGTAACTACACAGACGGACTGGATGTAAGCTGGAAAGATTTTTTCCAAACAGAAGACAAATCTGTGGTTGAGGAATACTGCCGACAAGCTGGGATGGAATTTGAGTGGAAAGCAGGAAATAATTTGAGAACTAGCAAAATTCGCCCCGCAATTGCCAAGCACCCAAAAACCAAAGAGATGGTATTTTTCAATCAACTTCCCTTGCACCACATTTCCTGCTTAGATGTGGCAACCCGCGCTTCCTTGCTCTCTGTTTTTGGAGAAGAGAACCTCCCCCGCAATGTTTATTACGGTGACGGCACTCCTATTGAAGACTCAGTAATGGAAGAAATTCAGGCAGTGTACGCGCAAGCTGCTGTTAGTTTTCCCTGGCAAGCAGGAGACATCTTAATGCTAGATAATATGCTTGCCGCTCACAGTCGCAATCCATTTATCGGTTCGCGAAAAATTGTTGTAGCGATGGGCGAAATGATTCCTGAATCAGGAATTTAATTCCCTCTCATATCATGTCCGGTCGATTAGCCTGATTCCTGTAGGGGCGGGTTCACCAACAATATCTGCCAATAATTGACAATCTCAAAAACCCGCCCGGCCGGGATATTATGGTCAATCGATCGGGCATAATATCATCTCTTCCAGGCAAATGTAACGAGAATAAAGTAGTGCTTTGATAAAGAGGAACAATGCAAACAATTAATGGATTTCGCCTTTCACCCCAGCAAAAATATCTGTGGCTTTTGCAGCAAGACAGCCCTGCTTACCGCATTCAATCCGCTATTTCGATCGAGGGAAGTCTTCAAACTGATAACCTCAAGAAAGCTTTAGAAAAAGTTAGCGATCGCCACGAAATTATCCGCACAAGCTTTCAGGGAAAGGCAGGGCTAAAAATTCCTATACAAGTTATCTCCGAACATAGCTCTGTTTCGTGGAACTGGGTTAACTTGAGTGAAGTAAATCCCCAGGAGCAAGAAGCCAAAATAGAAGAGATTTTTCAGCAAGAAAAGAGCGCTTTCTTCAAATTCGATCGCAATCCTGTTTGGCACTTGTCTTTAATTACACTTTCATCTGAAAGGCACATTTTACTGGTTAGTTTGCCCGCACTGTGCGCCGATAGTCGCACACTAAAAAATCTGGTTCAAGAAATCAGCCAGTGCTATGCCGCCTGCCTTCACGGCGAAGAAATTACCGATGAAGTTGTGCAATACATTCAATTTTCCGAATGGCAAAATGAATTGCTCGAAGATGAGGAAGCGGCGGAGGGCAAAGAATACTGGACTAGACAAGATTTATCGGCGCTAGCGAGTTTAAGGTTGCCGTTTGAAAATAGATTAATTAACGCGCCATCTCAATTTACTCCCCAAGCTTTTGAGGTCAAATTAGAGTCAGCTTTGCTGGTTCAAGTGGAAGATATCGCCCGCCAGTACAACACCTCACTTTCTACATTCTTGCTCGCTTGCTGGAAAATTTTGCTCTGGCGACTGATTGGCCAATCAGAGCTCACTGTTGGCGTGGCATTCGACGGTCGAAAATACGAAGAACTAGAGCCAGCGCTTGGGCTGTTTGCCAAATTTTTACCGCTGTCGAGCCAACTAACAGAAAACTTTTCCTTCGCGGAAACCTTGCACCAAATTCAGCAGGAAGAATGCGAGGCATACAAGTATCAAGAATATTTCTCCCACGAATATCTAGGCAACTCTTCCGGCTTTCCATTTGGTTTCGAGTTTGAGGAACACCTCAAAAAGCATTCGGCTAGTGGCGTATTTTTTTCGATTTACAAGCAGTATGCGTGCTGCGATCGCTTCAAAGTTAAACTCTCTTGCCACCGCCAAAATGACTCGCTCGCCGCTGAGTTTCACTACGATCCTATCTTCCTTGCAGACAACAGTATCCGGTGCTTGGCCGAGCAATTTTACGCCTTAGTGCAAAGTGTAGCCAGCAACCCACAAACCGCAATCGGCAAGCTCGAAATGCTGAGCGATCGCGCCCGAAATCAATTATTACTAGAATTCAACAGCACCAAAGCAGATTACCAGCTCAATAAGTGCGTGCACCAGCTTTTTGAAGAACAAGCAGAGCGATCGCCCAACAGTATAGCTGCTGTTTGTGAAAATCAGCAAATTACCTACAGCGAACTCAACGCCCGCGCTAACCAAATTGCCCATTACTTGCAACAATTAGGTGTCAAGCCAGAGGTGATTGTCGGCATTTGCGTCGATCGCTCTTTAGAGGCTATCGCTGGAATTCTAGGCATCCTCAAAGCAGGTGGCGCCTACCTACCGCTCGATTCAGCCATGCCCAAAGAGCGCCTAGCATTGATGTTGCAAAACGCTCAGACTCCAGTGCTGTTAACGCAACAGCATCTAATCACAAATTTGCCGGAAACTCAGGCACAGATCGTCTGCTTAGATACAGACATTCTCTCTTTTTCTCCTACTACTTTCGTCTCTGCTTCTGGTGAAAATTTAGCTTACGTTATCTATACCTCCGGTTCCACCGGCACACCCAAAGGAGTCGCTATTGAACACCGCCAACTGCTCAATTACCTGCACGGCATTCAAGAAAGATTAAACCTGCCATCAGGTGCAAATTATGCCACCGTTTCCACCTTCGCAGCCGACTTAGGACACACTGTTATTTTTCCCGCTTTGTGTTCGGGTGGATGCCTGCACATTATCTCTCAAGAACGCGCAACAGATCCTCAAGCAATTGCGGCTTATTTTCAGCAACATTCTATCGATTGTTTGAAAATTGTTCCCTCTCACTTAAAAGCTTTGTTGAGCGCTTCTAACCCCGCGCAAATCTTACCGAAAAAGCGATTAATTCTCGGCGGTGAGCCTTTGATGTGGAATTTAATTGAAACAATTCAGAAATACAATCCAGACTGCTCGATCTTCAACCATTACGGGCCGACAGAAACAACTGTAGGCGTGCTGACTTATCAGGTAAAAATGCAAGGCGATCGCATTTCCCAGACAGTTCCTTTAGGTCGCCCACTACCCAACACGCAGATTTATTTGCTCGATTCGCACTTGCAGCCGGTTCCTGTAGGGGTAGCCGGTGAATTATATATTGCTGGTGCGGGATTGGCTCGCGGCTATCTAAACCAACCAGAACTCACCGCAGAAAAATTTATTTGCAAGTCATTGAATCAGGAACCGGAAACTCGACTTTACAAAACTGGCGACTTAGCTCGCTATTTGCCAGACGGAAATATAGAATTTATCGATCGCGTCGATCGCCAAGTAAAGCTGCGAGGTTTCCGCATTGAATTAGGAGAAATTGAGGCGGGGCTGTCTCATCATCCCTCTGTACGCGAGGCAGCCGTTTTACTTCAAGAAAATGAACCGGGAAATCAGCGTTTAGTCGCCTATATTGTTTCTCACTCAAAACCCAGCATTCAGGACTCACAACTAATTGAAAGCCTGCGTTCATTCCTCAAAGAACAACTGCCCGAATACATGATACCTTCTGCTTTTGTGGTTCTGAAAGCGCTGCCACTGACTCCCAATGGCAAAATAGACCGTCAAGCGCTTCCTGCACCGTCCGTAGCAGCCAATTTTACAGATACGTTTGTAGGCCCTCGCACTCCCGCTGAGGAGATTCTTGCCGAAATTTGGAGCCAGCTTCTCAACCTTAAACAGGTAGGAATTCACGACAATTTCTTTGACTTGGGGGGACACTCATTACTGATTACTCAGTTGTTAGCCAAAGTGCGAGAATGTTTTCAGGTGGAATTGCCTTTGCGCGTTTTGTTTGAAGCTCCTACTGTAGCTGGTTTAGCTGAAAAAATCGAAATGCAGCAAGGGGGCAACACAGCGGGCGATCGCACTGCAAGTTTCGATATTAATGCTGAAGTTGTTTTAGATCCGGCAATTCGCCCTGCAACTCCATTGAGCGAGCCAAAAACTGAACCAGCTTGCATTTTCTTAACAGGGGCGACGGGCTTTTTGGGAGCCTTTTTACTCCGCGATCTCTTGCAACAAACTCAAGCAGAAATTTATTGCCTAGTCCGTTCTGCCGATGCAGAATCAGCTAAAAAGCGGATTCAAAGCAGCCTCGAATCCTATTTAATTTGGGATGAAAGCAGCAGCGATCGCATTATCCCAATTGCTGGAGATCTGTCTCAATCACTTTTGGGGCTTTCCGAGGAGCAGTTCGGAGTTTTAGCCAGTAAAATTGATGTCATTTACCACAATGGCGCGTTTGTCAAGTTTACTTATCCCTACTCTGTTCTCAAACCGGCTAACGTTTTGGGGACGCAGGAAGTTCTGAGATTGGCGAGTCAAAGTAAGCTAAAACCAGTCCATTTAATTTCTACTATTTCCGTTTTTTCGGCAAAGGGAGAATCTGGGATTAAGCACGTGCGAGAGGAGGACGAACTCACTCCGGGAGAGGGTCTCAAAGGCGCTTACACTCAGACTAAGTGGGTGGCAGAAAAGTTAGTAGAGGTCGCGCGCGATCGCGGCATTCCTGTTACCATTTACAGGCCAGGTCGCATTTCTGGGGACAGCCAAACAGGGGCCTGCAATCCCAGTGATTTACTGTACAGGTTAATCGCTGGTTGCGTGCAACTTGGATGTGCACCCGATGACGATAAGCTGATGAATGTAGCGCCTGTTGACTATGTGAGCGGAGCGATCGTTCATCTTTCGAGCCAAAAAGAATTGCTCGGAAAGACGTTTCATTTAGTCAACACTCAGTCCTTTCAAATGAGCGAATTGCTTGGCTGGATTTGCTCAATGGGTTATCCAATCAAACGAGTTTCGTCTGAGACTTGGCAAGCAGAAATAATCAATCGCGCTGGAAATTCTCCCGCTCATGCTTTGTACCCGCTTGTCGGTCTTTTTTCCGAAAAAGTTTCTGATGCAGACATGGCTAAATCTGCGACGCTGCAATTTGATTGCCAGAATGCGTTGAAGGGACTTTCTGGAACGGACATTATCTGCCCGCAAGCGGATGCGAGTTTGTTTCGGACTTATTTTTCCTATCTTGTCGATCGCCAGTTAATAGAGGCTCCCAAACATCTGGTCTAAAAATGTAGAGGCGCGAGCGATCGCGTTTCTACCTTGGTCACTTTGAGGAAAATTTTCAATGAAGGAGGGCTTAAACTTAATGAATGTTAGCTTAGGAAATAATAATGCGATCGCGATCGCAGGCAGAGCTACCGCAGAAGGAACGCGGCGTTACAGGGAACGGCACAACAAAAACTGTGCAGCCGATCACTTCCGAGAAACTGGTTCGCTTGTGGCCAGCTCGATTGGAATTGGCACTTACCTTGGGGAACCAGATGAGTATACTGACACTCTGGTGGCGGAAGCTGTAGTGGAATCGGTTCGGCGGGGTGCCAACCTAATTGACTCAGCAATTAACTACCGCTACCAGTACGGAGAGCGGAGCGTAGGAAAGGCTATCCGCCGTCTCCTGGAATCGGGAGAAGCCTCAAGGGATGAACTAATTATCTGTACGAAAGGCGGCGTTGTTCCCCATCCAACTCCCAACCATGTAGAGTGGTTTTATCAGCAGTACGTCGAGCCAAACAACTCTACTATCAGCATGGCAGATTTGGCCCAGGAGCGTTACTGCATCCACCCAGAATACATTCAAGATCAGCTTAATTGGAGCCTCGCCAACCTCGGCATTGAGACAATCGATGTCTACTATCTTCACAATCCAGAAAAGCTACTTTCTCAAGTTGAACCCGATATTTTTTACAATCGGTTGCGAGAGGTTTTTGAGGTACTTGAAGGTGCGGTTTTAGCTGGAAAAATTGCTAATTACGGTGTGGCAACTTGGAATGCTTTTCGCGTACCTCCAACTGAAAAGTACCATATCGATCTGGCGCGTGCGAAGTCCATTGCTCGCGAAGTAGCTGGGAACAAAGAGGATGGGTTTCGGTTTATCCAGCTTCCTTTGAATATGGGGATGCCGGAAGCTGTGCTAAGCCCAACTCAAACAATCAAAGGAGAACAAGTCTCAGTATTGGAAGCTGCCGATCGCTTAGGCATTTGGGCGATCGCCAGTAGGTCGATCTGTGAAGCGCAGGTTATCGGTCAGATCCCAGAAAAGATTGCTTCTGCCTTTGGCGAAAGCTTGCGGACAGACTGCCAGCGGGCGCTCCAATATACCCGCAGCGCCCCTGGCCTCCTGAGTGCCCTTGTAGGGATGAAAGCGCCAAAACATATAGAAGAGAACCTAGCCCTTGCTGCTGTCGGGCGGCTTGGGAGAGCAAGGTTTCAGGAACTTACTGATTCAATTGTTCAAGTGTTAAACGGAAATTGAAGTTGCCCTTGCCGGAGAACGGCTGAACTTAAAATCTTCAATGGCATTATGGAATAGTTTCAGTTAATGTTTATGGTTCTTCCATACTTAGTGTGGGAGCATCTCAATGAAAGCAGGCCTCCGCTAGAAATTGGAGTTTTGAGGCAGGAGGCAGGAGGCAGGAGGGAAGAGGGAAGAGGAAGAAGGAAGGAGCCAGAAGAAGTGTTTTTACAAATATGAGATGCTCCCGATCGTGTGCTAAAATGAGATATTATTGTAACATTTTAGCCGACTAAGTACGCAAGCTCCCTGATTACTGAATAAATCAATCATTAATAAATTCACCTTCACAGATAATCGAGTCTCTGTTCTCCAAATCTTCTTGATTCCAGACCGCGTTTAATGCTGCAGAACTTAAGGAAGTTGACATCGTATTTAATGTTGTGTTGTAGTATTCCGCAGCATTATTAAGTTCCACCTGCGGCGCTTCCTTGAAGTATGAATTAATATCAGGCGTGCACCGCTGGGCTTGGTAGTATACATAAGCTTCAGCATTAATGCACATTACGTGGTAAAAATCCTTATTTGCTGCCGCAACATCTCCAAGTTTATACAGCGCTAAACCCCGGTTGAGATAAGCTTTAACATAGTTCGGATCGAGTTCTACTGCTTGGTCAAAGTCTTCAATTGCAAGCTGCATTTGTTTTAATTTATAGCGAACGCAACCTCTGTTATAATAGGCATAAACATTTTGTGGATCGATGGCGAGTGCAATGTTGTAATCGGCCATCGCCTGCGTATTGTCTCCTAGTTGGTGGTAACAGAGACCTCGATTTATGTAAGCTTTGATATATTTAGGATTCAACCGCAGCGTTTCGTTAAAGTTTTCCGTTGCTGCCTCTTTTTCTCCCAAAAGGTAGTAAGCGCGCCCCCGGTTGTAATAGGTTTTATAATTGTTGGAATTGATAGAGAGAGCTCGATTGTAGTCTTCTATTGCTTCTTCGTAGTTTCCTAAATTAGCAAGTACCAGTCCCCGGTTGTTGTAGATAGCGTGGCTGTTAGGCTTATTTGCTAAAGCACAGTTTAAATCTTCAATGGCTTTGTCGTGTTCTCCGAGATGACGCCAAGCATTGCCTCGATTCAGGTAAGCCTCGAAGAAATTAGGATTGATATCTAGGGCTTGGCTGAGGTCTGCGATCGCTTTTTGGTAGTCTTTCATGTAATAATACACCAAGCCGCGATTGTTATAGGCTTTGGCATCGGCGGGATTGAGTTGCAGTATGCGATCGAAATCGTCGATCGCCGCTTCATAGTTTCCTTTCTTGGCGCTGTGCAAACCGCGCTTGTAAAATTGTTTGAGGTTCATAGGTCAACTTTCAGGAGTGCTTGATTCTGGGGGTTGATTCCTGTGCTGTCAGTTTTGAGTTCGACAGCCGTTAATCTGTTGAAAGAGCATCCACCTGCGGTCAGAGTAACTCTTGAATGATTCCGGGCAATCTACCGTAAACAGGATTTTTGGTTTATTTTAACAGTAGTTAAATCATGTGGAAAGGCTTTGCACGTCGGCTGGATTTACTTATTAGTCAGTTCGATTGTTTACTCGATCGACTTGCTCTCAAAAGTCTAGTTTTACTTGGTGCTCGGTGTCTCTTGATGCAGCGACGATCGGCTAGATCGGCAAATTAAGTTTGAGACCGCTACTCAGTATAAATTGTTGCCAGCAGTCCTACCGAGTAAACTCTCTATTTTTTTGACAAATTTCGTCTCAGTATTTGCGACAGTACGTCTCTACAAACTTTTGTTGCCTAATTACCAATTACCGATTGATTTCCTCTTCCACATAAACTCTCAATTTCTCCAAATCTGGAAGTTCGATCAATTCTTGTTCCTTTTCCTTAACCGACATGGGCATCATCACAGGTTTACGCTGCTCGATCCAGCAACTCGCCAGCGGTAAAGTTTGTTCCAAATCTTCCAAAGGCCTCGGAATTACCATCACCGCGTTCAACTCGCCAATTCGCTCAGCTTCGTACATCCCGGCTTCTACGGCTACTGCTACATCTGCAACTGCACCGCGAATAATTGCCGTACACAAGCCGGCGCCTATTTTCTCGTAAGCTGCCAAGTGTACGTCTGCAGATTTGAGCATAGCATCGCAAGCACCGACCATTGCCGGAAATCCGCGGGTTTCGAGCAAACCGATCGCCTGATTGCTAAGCCGAGAATAACTGCCTTTTTCCGAAAGTTCAGTCAGCCGAAAGCCGATCGGCAAAACCACTTCCAAATTAGCCAAAGGTCTAGGAATCACTAACTTAGAAACAAACTGCCCGAACTGTTCGGCAGTTTGAGCTCCAGCTTCCACAGCCAAACGCACATCCGAAATTCTGCCCCGGACGATCGCGGTACAGTGACCGGAACCAATTTTTTCGTATCCTACTAAAATCACTCCTGCCGACTTGAGCATCATGTCAGCAGTCCCGACAATTGCCGGAAAACTCTTGGTCGATACCAAACCCAAAGCAGTGTCTTTGAAGTATTCCTGGCGCTGCGATCGCTCTTGGTGACTGTTACGATCTGTTTGTCCGTCCATCTTCTATTACCCTTAGAAACTTCCCAAAATAAAAATTTGTTGATAGTTTATAGTTTCTCAGATGAGAAGACAGACTGCACGAGCTACAAGACACTGATTGCTGCTGCAAGGTCTGACAAATTGCTGAGCTACCAATAATATGAGATTACCTATTTATATTTGATCTTTCTGCCTTTAGCATAGCTGGCTTTTGCCGAAATGACCGAAAGCATCGAGGATACCCGCCACGTGATTCATCCGTCCAGAAATAAAAAACCTGTATCCCATAAAGGAACCCCGAATTTATCTCGCGCAAGTCAATGCTTCAATCTCAAATCTAAAATCGAAAATCGCGCAATCGATTGACGGCTACCCGGAACCGCCCGATAGAGTTTGGCCGTTTTCCTCCGATCGATTAAAAGCTTGCCGGTGCGGAAACAGCGTCCCCAACAGCCGATTGATGTGAGCTTGGCCATATAGAATAGTTGGCGTTTCCCCTGGTTGGGGCGGCTCTGCGGTGGTGGGTTCCGGTGGCTCTGGGGCAGTCTCCGGCGCAGTTTGAGGCGGTGTTTGGGCGGGTTGTGGCGGCTCGATCGGCTCGAAAGGCTCGATCGGTCGATCGACTGGTGGCGTAGTGGCTTCGGGGGGTTCTGGTGCTGTTGGCGCTGCTGTTGGCGCTGCTGTTGGCGCTGCTGCTGTTGCTTCTGCGGCGACTTGGCGGCTGGTATCTCCCATTAGAGAACCTGCTGGCATAATTTGCATTTTGTCGATACAAGGATTGATTAGGGTCGTCGCGGCGCCAATACAGGCATTTTCCCCGATCGTTCCCGCACCTACCACCAGCACCCCTGCACCCAGAATTACGCCCGCCGCGATTTCCAGAGTACCTTCACGGGCGTGAAGGATAACTCCCATACCGATACAGGCACCGGCGGCGATCGAGATCCGGCTTCCGGGCTCTGCTTGCAGGATTGCTCCAGGGGCGATCGCCGCACCCTCATTCACAACTACATCGCCACTCATCAAAATCTGAGAGTTGCTACTTAATTGCAGTGGCGATAAATACATTCGACTTCACCATGAAAGGAGCTATTTTTTTCGATAAAACGACTTTAAATTATGGGTTTTCTCGACTGATAAATTTAACCATGTCAATCTAAGAAACGATAATTTACTAATACTGAGAAGCTTGATGATTTAACGTTTTATAGAAACTTTCCGAAGATTCTAGATTTTGACCAACATTTCTCATTCGAGCTTTTTAACTATCTCAAATCCAACTTAAATCCGCTGGGGTTTCTCCCGTTGGCCCCAACGCGAGGGCTTAACGGGAGAAACAAGCTAATTACCTAGCAAATTAAGGACGCTGGATAATTTCTTCGAGTACCCGGCGCTTCGCCTTGGAGTCGATGCCCAGCAAGCGGACGTACTCGCCGCTGTGTTCTTTGAGACAGCTTTCGAGGGCAGAAATCACTTCGGATTCGCGGTTGGATGCGATCGGGGCGCAACTGCTCCAAGAACCGGTGCGGAAACGGCGCGCGTCGGCGTGTTCCGTGCCAATTTTGTAGCCTTGGGAAAGCAGGTTGCGGATTTGGTCGATCGTCTTGCCGGTCAAACTGCCGCTGCTGGCCGAACCAGTCGAAGCTGCTTTGTATCCCGATGTTGCTGCAGGCTTAGCCGATTGAGCAACTGGGCCGTCGGGACGCTGAATAATTTCTTCAACCACGCGTCGCTTAGCTTTCGGGTCAATCCCGATCAAGCGCACGTACTCACCGGGGTACTCGTTCATCACAGCTTCCAAAGCGGCGATCGCCTCAGATTCGTTTCTGACTTGCAGCGAAGCCCCGCTTTGCCAAGAACTGGTGCGGAAGCGGCGCGCGTCGGCGTGTTCCGTGCCAATTTTGTAGCCTTGAGCTAGCAAGCCCCGAACCTGAGTCACTGTTTCGGCACTCAATTTTCCGCTTGACACGGAACCGCTATTGTGGTATGAAGCTTGTTGTGCAACTTTACCGTTAGATTGGTGAGTTTTCGCACCGTTAGAACCGTTAGAGCCGTTGTCTCCCGGTCTTTGGACGATTTCTTCTAGTACGCGGCGCTTGGCTTTGGTGTCAATCCCGATCAAGCGGACGTATTCTCCTTGGTGTTCGGCCATGCAAGCTGACAAAGCCGCGATCACTTCAGAGTCACGGGTTGAGGAAATCGGGCCGCAAGTACGCCAAGAACCGGTACGGAAGCGGCGTGCGTCGGCGTGTTCGGCTCCCACGCTGTATCCTTGAGCTAGTAAATTACGGATGCTATCGGCAAGAGTTGAACTCAATTGGGTGCCGGCATGGGTAGAATATTTGGTTTGAGTCATATTTGGGTTTTTAGTTTGCTCGTTGCGAATTGGTGCTAGACAGGCGATGTTCTCAGCGCAGCGATAACCCGTTCTCAGAGCGTCATTGATGCCGATGACATGGGTCGCAAATTGAATGTCAGAATCTTGAACGTCAGGCAAGCGATCGGCTTGCTTCTGATTAGTGATGATGGCTCCCGAAGGTACGTACTTACCGGGGGGAATCTCCACATCTTTAATTAGTACGTGCATCATGACAATGCAGCCGTTGCCCACTCTGGCATTGAACACCGTGGAGCGAAAGCCGATAAAGCAGTTGTCGCCCACGTAGGCCGGGCCGTGAATTAAACTCATGTGGGTGAGGGAAGTATTTTTCCCCACCCACACAGAATAGGATTTGTCGTCGTCTCCTGTGACACGGCCTTGTTCTAGGCCGTGAATCACTACTCCGTCTTGAATGTTGCTTCCTTGTCCGATATAAAAAGGAGTGCCTTCATCGGCGCGGATAGATGTCCCGGGGGCAATCATCACATTAGAACCGATATGCACATCCCCAATAATGTTAGAAAAGGAATGTACGAAGGCGGTGTCGTGAATTTTAGGCTCAGCCAAGTTTTTCGACCAAGGCGTCGGGGGAGCCGCAACGTTGCGGACTGCCATAAATTAAGTTCTCCTAAGCTGAAAAATCTTTTTGTTAGTTGTTAGTTGTTAGTTGTTAGTTGTTAGTTGTTAGTTGTTAGTTATTTTTCCACTAACTGCTAACTGCTAACGGTTGCAACTAGCCGTACGGGTCGTCTTTTTTACTGTAAATGAGGCGGTTTTCTACATTGACAGTATCTATAATGCCTACTACTAGAGCATCGATCGGACGGTTTTCGCTTCCGGGCGCGATCCGGGCTGCGCTGCCTCGGGTTACTAAAACCCATTCATCTATACCAGCGCCCACACAGTCAGCGGCTACCTCATAGCCGGGAACTGGCGAACCTTCCTCATCGATGAATTGCAGCAGTAGAAATTTCGATCCTCTCAGTGTCGGCTCTTTTTGGGTACTGACAACTGTGCCGAGAACTTTGGCCATTTGCATTTTAGGTAATAGGTAATAGGTAATTGGTAATTGTCATTTTTTCACTTAGTCACTTGTCGTTTTTAGATTTGCTTTCTTCTGTCTGCTCTGCGTCTTTTAGAGTTTTTCGTCTAGTAACTAATGACTCGCCAGAAACGGGTAAAATTCCCCACTTAAGTGGACGAGATCGAAATTTTAGACTAAGAGTTCAAGCTCCCCAATTCAATGCGAGAGTCAATCTAAAATCTAAAATCTAAAATCTAAAATCGACGGACTCATGATTCATGACTAATAACCAATATCCCATGCCCACCTCAATTAAAAATTAAAAATGCTAAATCAAAAACATCGCGATTTTTAATTTTTAATTACCAAACGCCCCTAACAGCC
Source organism: Microcoleus sp. D3_18_C2 (assembly GCF_036702395.1). Classification (NCBI taxonomy): domain Bacteria; kingdom Bacillati; phylum Cyanobacteriota; class Cyanophyceae; order Oscillatoriales; family Microcoleaceae; genus Microcoleus; species Microcoleus sp. D3_18_C2. Next base: position 10,364 of record NZ_JAUBTG010000014.1, on the reverse strand, counting down.
GTGAAGCGAAGCTATCCCGTAGGGAATCGCCTATCTTATGATCTGTTGAGAGGGCGAATGCCACTCACGCCTTCACGGAACTGTTCTACAGCTTCGGTGTAGCGAATCGGCAGCACGTACTCTAAGTTTTCGTGAGGGCGGGCGATAATGTGGGTGGACATCACTTGTCCGCCGTTAACGCGCTTCACTGACTCTACTCCGGCTGCGACAGAAGCTTGCACTTCCGAGACATCTCCTCTTACAATGACCGTAACCCGAGCGCTACCGATTTTTTCGTAGCCTACCAAGGTGACGCGGGCTGCTTTGACCATCGCGTCAGCGGCTTCTACCACTGCGGGGAAGCCTAGGGTTTCGATCATGCCAACTGCAATTGCCATTGGTTTTACTCCTGATTGAATATTTGGGGAACTAAACAGTTAATTTTTGACGATCGCACAAATTTTTCTTTAACGAAATTTTTGTGCGCTAAGAACTTAGTAGCCTCGGAACTGTTCTACTGCTTCTGTATATCGAATCGGCAGAACGTATTCTAGGTTTTCGTGGGGGCGAGCGATGATGTGGGTAGAGACGACTTCTCCGCCGTTGACCCGCTTGACGGATTCCACTCCGGCTGCGACTGAGGCTTGGACTTCCGACACGTTGCCGCGCACAATTACGGTGACGCGGGCGCTGCCGATTTTTTCATACCCCACGAGGGTAACGCGGGCAGCTTTGACCATAGCATCGGCAGCTTCCACCACAGCGGGAAAACCTTTTGTCTCAATCATTCCCACGGCAATTGACATTTTTGAATCTCCTTTGAGGATGAGCGAAATTACCGTTACAAATCTTTGAGAAATCTAAAAATTTGGACGGGGAGGCCCACATTTTTTAGTAAGGCAGTGTAAAGCTTCCTATCCTATAAGAATAGGGGAAGCTGTCCACCTTGACAATATAAACTAACATCATAATGTTTAATAACAAAAATTAAAATTTTTTATGTTACTTAAAATAATTTCATATTTATTTAATAATCTTAATATTTAGAGGGGTAGATACCGAGAGCGAGGGGGGATTAAAGTAAGTAAGAATACTCATAAAGTAGAGTTCGGTATGCGAAGCCGGAGCCGATCGCTGGCAGGAAATTAGGGGAGTTCAAAATGGGGATCGCGGGTAAATAGCCAAAAAAGGCAGTCTTGGCCCATCGGCAGACATTTTTTTCTTTGAGTGCCTCCTCTGCTCAGCTTATAAATTAGTGTTGAGATAATTATCAGTTTTGATGCTTTCATGTATAGTTAATCTGGACTGCAAATTATTTTGCCACAACTATACGATCGGGTTTAGTCAAAGTTTTAGGGCCTCGCGCGATCGCCCGCGACTGTTTTTGTATAAAGGCAGCTCGTAATTTGAAGTTTAAGGGATAAATTAAATGACTCAATTTCTCCTCCAAGCCTGTTGGTGGGTACCTTTATATGGCTTAATAGGCGCAATTTTAACTTTGCCGTGGTCTACGGGCACCGTTCGCAGAACAGGCCCGAGACCAGCAGCTTACTTCAATTTGCTGATGACGGTGTTGGCTTTCCTGCACGGGTCAGTTATTTTTACAGCGACTTGGGATCAACCGCCCCAACAGTTGCTCGTGCACTGGGTGCAAGCAGCCGATTTAGATTTGTCTTTTGCAATAGAAATCTCCACCGTCAGCGTTGGAGCAATGGAGTTAGTGAGTGTTCTGAGTTTGCTAGCACAAATTTACGCTCTAGGCTACATGGAAAAAGACTGGGCGCTAGCTCGATTTTTTGGGCTGATGGGTTTTTTTGAAGCGGCAATTAGCGGCATTGCCATTAGCGACTCGCTGCTTCTAACTTACGCTTTGTTGGAAGTGCTGACGCTTTCAACTTACTTGCTAGTCGGGTTTTGGTACGCTCAACCGCTCGTAGTAACAGCCGCTCGTGATGCGTTTTTAACCAAGCGTGTAGGAGACGTGCCGCTGCTGATGGGAGTAGTGACGCTTTCAACTTTAGCGGGAAGTTTGAATTTTTCCGATTTGGAAACATGGGCGGAAACTGCAACTTTGTCTCCCCTAGTGGCGACTCTTTTAGGTTTAGCTTTAATCTCCGCACCTACGGCCAAGTGCGCTCAATTTCCCTTCCATTTGTGGCTCGACGAGGCGATGGAAGGGCCCAACCCGGCTTCGATTATGCGGAATACGGTAGTTGTGGGCGCTGGGGCTTATGTTTTGATTAAACTTCAGCCTGTTTTAGCGCTGTCGCCCGTGACGGGTGGGGTGCTGGTGGTTTTGGGTGCGGTGACGGCTGTTGGGGCTTCCTTGGTGGCGATCGCCCAAATCGACATCAAAAGAGCACTATCGCATTCTACCAGCGCTTCTATGGGTTTGGTGTTTATCGCTGTGGGGCTAAATCAAGTTGACATTGCTTTGCTGTTGCTGTTCGCCCACTCGATCGCGAAGGGCCTATTATTCATGAGCGTAGGGTCAATTATTACCACAACTAACACTCAAGATTTAACAGAAATGGGTGGGTTGTGGTCGAAGATGCCTGCCACGACTACGGCTTATTTAGTAGGCGCTGCGGGGATGGTAGCGTTGTTGCCTTTGGGCAACTTTTGGGCGATGCGACGCTGGCTCAACGGTTTTTGGACTGTGCCTTTGTGGCTGGTAATAGTGCTGCTTGTAGTTAACGGTTTGACAGCGCTAAATTTAACTCGCATATTCGGTTTAGTGTTTGCTGGAAAACCGCAGCCGAAAACTCGCAGAGCTCCCGAAGTTGGTTGGCAGATGGCTTTGCCGATGGTAATTTTGACGGTGATGGGGCTGTTGGTGCCTTGGATGTTGCAGCGGTGGCAACTGTTAATTAGTTGGACTGGGCCTTGGGCGGAAACGGGAGATTTTGATGCTTTAAATTTGCTTTTGAAGACGCTGGATACGCCGCTGTTGTTGTTATCTGGGTTGATTGGCGTTGCGGTTGGGGTGGCGATTTATTGGTACGGGGTATTACCTCGACCGGTACGGCTGCCGGTGCCGGCGGTGCAGGATTTGTTCGCTTACGATTTTTATATCGATCGAGTTTACCGCTTGACTGTCGTTTGGGCTGTGGCTTTTATTTCTAAAATCAGCGCTTGGACTGATAGGTATGTGGTGGATGGGGCGGTGAATTTGTTCGGTTTTGCCACAATTTTCAGCGGTGAAGGGTTGAAGTACAGTGGCACCGGTCAGTCGCAGTTTTATGTGTTGACTATTGTGGGGGGGGTTGCGGTGTTGCTGGGGTTGATTATTTGGCAGTTTTAAACAGCAGAGGTTGGCAGATGAATTTTTCGGGTTTGTCTGCTTTTTGTCTGATGTTATTTAATTTTAAACCGCAGATGAACGCAGATGATTTTATTCTGGGTTTGTCTGCTTTTTTATCTACTTTTATTCAAACTCGATCGGCCACAATTCGGTCACTGGAACTTCCCAACCGGGCAAAAGTTCGGGAATTGAAATCATGTCTCCGTCTCTCAATACCACTGGCTGGGCTGTCGGACTGTAAATTGTTACTGTGCGCTTGTCTGGGTCGATTAATATTCCTAGTTTTGCTCCGAGTTCGATAAAAGATAAAATTTTTTCTTGCAGGGGTTTTAGGCGATCGGACTGAGATTTTATTTCTACAACTAAGTCGGGAACGAGTGCGGCAAAATACCTTTTACTTTGCTTGAGGCGATCGGCTACCACAAACGAAACATCGGGAGCTCTCAGATCGGAATTGGGGAGGATAAACCCGCCGCTAGATTCAAATACCCGTCCGAGTTTGCGGGGTTTGACCCAGTTTAGTAAAACTCTGCCAAACTCTGCCCCAATTTCGCTCGATACAATGTCTGATGGGCCCATAACGATAATCTTCCCGTCTACCAGTTCTAATTGGTAGTCTAGATGTGCTTCCGAGAGTATACTTTGCAGTTGTTCCAAGTCGGCAACGGTGAGGCGGGTGGAAGGAGAACCAGATTTAATTTGCAAATCTTCTCGATCTGTAAGAGTTGAGGTCATAGGAGGATTCCAGAGACATTTGAATCTATGTTAACAAGAAAATCAGCCGATAGCTTTTTTATTCAGTTGCTTTGCGTTAATGTTAAATATATAGCAATCCTTGCAGGAGTCGTAATTTTTTTACCCCACCCCAACCCTCCCCGATGCCTTGGGGAGGGAGTAAGAAATTCACAAATGATTTAGGATTGCTATAGCTCTAAATACTGTGTAACAAAGGAAAGTTTTAATTGATGCTCAGTGCTTTAATCTGGATACCAATGTTGGCCGCTGCCCTGATTGGGCTCTGGCCTGGTTCAGTGAGTTCTAAAATAGTTCGGAATGTCGCGATCGCCATTGCGGGTATAACTTTTATTCTCTCGGTGATTTTGGCAGTTCAGTTTGATGCCAGTACCAGTCAGTTGCAGTTTGCGGAATTCATTCCTTGGATAGATGTTTTGGGATTGAATTACAATCTCGGTGTTGATGGTTTGGCTCTGCCTTTGGTAATTTTAAATACTCTGCTGACAGGAATAGCTATTTACGCTACGGATGAGTCGATCCGCAGACCTCGACTTTATTATTCTTTGATTTTGTTAATTACCGGCGGCGTAACAGGGGCTTTTTTATCTCAAAATTTGCTGCTGTTTTTCCTGTTTTTTGAGGTAGAATTGATTCCGCTTTACCTGTTAATTGCGATTTGGGGAGGCGAGCGCCGGGGTTATGCTGCTACTAAGTTTTTAATCTATACTGCATTTTCGGGAATTGTGCTCCTGGCTGCTTTCTTGGGTACTGGTTGGCTTAGCGGTGCTTCGAGTTTCGATATGGTTGGTGCAGCGGGCGCATCGCATTTACAAGGAGGATTGCCATTGCCTTTGGTAAGGCAAATTGTTTTGCTGGCAGGGGTGTTGCTGGCTTTTGGAATTAAGATGCCTTTGGTGCCTTTTCATACTTGGCTGCCGGATGCTCACGTAGAAGCTTCGACGCCGGTTTCGGTGCTGCTGGCGGGGGTGCTTTTGAAGCTGGGAACTTATGGGATGCTGCGTTTTGGTTTGGGTTTGTTTCCAGATGCGTGGGCGGTGGCGGCACCTTGGTTGGCGAGTTGGGCGGTGGTAAGCGTGCTTTACGGGGCGAGTTGCGCGATCGCCCAAAAAGATATGAAAAAAATTGTAGCTTACAGTTCGATCGCTCACATGGGCTACATTTTGTTAGCTAGCGCCGCAGCTACTCCGATTAGTATGCTGGGAACAGTTTTGCAAATGGTTAGCCACGGTTTAATTTCAGGGCTGCTATTTTTGAGTGTCGGCGTTATTTACAAAAAATCCGGCACCCGCAACATCGATGTGCTCAAAGGTTTGTTCAATCCCGATCGCGGTTTGCCGATGATTGGCAGTTTAATGATCCTCGGCGTGATGGCTAGTGCCGGCATTCCTGGTTTGGCTGGATTTATTGCTGAATTTTTGATATTTCGGGGCAGTTTGCCAGTGTTTCCCCTGCAAACTTTGCTCTGCATGATTGGCACTGGTTTAACTTCAGTTTACTTTTTAATTATGGTCAACCGCGCCTTTTTCGGCCGCCTTTCTGATGTGGTGGTAAATTTGCCGCAAGTCCGCTGGGACGATCGCATTCCTTCGCTGGTTTTAGCAATAATTATTGCCATCATGGGAGTGCAGCCGGGAGTTTTAGTTGCTTTGAGCGAAAAAACTGCGATCGGAATGGTTGCTAATGTGCCACCCCAAGTTAAAGTGATTGCTCAAAACTTGAAATAAAATATGACCTAAGTTTGTAGCATCTGACATCTTGCAGCAATATCAATAAGAGGATTTTTCGTGGGGTCGGGCGGGCTTATATAACCTATTTGCAAGCTTTAAGGCTGTTGGCGAACCCGCCCCTAGGGCTAATTGAGAATGGTGCAAGATATCAGTAGCATCGGACTTTAGTCCTATGGCAGTTTTCAATCCCATAAAATACAGCAGACTGCTGTAGGGACACGGCACTGCCGTGTCCCTACCTATTCCATTCATCAGTGTATCCGTGTTCAAATCCGTGTCGTGCCTTCCTTCAATTAAGGTTAAATAAAAATGACAAGTACCGTATTAAAACCATCTTCCCATCCCCTATCCGCATACATTGACATCTTGGAATCAGGCAAAGCTTTACTGCCTGAATCTACGGAAAATGTAGTTGAAGTTGTCGGCGTACTGAAAAGTTATGCTATTGTTTTAGATGCCTATTCTCGCAATCTCAACTATATTGCAGAAGAACAGTTTTTAGTGCTTTTTCCGTTTTTTAAATATTTCAACGGAGATGTGACTCTGCCGAAATTAATTCGCTATTTGTGGCACGATCGCATAAATTTTGAGTATGCTGAGTATTGCATGAGAACAATGCTTTGGCACGGCGGCGGCGGTTTGGACAGTTATTTGGATTCCCCGGAATTTAGCAGTTTGGTCGAAAAGGCGATCGCTGCTAAATTGAAAGGCAATTTTTTCATGCAGGGACTAAACAAAACCTTTCCTAATTTTTTGCCGGAACAAGTGCGGATGCTGGCTTACTACACCGGTCTCGGTCAGTTTTGGCGGGTAATGAGCGATTTGTTTATGGACTTATCTGATTCCTACGATCGAGGGGAAACTAAGTCTATTTCTGATGTAGTTGATTTTGTCAAAGCCGGTTTAGTCGCCGCCGCCAGCCTACCGATTACCTACAGCGTCAAGATTCACAGTCAAGTCTACGATATCATTCCGGCCTCGGCTAACTTGACATTTTTACCAGATGTAGCGGTGCCTTATGTAGAGGCTGTTTTCTTTCGGGGCACAGCTTTTTTTGGCACAGTTTCCTACAACGCTCAAGCCCATCAAATCCCGGAAAAACAAAAAGATTTTGCCTACGGGGCTTTGTTTGCTGATCCATTACCTATTGGAGGTGCAGGGATTCCGCCAACTCAATTGATGCAAGATATGCGGCATTATTTGCCGGAGTATTTGCACGCAGTTTATCGCACTAGCTGTCGGGGTGAAGATGATCTGCGGGTGCAAATTTGCCAAAGTTTTCAGAAGTCGATGTTTTGCGTGACGACGGCGACTATTTTTGGTTTAGCACCTCATCCCATGAATACCTCCGATCCAGAGGAAAAAAAGGCTAATCGCGCTTATTTGGAAGGTTGGATGGATCGATTTGGAAATTCTCGCTTGGAGTGGGCAAATCAGCCAACGAACAGGGCCTGTCAGTTGTTCCCCGAACGGTAGAAGGGCGACTGGTTTTTAGGGCGCAATGTCTCTCGGAGTTGCAAGAATATTACCTGAAGAAAGCAATTGCTTACTTTTGGATACCGAAAGCTCATTCTGGCGATCGCAATTATCTCACGTCCCGTAAAATAGCCGTTATCAGGCAAGTAGTAAAAACTTCAGTCCACAGACTTTTATGAGGACTGAAGTCCTCACTACCAAACAATTTTATAGTCATTTTAGCGCACCTAATATGACAATCAAGCATCCAGGATACCCGCCACGTGATTCATCCGTCCAGAAATAAAAAACCTGTATCAAATGAAACTTGCCGAACGTATTTATCCGTGCAGTCAATCTAAAATCTAAAATCTAAAATCTAAAATCGATTGACCTGATCAACTGTTTGTTTTCGGCTCATGGTGATTGCTTTCATAAGAGATATATCCGCTAACGCTTAGACTGGCAAGGACAGGATAAAGCACTTCTTATTTCCGAACTATTTAGATTCGGACTAAAAGACTCAGGCCGTGAGAGTCCGTGCCACAAGTTCCCAGCAAACCATAAGTTTCTGCTAAATCTTTGACTAAAGCAGTTTGTTTGGGGCTTGGTTTCCAAGGATTTGGATTACCGTAAGCATAGTAAATTTCTACACCGTCAATGCCGAAACGAGCTGCTTCTGGGATTAGTTGATCGGCAGTCGATCGATACCGGCAAGGATGTGCTAGAACTGCTAAACCTCCTGCTTCATGAATAGCTTCAATTACCCTGGCTGCTGAATAACAATAGGTGCCTTCTGTACTTTTACCTCGCAAGTAAGGTTTGAGACTGGGATTTTGCGGATCGAAGGCGTAACAGAGAATGTGTACCTCATTGTTGAGCAATTCGGCATTAATTTCAGCGCCTGTCCAGAGACTAGGTGCTTCACTATTTTTGTCAGGATGGTTTAATTTCCAATTATCCAGCCAAATTTGAGCTTTAACGTAGCCTTCGGTGCTGTGGTGGTCGGTGATAGCTAAGCCCTTGAGACCGCGGGCTATGGCTTGTTCCATCAATTTCTCTGGCTGCAATCGCCCGTCAGAGTAGACTGTGTGCATATGAAAATTATAGGAACCCGGACAGCTATCGGCATCAATTGTCTGGAAGACTTGTTTGAGTGCTGAGATATTCTGGGCTTCTGGTTTGAGACTAGAAGCGGGGGACGTAGCGAAATTGACAGCCATAAGCGTTATTATAGAAAAAACTAGCTTTGTTTAATATATCTAATAAATTCATATGTTGCACCTGTGGCAATAGTCGGCTGTAGGATTGAAACATCTGGCTGATTGTGGCGTTCGGCACAAGATATCAATTCACTCGCACATCTTGCACAATTCTCTATCCAGCATTTTATCGTCGGGTGGGGGCGGGTTTATGAGATTATTGATTTTAGGCAATTTATAGTTGGTAAAACTCGCCTCTACAGGTTTGGGGAAAATGCCAGCAGATATCAATTACTCCCACAATATTGCATCATTCTTAACAACAAGCTTTCCGGCCTCTTCCACAAAGAGTAAATTTTCTTGTAGGGAGTAGGGTTGGGCACTCTTAGCCCGCCCTCATTTAAAAGTTTATGTAACAGTGATTCTAGTTTTTCAATTCAAATAATCTATTAGCAACATATTCCTTGGCGGAATGCCATACTAATTCAACTACGTTATAGTCCGGGCTATATTTTGGCAAAAACTCTATGATTAGATTCGGCATTTATGACGCTATTTTCTGCAAAGTCTCTGCTTTTATATGAAAACTAGCGTTGTCCAAAAATCTCACAAACTTACAGCCTTTATCTTGAAAGTCTTCCGCTAAATTTACTTGCAATATCCACTCGGCTTTTAAATCTTCATAAAATTTTTTCAGCACTGCATAAAAATTAGCATAATTCCCAGATGGAATAAAATATACCCGTTTTTTTTATCTTAATATCTTACTCCACCCATAACATTAATACGACTTTTTCGTCGCTCTCCTATGAATGTTACTTCGAGTTACTTTTATACACCAGTTCTTCCTTCTAATCACCCTTAAACTAAATGCACTATCGTTCTAAAACCATACCTGCAAAAGGTTTGGATATTACTTTTCTATTTTTAAATACTCCGCTAATTTATTTTTAAATCAACCCCCTTTATACCGTATATTGCTTAGACTCTAAGCTAGATTTAGCCGAAAAGAAAACATACTTTTTTGAGTTTAAAATCCTCCTAAATTGGGTACTACTCAGCTCTATTCCTGTCTGCTCTCCTAGATGTATTGCAAGTCTAGCTGTTGTCCATATTCCGAACTCATAACCATATTTCTCAGGCTCTATTTCAACTGTTTCTAAAAGTAAATCAATGTATTTTTATGTGGCTTTTCGGTAATTACCCTTCATCCTATTATCTTTAAAACTGTCTAAATTATCAGGATGACCATGAATGCGACCGTAGGCAACTTTTATGAGAGAACATCCAATTAGTTCAGCAGTCTGAGCTTGTGTATTTCCGTTGTTTAGTAATAAAAATATTAACGCTCTTTGTCGAATGTCTGGATGCTCATGGTCTTTTAATGCTTGTTGCAGAGTTTACTTTGTCTCGGAACTGAGAAAGTTTTTAGCAGGCATTCACTTTTTCTGAATATCATTATGTTATATTATACCAATATGCGTTTTAAATGCACAACAGCTTAGACACTTCTGTTGAGCTGTGATTGTGCCACCATTATAAACGCTGAAATCATCTGAGCTTAAGACCCCAGCAAATTCTGTACCCAGCATGGTTTCTAGTTCCACACGTCACAAAAGTATCCGCGGAATGGAATAAACAGAATCCCTCTCCACTAGCCGTCCATAGCCCTTCTTTAACCCCCATCAAACACTCTTAGCGTTTCATCTACATGAACATTTGATTGCACGCCCATTTCCACAGTGCATTTATAGCTGGCTTTACCGCTGCTGCTACTCGTTGATTGGTCTTTTGGAGTGTTCCTACTCCCACTTCTATCGTGTGATGGAGGAATCGAAGAAGCCTGACTGGTGGTTCGACTTTTGGGAGCGTGTCACTTTTGCAATGAGTATAAATACCCAAAAATACTAGGGCAGAGGTTTTGAGCTATTTTTGGGCAAA